>DATCYP010000057.1:0-86955 GCA_036526375.1 Gaiellaceae bacterium | reverse complement strand
TGCCGACGATGCGTCCGTCCTCGAACACGAGCGTGTTCACCGACTCGGCGTCTGCCTCGTCGCAGAGCCGGGCGGCGGCGAGCTTGTGCGGCGCGGTGACGTTCGCGCCGACGAATCCGGCCGCCTCGAGACCGCGAACCGCGTCGCCGAGGCGCGAGGGTTCGACGTCGAGCGCGACATAGGCCCAGTCGAGCGCGCGCGCGGCGAACGCCGCGTTCTGCATCCGCGGCGAGAGCGAGTGCGCGACGGGATGACCGAGCAACGCGACGAGGCGCGTCTCGGCGGTGATCATCCGTAGCCGTGCGCGGCGAGGTAGTTCTGGAACGCCTGGAAGCTCGCGGTGAAGAAGTGATGCACGTGGTCGGGCTTCCGCACGAAGTAGAGGTAGTCGACGTGCGCCGGGTGCGCCGCCGCGTCGATCGCCGCGAGGCCGGGGTTGTTGATCGGCGTCGGCGGCAGTCCGGGTGTGAACCGCGTGTTGTAGCGGTTGTCGCTGTGGATCTCCGACTCCGTCAACGACTGCGTCGGCGGGATGTGAAGTCCGTAGCGGAGCGTCGCGTCGATCCCGAGCGGCATGTGGAGATGCAGCCGGTTGTAGATCACCGCTGCGACGAGCGGCCGCTCCTTCGGCACCTGCACCTCGCCCTCGATCATCGAGGCGATGGTCAGCACGTCGTACGGCGTGAGGTTCTTGCTGCGTGCGTACGAGAGATCGACCGTCTTCCACTTCCCGGCGAACTCCTGCAGCTGCTCGTTCACGAGCTGGGCGGACGTTGAGGTGCGATCGAAGTTGTACGTGTCCGGAAAGAGGAAGCCTTCGAGAGCCAGCTTCTTGGGGCCGAAGCCCGGGATCGCGCGGGGCTTGGCGGTCGCGGCGAGGTACGCCGTCCGCGAGAGCCTGACCTTGCGGCGCGACTCGCGCGTCGCGATCTTCGCCACGACCTGTACGCGGGCCGCCATGGCCAGGCGCGTGAATCCCTCCGGGAAGACGATCCTGAACTGCCGCTTCTCGCGGATGGTGGTGGTCGGCGGCGGCGCCGCGTTCGAGGAGCCGCGCAGCGTGAACGCAGCCGCGACCGCGCCGGCCACGAGGAGGACCGCGGCGATCGCCACGGAGCGACGGACGAGGATCCGCCGCCGCGACGGCTGCTGCGGCCTCAGCCCGCCGCCCGGTTCCACCGCTCGAGCCAGTCGGAGAGGAGATGCGCGGCCGCGAGCGCATCCACGGCCGCTGCCGCGTGGGGCGTTCGCTGCGCGAGGTCGGTCGTGAACCGCTCGTCGAAGAGCTCGACGGGAACGTCGAGCACGCCGCGCAGCGATTCGACGAAGCGCTCGGTCTCGACCACCTGCTCGCCGCGCGTGCCGCGCATCGTCAGCGGCAGCCCGACGACGATGCGCTCGGCGCCCTCGTCGCGCACGAGACGCGCCAGCTCGGCGAGCCCGCTCTCGGCGCCCGCCTGCTCGACGACGCCGAGCGGCCGCGCGACCGTCCCGGTCGGATCGGAGACGGCGACGCCGGTCCGCGCCGAGCCGTAGTCGAGCGCCATGACCTTCACGCCGTCTTCACGCCGGCATCTTCACCCGGTCATCTTCACGGAGCGACGAGCTCTTTCGCGGCAGCGAGCGCGTCGGCGATGCCGTCGGGGTTCTTCCCACCGGCCTCGGCGAGCGTCGGCTTGCCTCCGCCGCCGCCGCCGATGTGCTTCCCGAGCTCGCCCACGACCTGCACCGCGTCGAGCCCGCGCGCGACCAGCGACTCGCCGAAGTTGACGACGAGGAACGCGCGCCCGTCGTCGCGCGACGCCACGATCGCACCGTCCGCCTTCTCCTGCTGGCGGATCCGGTCGGAGAAGTCGCGCAGCGGCCCGCCCTTGAGGCTCTTCACCTCGACGAGGAGGACGTCGCCCTCCTTGGCCTGGGAGACGATCTCCGCCTGCTCGTCCTGCTTCGGCCGCTTCGCGTCCTTCCGCGCCCGTTCGAGCTCGCCGCGGAGCGCATCCGCCTCGCGGGCGCGCTCGTGCAGCAGCGCGAACGCCTCGCCCGCCGTCACCGCCTCGATCCGGCGCGAGCCGGCGCCGACCGAGCTTTCGGACAGCACCGCGAACGGCCCGATCTCGGCCGTCGAGCGGACGTGCGTCCCGCCGCACAGCTCGACCGACCAGCCGTCGACATCGACGACGCGCACCACGTCGCCGTACTTCTCGCCGAACAGCATCATCGCGCCGAGGTTCCTCGCCTCTGCCAGCGGCGTCTCGAAGATGCGCACCGGCAGGTTCGCGAAGACGTGCTCGTTGACGCGCCGTTCGACCTCCGCGCGCTCCTCCGGCGTGAGCGGCGACGGATGTGTGAAGTCGAAGCGGAGCTTGTCCGGCCGCACGGCGGAGCCGGCCTGGCGGACGTGGTCCCCGAGCACCTCCTGCAGCACCTTGTGGAGGAGGTGCGTCGCCGTGTGGTTCGCCATCGTGGGATAGCGGACGCCCCACGGGACGACGGCGCGGACGCGATCGCCCTCGCCGAAGCCGGCGCCCTGAAACACGAGCTCCTGGTCGTTCTCGAGCCGGAGCGCCTCGACGAGATCCGCGCGTGAGCCGTCCTCCTTCTCGATCCAGCCGGCGTCGGTCACCTGGCCGCCTCCCGCCGGATAGAACGGCGACTCGGCGAGCTTGACCTGGAAGAAGCCGTCGCCGAGGTCGGCGTACGCCGTGATCGCCGTCCGCACGTCGACCTGCTCGTAGCCGACGAACTCGGTGCGCGGCGCTCCCGCGAAGCGCGGCTCGTAGCGCGCAGTGCCGCCCTGGCGCGACACGAGGCGGTGCTGCTCCATGAGGCGCTCGTACTCCTCCTCGTTCACGGCGAGGCCGCGCTCACGCGCGAGCTCCTGCGTCAGCTCGTACGGGAAGCCGTCCGTGGTCTGCAGCTCGAAGGCGTCCTCGCCGCTGATCTCACCCTTCGCGGCGGCTTCCTCGAACCGCGTCATGCCGCGCTCGAGGGTCTCGCCGAAGCGCTCCTCCTCGGCCGCGAGCACGCGGTGGATCTCCTCCCGGTGCTCGACCAGCTCGGGATACGCCTGCCCCATCTGCTCGATCACGACGTCGGTCAGCCCCGGGAGAAACGGCGACTGCATGCCGATGCGGAGCCCGTGCTGCACGGCGCGGCGGACGATCCGGCGCAGGACGTACCCGCGTCCCTCGTTCGACGGGGCCACGCCCTCGGCGGCGATGAACGTCATCCCGCGTCCGTGATCCGCGAGCACGCGGTGCGCCTTCGTCGCGTCCTCCGACGCGCCGTACGCGACGCCGGACTGCCCGGCGACCCAGTCCATGATCAGCTGGTAGCCGTCGGTGTCGTAGACCGAAGCGACGCCCTGCACGACCCGCGCGACCCGCTCGAGCCCCCAGCCGGTGTCGATGTTCTTGCTCGGAAGCTCGGTGAGCGTCCCGTCCGCATGGAGCTCGTACGACATGAAGACGAGGTTCCCGAACTCGAGGAAGCGCTCGCAGCGCGTGCAACCGGGCTTGCATTCCTCGGTGCCGCAGCCGGTCTCCTCCCCCCAGTCCCAGTACAGCTCCGAGTCGGGGCCGCACGGGCCCGGGCCGCCGACCGACCAGAAGTTCTCGGACGACGGCAGCGGGACGATCCGCTCCGACGGCATCCCGATCCGCTCCCAGTGGCCGATCGCCTCCTCGTCGGGGCCGAGCTTCAGGCCCGGATCGCCCGCGTGGACGCTGACCCAGACGCGATCCCAGTCGAGCTTCAGGCGCTCCTGCATGAACTCCGTGGCGTACTCGATCGCGCCCTCCTTGAAGTAGCGGCCGAACGAGAAGTTCCCGAGCATCTCGAAGAACGTGAGATGGAACGTGTCGAGCCCGACCTCGTCGATGTCGGGCGTGCGGAAGACCTTCTGGCACGTCGTCGTCATCGGCGCCGGCGGCGTCTCGCGGCCGAGGAAGTACGGCATCTGCGGCTGCATTCCGGCGCTCGTGTAGAGCGTCGAGCGGTCGTCGGCGCGCGGGATCAGGGAGGCGGACGGCTGCCGCAGGTGGTCCTTCTCCTCGAAGAACGCCTGGAACCCCTCCCGCAGCTCGGCCGTCGTGTGCACGGCGGCCATTCTAGGAGTGAGGTGCTCGGCCCGACCGGACCCGCCGTTAGCATCGGACCGTGTCGCTGGATGTTCTGACGCCGGTCACGCGACGGCGCCGGAGGCGCCGCTATCGCGCCGGGAGGGTCGCTCTGGTCGTCCTCGTCGTCCTGGCCGCCGCCGCGGCAGGCGTCTGGTTCGGACGGCGGGCCGCCGCCCAGCCTCCGCGGCAGTCCGCCGCCGTCCGGCATCGCTCGAAGCCGCCAGCGACGAAGACGGTGTCGCAGCCGGCCGCCCCGCCGGCGCCGCCGCGGCTCCTCCACGGAACGCCGCTCCTCGCCGGCGACCACGTCCACATCCGCGCGCCGGCCGCGATCCTGGTCGACGCCCACACCGGGCGCGTCCTCTGGGCGGAGCGTCCGCACGAGCGGCGGAAGATCGCGTCGCTGACGAAGATCATGACCGCGACCCTCGCGCTGCGCGAGGTGCCGTGGCACAGCACCCTCACGGTCGCCCGCTCGGTCACGCGGGTGCCGCTCGTGCGCGAGGGCCTCCGCACCGGGGAGCGCGTGAAGGCCTGGAAGATCTTCTACTCGCTGCTCCTCTTCTCCGGGAACGACGACGCGAACCAGCTCGCGATCTCGAGCGCCGGCTCGGTGCACGCGTTCCTCCGCGAGATGAACGGCGAGGCGCGTGCGCTCGGGCTGCGAGACACCCACTACACGAGCCCGAGCGGGATCCGCGACCGCGACAACTACTCGACCGCCTGGGATCTCGCGGCGCTGACCCGCTACGCCCTCCGCAACCCACGCTTCGACCACCTCGTGCGGACGAAGCTCATCCACGTGCGCTGGGCGGCGCCGACGAACTCGAAGATCTACGTGAACAACAACTTTCTCCTGCGCTCGTACCGGGGCGCGAACGGCGTGAAGACGGGCTACACGAGCGAGTCGGGCTGGTGCCTCGTCGCGACGGCCACACGGCACGGGAGAAGGCTGATCGCCGTCGTCCTCGACTCGCCGAACATCTACGGCGACGCGAGGCGGCTGCTGAACCTCGGTTTCTCGCGCCGCTAGGACGGCTACGGTTCCTGCCGCGACGCCGGGACCGGCGTTGCGGGGTCGACGTGGAGAAGCGCGTATGAGATTGCCGTCGCTCGCAGCCGGGACCGATCTCGCCGTCGACCTCGGGACGGCGAACACGGTCGTCTTCCGGCGCGGCGAGGGGATCGTCCTGTTCGAGCCGTCGGTCGTCGCGATGGACCAGCAGACGGGACAGGTCTACGCCGTCGGGGAAAAGGCCCGGCAGATGCTCGGCCGCACCCCGGCGACGATCGTCGCGACCCGGCCGCTGCGCCACGGCGTGATCGCCGACTTCGAGACGACCGAGCAGATGCTCGGCCAGTTCATCCGCATCGTCGGCGGCAACCGCCTGCGGCGCGCGGTGATCGTCTGCGTGCCGAGCGGGCTGACGCAGGTCGAGCGGGACGCCGTCGTCGAGGCGACGCTGTCGGCGGGCGCGCGCGAGGCGCACCTGATCGAGGAGGCGATGGCCGGCGCGATCGGCGCCGAGCTGCCGGTGGAGGAAGCGGTCGCCTCCCTCGTCGTCGACGTCGGCGGCGGCACGAGCGAGATGGCGGTGATCGCGCTCGGCGGCATCGTCGTCTCGACCTCGCTGCCGGTCGGCGGCTACGACCTCGACGACGCGATCGTCCGCTTCGTCCAGGACGAGCATCGTCTGCTCGTCGGTCACGAGCAGGCGGAGCGCGTGAAGATCGAGATCGGGAGCGCGCTCGAGGGACACGCCACCGCATCCCAGGCCGAGGTCGCGGGCCGTTACATGTCGACCGGGATGCTCGCGCGGGTCACCCTCGGCGAGGACGAGGTCCGGCGGGCGCTCGAGCGGCCGTTGTCGCGGATCGTCACGGCGCTCAAGGAGCTGCTCGAGCAGACGCCGGCCCAGCTCGCCTCCGACATCGCGGACCAGGGGATCACGCTCGTCGGCGGAGGCGCGCTGTTGCCGGGGTTCGGCGATCTCATCCGCGACGAGACCGGCCTGCCGGTGAGTCGCGACCGCGAGCCGCTGACGACGGTAGCCCGGGGCGCCGGCGCCGCGCTCGCCGAGCTCGACACGCTCCGGCGCTCTCAGCGCCGCAACCGCTCCACGCGCAGGCGACGCGGCTGAGGCGGGAGTACCCGGATACTTTCGCCATGCAGACCTTCAACCTCTTCGACGGCGAGACCGACACCGGCCCGGACGGGACGGAGCCTCCCGGCTACCTCGGCCGCGTCGCCCAGCTCGGCCCGCGGCTCGGTGCGTCCCTGCTCGGCATGAGCATCTACGACCTGCCGCCGGGCCAGGCGATCTGTCCCTACCACTTCGAATGGACCGACGAGGAGTGGCTGATCGTCGTCTCCGGCACTCCGACCGTCCGCACCCCGGAGGGCGAGACCGTGCTGAGCCCCGGCGACGTGACGTGCTTCCCGGCCGGGCCGAGCGGAGCGCACCGCGTCGGCAACCGGTCCGGGGAACCGGCGCGCGTGGCCCTACTGTCGACGAAGAACGAGTTCGGGATCGCCGAGTACCCCGACAGCGACAAGGTCGGCGTCTGGGCGGGCGACGCGCACTACATGCTCCGCCGCGGCGAGCACCTCGACTACTGGGATGGTGAGCGCTAGCCCCGTTTCAGCTCCTCGACGTCCCTGCCGATAAGGGCTCCATGTCAGAGCCCGGCCTCGACGACCTGCGCAGCGAGCTCGCCCTCCTCGAAGCCGAGGAGGCGCGGCTGTCGGCGACGCGGAAGCGCCTCCAGGATCAGATCGACTTCGGCTTCGAGAGCGGGACGACGCGCGAGCGCGAACGCGAGGTCTCGGACGAGCGGCGGAAGCTGCACCGCCGCATCGAGTCGCTCCGTGAGCGGCTCGGCACGGCCTAGCCGTCACGTATGCACAACGCGTAGTAACTACGGTGGCGGTCGGCCGGGTACGTGCGCATGCTCGGTGCATGGAGATCTCGACCCTCCGCTGGGCGGTCGTGAGCTTTCTGGGCGGCGTTGCCGCACTCGCGCTCTTGAGCATTCCTCTCGTGGCCGTCTGTTTCGGCGCCGGCGGCGCCTCGTTCGACCGTGCGGCGCTCGCCGCCGGTCTCGTGGCCGGCGCCTCCCTGGTCGTGGTGGTCATCGCGCTCGACCTTCTCGGGGCGCGAGCGCGCCGCACCGCGGCTCCGGGAGCGGCGTCCCGGGGCGCGAGCCGAGCTGCTCGGCCGGCGCCCCGCCGACGCGGGCCGCGACGAGTCGTGCGGGCCGGATGATGGCCGTCGCGATCGCAGCGCCGTACGAGTCCGAAGCCGAGGCTCGCATCGAGAGGTTGCGAGACGAGCTCGCCGACCGGGACGAGATCATCGTGGCTCTCCAGCACATCGTCCGCGACCTCCGCCACGAGATCGAGAACGCCCGCGCTGAGCACGTCTACGCCGCGTTCGCGCGCACCGGCCGATCTTCACCGTGCGCAGCGGGGCGGGGCCCGACCCCTGAGTGACGCTAGGCCCAGGCCAGGCCAGCCCTTTCTCGGACGGTGGGCGTGGACGACCGAGGCGTTTCCGGAACCGACCCGCAGGCAACGGCGGGGACTGTGGTCGAGTTCGAGCACGGTGACGCGCTCCTCGTCGTCGACGTCCTGGCCGACTTCTCGCACGAGGACGGAGCCTCGTTGCTCGCGTCGTTCCGAGAGCGCGGGGCGACGATGGCAGCCGCGATCGAAGCGGCTCGCGACGGCGGCGTCCCGGTGATCTACGTCAACGACGACCGGGATCGGTGGGACGGCGACGCGCCGGCGCTGGCCCGCGAGACGGCCGGCGGGCCGGGCGGCGACGTCATCCGGCCGCTCCTGCCGCGGCCGGGCGACTCCGTCCTCCTCAAGCACCGCTACTCGGCGTTCGACCACACGGCGCTCGAGCTGCTGCTCGAGGCCCGGTCCGTGGAGCGCGTCCTGATCGTCGGCGCATCGACCGAGGGGTGTGTCGTGCAGACCGCCCTCGACGCACGCGAGCACGGGCTCAAGGCGACGATCGTCGCGGACGCCTGCGCGACGACCGACGCCGGCCTCGAAGAGCTGGCACTCCGCTATGCCGACGAGGTCGGCGGAATCCGCGTCCAGTCGAACGGGATGATGTGAGTGCAGGACACCACGTGCCATATGTCGATCTCGCTCGACGGCTTGGTCGCCGGGCCGGAGCAGAGTCGCGAGAACCCGCTGGGCAAGCGCGGCAGGGAGCTGCACGCCTGGCACCTGGGCGACGAGCGCGCCAACGACGCCGACGAGATCGCGGCGGGCTGGCTGATGCGCCCGCGTGGCGCCTACGTGATGGGTCGCAACATGTTCGGCCCGGTCCGCGGCGAGTGGGACGAGGACTGGCGCGGGTGGTGGGGCCCCGAGCCGCCGTACCACGCTCCGGTGTTCGTGCTCACCCATCACGAGCGCGAGCCGATCGAGATGGAGGGCGGGACGACCTTCCACTTCGTCACCGACGGGTTCGACGCCGCCTACGCGCAGGCACGCGAAACCGCCGGCCAGGACGGCGTGGACATCGCGGGCGGCGCCTCGACCGTGCGGCAGGCACTGATTGCGGGCGTCGTCGACGAGCTCACGCTCGACATCGCCCCGGTCCTGCTCGGATCCGGCGAGCGGATCTTCGACGGCGTCGAGTCCCTGGGCATGGAGCCGGTGGAGGTGCTGCATTCCCCGCTGGCCACGCACATCCGGTATCGCCGGCCGGCCTAGAGCCGGCCCTGGCTGCCGACGTCGGATCGGACACGGGCAGCGCACACCGGGGCTCAGCTGACGCGCGGCAGCCCGACGCGTCGGATGTTCCGTCGGCCGGCAAGCGCGTCGGGCACTGCGTAGTGCATGAGGTTGGAACGTGGCCAGGGAAGCTCAGCGGCCGGCCACCACCGCACCTCTGCGATCTCCCCGGTGGCCGGGACGGTCGGATCGCCCTCGGTGATGGAGCAGACGAAGGCCACGGCGGTGAACCCGTTGTCGAGACCATATGAGCCGATCAGATGGTGAATCCGAACCACCAAGCCGGTCTCTTCGGCCGCTTCGCGGACCGCGGCGTCCTCGTCCGACTCACCGGCTTCGACCGCGCCCCCGGGCAGGCTCCAGCGTCGCCCGTCGTAGTTCTCCCTGACCAGGAGGACGTTGGAGTCGGCATCGAAGACGATCGCCGCTGAGCCACGCCGGGGAGCTTCGGCCACGACAGCAGGCTACGACAACCCTTGCCTGGGTCGGTGTTCCGGAATGACCCCCGAGGGCGCTGCGATGGCCAAGCGTCTTCAGGCGCGGTTTCTTATGAGGCTCTCATAGAACCTGCCTAGCACTGGTGGCTTAGCTGCGAACCGATCGCTGCGGTAGGCCCAACGGAAGGGGAGGTAGGGATGAAGAGGTTCGTGTTGTTGCTCGCGTTGGCGGGCGTCGGTGGGCTGGTGCTGTTCGCGGGCGCGGCTGGCGCGACCGCCGGCGCGTCGGCATTTACCTGTTCGGGAGGGACTCTGGGTGCTCCCCAAGTGATCCCGTCTGGCACCTACAAGTCGGTCAACGTTGCGGACGGCTTTTGTGTGATGCAAGGCACGTACAACATCACGGGCGGTCTGACTGTCGGTCCCGGTGCCTTTCTCGATGCTGCCGTGTTCTTCGGGTTCCCACCGTATGACTACGGGGCTCCCTGCAACGTGTTCGTGAACGTCTCTGGAGGAGTCCGCGTCGGACAAGGCGGTGCTCTCTACTTCGGCAACGGGGCTGGCACTGGCTGTCCGAGCAGCAACGACGTTGTCAACGGCGGGATCAGGGCCAGCAACTCTGAGTCCGTCGTCGTGCACGGGACGACGGTAAACGGCGGAATCATGATTCAGGGCGGTGGTGGTGGCACCGATTGCCAGCCAACCGACTCGTCACCATTCGCTCCCTACACCGATATCGAGGACAGCCAGGTCAATGGGGGGATCTCGGTCACGGGTCTGAGCACCTGTTGGACCGGCATCATCCGCAACACCGTCAAGGGGACCGTGAGTGTGAACAGCAACACCATGGGCGACCCTGACGCGATCGAGATCGGCCTCAACAACATCCACGGCACGTTGACCTGTTCAGGGAATGCGCTCGCCTTCCCAGGGCCGGGCGGCGTACCGACCAACAGCTTCGACGGCTCCCCACCTAATCCGAACACGGTGACGGGAGCCGAGACCGGTCAGTGCGCCGGCCTCTGAGCGTTAGGAACGACAACATCGAATCGACAAGGAGCGGGTGGTCATCACGGCCGCCCGCTCCAGCTACCGACTCGCTGCCTCCGCAGGTCAACTCACTTGCCTGGGCCAGTGTTCCGGAATGACCCCCGAGACTCTCGGCCGTTAGCGGATTGGCCGGAGCATGCCGCCAAACCCCCCGTGCGGCGGTACGTAGCCGTTTGGCTGGTGCCCGTAGAAGTGGACGGTGAGATGCGGCGGGTAGAACATCCAGCAATCCTGGCTTCGAACACGACGCGCGGTGGCCGTGCGGAAGTCCGCCCGCACGACACCAACAACATCGCCGCCTTCGCCCCCGGAAACCGCCGCGAGCCACTGCACGCGGTTCGTGCTGTAGCGAAACCACACCGCTGGCTCTCCGGGCTGCACGTTGCGATCTCGGCTGAACTGTCCGGCGCGAAACCTGACCCAGGTCGAAGCGGTGTCGAATAGGTGGATGCCGAGTGAGAAGCGCGACTGGTGGGACCAGTATCTGGAACGCCACTCAACCGTTCCGATCGCGGGCAACGCCGTAAGCACGGCCGTTCGGGGACAAGTCCATGCCGCGCGAGCCGTCCGCGACGAGCCGGAGCTGTGACCCACGAGGTTGGCTGCACCCAGGACCACAGCCAGCGCCAGCAACGTCTTCACCAAGAGAGTACGGCTAACGCAGCCCCAGGAGTCCCCCGCACTCGCCTGGGCCAGCGTCCTCTCGCCTGAGGCCTAGCGCGCGAGTGACTCTTCGTCCTCGGCGATCGTCTCGCGGATCTTCTCGAGCGAGCGCCGGATCAGACGGGAGACGTGCATCTGCGAGATGCCGACCTGCTGCGCGATCTGCGACTGCGTGAGCCCTTCGAAGAAGCGGAGCTGGAGGATCTTCCGCTCCCGCTCGTCGAGCGCCTTGAAGCCGGGCGCGAGGACGGCCCGGTCCTCCGAGACCTCGTACTGGTGCTCCTCGGTGCCGAGCGACTCCAGCGGGTCGAGGTCGTCGTCGTCGCCTCCCCCGCCGCCGACCGACAGCGAGAGGGATGTGTACGCGCGGCCCGACTCGAGCGCCTCGAGCACCTCCTCCTCCTCGACGCCGGCGGCCTTCGCCAGCTCCGGGATCGTCGGCGAGCGGCTGAGCTGCACCGTGAGCTGCTCGACGAGCCGCGAGAGCTGGACGTTCAGCTCCTGCAGGCCGCGAGGCACGCGCACCGACCAGCCCTTGTCGCGGAAGTGCCGCTTGATCTCGCCGATGATGTTCGGCGTCGCATACGTCGTCAGCTCGACGCCACGCTCGAGGTCGAAGCGGTCGATCGCCTTGATCAGCCCGATCGCGCCGATCTGGACGAGATCCTCGAGCTGCTCGCCGCGGTAGGAGTAGCGCCGCGCGAGCGAGCGCACGAGCGACATGTACTGCTCGATCAGCTTCTCGCGCGCCTGGAGGTCGCCGTCCTCGTGGTAGCGGCGGAGCAGGATCTTGTCGTCGATCCGCGTCATGTCTTCGTCCCGGCGGTGGCCAGCCGCTTGGTCAGCTCCACCCACGCCTCGCCGTCGCGCTCCTCGACCTCGTGCGTGTCGCACACCGTTTCGAGGACGCGACGGAGGTCGAGGCCGCCGCCCCCGTCGTCGCCCGCGTGCACCTTCTCCGGAGGGAACGGCCCGAGCGAGGCGCGCAGCACGCCGTCGTCCGCGGAGAGGGAGACGACGAGGTCGCCCCGGTCGTCGCGGAGGCCGAGCAGCGCCTCGATCCCGACCTGGAGGTCGTCGAGGTCGTCGTACGTCACGTCGAGCCGCGCGGCGAGGCCGCCGGTGACGAGGTGCGCGATCGGCCTGAAGTCCTCTTCCGCGGGAATCACGAGCCGGATCTCGTCGGTCATCACGTCCCAGCCTCCCGCAGCTCGTCGGTGAGATCGAGCTCGCGCCGTGCCGCGGCCTCCTTGCCGGCCTCGACCGCATGGCGCCAGTCGCGGCGCACCTTGAAGTCGGCGGCGCCGAAGCTGATCCCGGCCGCGAAGCCCGAGACCTTCTGCACGGGCCGCGTGATGGCCGTGGTAACCGTGCGTACGGCCGTATCGACGCTATCCACCGCGTCCACGGCGCTGTCCGTGATCCGGTCCACCTTGTCCAGTTGCCCGTTCACGCGGTCCACGCTGCCTCCGACCTTGCCGATCACAGGGAGTACGGAATCTCCCGTTCCACGAATCAACGCGGAAAGCTGCGCGACGGTTCCGGCCAGCCGCACGAGGAGGTACGCAAGCGCAAGACCGACGACAAAGAGGAACACGGCCAGAGCGAGCCGCCAGAGGTCGCCCCACGTGAACGCCGCGACCAGCATCCTCGTCCGATCTTAGTGCGACGCCGCGATCAGGCCGTATCCGACGACGGCGTCGCCGTCGTAGAGCACAGCGGCCTGCCCGGGCGCGACGCCGTACGCCGGCTCGTCGAGCGCGAGGCGGAAGCCGCGGGCGGTCCGCTCGACGCGCGCCGGCACGGCCGGCGAGCGGTAGCGCAGCTTGGCCTCGGCCCGGTCGGCGTCGGAGTAGAGACGGCCGCGGGCCGTGACCTCGGTGCAGGCAAGCGAGGAGCGCGGCCCGACGACGACCGCATTCGAGGCCGGCCGCACGCCGAGCACGTAGAGCGGCTCCGGGGCGGCGAGCCCGAGTCCGCGCCGCTGGCCCGGCGTGAACCGCCAGAAGCCGCTGTGGCGGCCGAGCTCTCTCCCGTCCTCGCCGACGAGCGGCCCCTCCCGCGGCTCCAGTCCGTGCCGGCCCAGGAAGGCGCGGTAGTCGTCGCCCGCGAGGAAGCACGCCTCCTGGCTCTCGGGGCGGTGCGCCGCGGCGAGGCCCGCGCGCTCGGCCTCCGCGCGGGTCGCGTTCTTGTCCTGCTCACCGAGCGGGAAGACGACGCAGGCGAGGTGCCGCGGGTCGAGCGCCGCCAGCATGTAGCTCTGATCCTTCGCCGGATCGGCGCCGCGCGCGAGCAGGAGCCGCCCGCCCCGCTCGACGATGCGCGCGTAGTGGCCCGTCGCCAGGCGCTCGGCGCCGGCGCGCCGCACGAACGAGAGCAGCTCGGCGAAGCGGAAGCCGCCGTTGCAGCGCGTGCACGGGTTCGGCGTCTCGCCGCGCGCGTAGCCGCGGACGAACGGCGTGACGACCGCGCGGCGGAACTCCTCACGGAGGTCGAGGGTCACGTGCGGGACGCCGAGCCGGTGGCAGGTCTCGCGCGCGGCGATCACGCTCTCGGGCGAGCAGCAGGCGCGCTCGGAGTCCGGGCCCTCCGGATCGAGCCAGAGCCGCAGCGTCACGCCGACCGCGTTCGGCAGCGAGCGCAGGAGCGTGACCGCGCTGTCCACGCCGCCGCTCATCGCGACGGCGACGCGTCCGGGCGACGGCGCGGCACGAAAGACCGGACCGAGCGCGTTCGCAAGGGCGTCCACGGCGAGCGTCCTGCCCCCGACGGACGCCGCCTCGAGCAGCGTCAACCCCGCGACGGCGCGCTCGAGTCCGGGCGCGTCGGCCTCGACGATCCGGTCGCCGTCCACGAGCAGGCGGACGGCTGCCCACTCGCCGCCGCGGCTCGCGTCTCCGAACACCTCGTGCATGGACGCCACCGTAGACGAGCGCCCGGCCCCGGCATCCAAACCGAGCTATGTGATCCTGGTTTCCCAGGTGGGTGCCGTGCCCTCCTCGGCAATGCCTCGTCGGGACGCCGGCTCCCTTTCACGTAGCGTTGGATCTACATGTGTGCCCGATTCGGCGCACGGGGCCGAGCACGAGGACTGTAGCTGCGCTAGTCGGGCTGGGGCTGCAGGAGCCCGATGCCGAGCTCGCGGAGGTGCCTGGGGTCGGCGTCGCTCGGCGCTCCGGTCATCGGGTCGATGCCGGCCTGGTTCTTCGGGAAGGCGATCGTGTCGCGCAGGTTCGGCTCGCTCGCGAGCACCATCATCGTCCGGTCGACACCCCACGCGATCCCGCCGTGCGGCGGCGCGCCCATCGCGAGCGCGTCGAGGAGGAACCCGAACTTCGCGCGCTGCTCCTCGGCGCTGATCCCGAGCAGGTCGAACACGCGCGCCTGGATCTCCGGCTCGTGGATCCTGAAGGAGCCGCCGGCGAGCTCGTTCCCGTTTCCGATCAGGTCGTAGGCGAACGCGCGCGCGGCGCCGGGATCCTGGTCGAAGCGCCCTTCCCACTCAGGCGTCGGCCGCGTGAAGGGATGGTGGACGGCCGTCCAGCGCTCGTCCGTCTCGGACCACTCGAACATCGGGAAGTCCGTCACCCACATCCACGACCACGCGTCCTCGTCGATCAGCCCGAGCATCTCGGCGAGATGGACGCGCAGCGCCCCGAGCACGCGCGACGTCATCGGCCACGCGTCGGCGGCGAAGAGGAGCGTCTCGCCCGGCCTGCCGCCGAGCGCCGCGAGCGTCTCCTCGGACAGGAACTTCGCGATCGGCGACCGCACCTCGCCGGACTCGTCGAAGACGAGGTAGGCGAGCCCCTTCGCCCCCCACTCCTTCGCGAACTCCTCGAGCTCGGCGAGCTCCGTACGCGAGAAGGTGCGCGGCGCGCGGAGGAACCGGACGGCCTCGGCCGAGGCGAAGACTCCGAACTCGGAGCCGCGCGTCGCCTCCGTCGCGTCCTCGATCTCGAGCTCGTAGCGGAGGTCCGGCTTGTCGGTGCCGAAGCGCCGGTCGGCCTCGTCCCACGTCATGCGCACGAACGGCGGCTCGAGCTCGACGCCGAGGCACTCGCGCCAGATCGTCTGGACGAGCTGTTCGGTCAGCGTGAGGAGGTACTCGTAGTCGGGGAACGCCATCTCGACGTCGAGCTGCGTGATCTCCTGCACGCGGTCGGCGCGCAGGTCCTCGTCGCGGAAGCAGACCGCGACCTGGAAGTAGCGCTCGAAGCCGGCGATCACGAGCAGCTGCTTCGCGATCTGCGGCGACTGCGGCAGCGCGTAGAAGTGGCTCGGCTGCAGGCGGGCCGGAACGAGGAAGTCGCGTGCGCCCTCCGGCGTCGGCTTCCAGAGGACGGGCGTCTGGATGTCGACGAAGCCGGCGGCCTCCATGACCCGCCGCATGATCCCGACCATCCGGCCGCGCAGCCGGATGTTCCGCTGCAGCCGTTCGCGCCGCAGGTCGAGCCAGCGGTAGCGAAGGCGGAGCGTCTCGTCGACGTTCTCCTCGTCGAGCTGGAACGGGAGCGGCGTCGAACGCGAGAGGATCCGCAGCTCGTCGACCTGCACCTCGATCTGGCCGGTGGGCAGGTTCGGGTTGACGAGCTCCGGCGCCCGCCCGACGACCTCGCCCTCGGCCTGGAGGACGAACTCGTTCCGGATCTCGTGCGCGGTCTCGGCCGCGGCGGCCGTGCGCTCCGGGTTCACGACGAGCTGCACCTTGCCGGTGTGGTCGCGGAGGTCGACGAAGACGAGCCCGCCGTGGTCGCGGCGCGTGTCGGCCCAGCCGGCGACGGTCACGCGGCGGTCGGCGTCGTCCGCGCGCAGCTCGCCGCACATCGCGTCGCGCCAGCTCACAGCGAACCCAGGTCGGACACGACGCGGTCCTCCTCCCCGCGCCGCCGCACCTCGTACGTGCCGTCCGCGCGCGCGACGACGACGGTCTCCGCGCCGAGCCGTTGTGCCTGTGTGAGCTGGCCCTTCATCGAGCGGCCAGCGTAGTCGGTGTCCACCATGCGGCCCTCCGCCCGCCACTTGGCGATCTGCGGGAGGAGGCGCCCGCGCAGCTCCGGCTCCTCGAAGGCCACGAAGAGGTCGAGCCGCGGCGCATCCGCGATCGCGCCTTCGCGCTGCATGGCGAGCACGAGCCGCTCGAGGCCGGCGCCGAAGCCGACGCCCGGCGTCGGCGGTCCGCCGATCGCCTCGACGAGACCGTCGTAGCGCCCGCCGCCGACGATCGAGGAGTTGACGTTCTCGTCCGGCCCGAGAAACTCGAAGGTGGTGCGGGTGTAGTAGTCGAGCCCGCGCACGAGCGCCGGATCGAGCACGTACGGCACCCCGTAGAGGTCGAGGTACGCCTTGACCGCCTCGAAATGCTCACGGCAGGCATCGCACAGCGCGTCCCCGATCTTCGGCGCCTCGGCGAGCGCCGCGAGGAGCCGCTCGTCCTTGACGTCGAACACCTGGAGGACGCTCGTGGCGCGCTTGTGCACGATCTCCTCGTCTGCGAGCTCGGGATGCGCGTCGAGCCACTCGTTGAGCCTCTCGACGTACTGTGGGCGGCAGTTCCCGTCGCCGATCGAGTTGAGGCGCAGCTCCCACTCGGTGACGCCGAGTCGGCGCAGCAGCTCCGCGTAGAACTGGATCACCTCGGCGTCCACTGCGGGATCGGCCGAGCCGATCGTCTCGAGCGAAAGCTGCCAGTGCTCGCGGTGGCGACCCCGGCCGGGCCGGGAGTACCGGTACATCGGGGCGATCGTGTACGCCTTGACCGGCTGCGGCTCCTGCGAGAGGCCGTGCTCGACGTAGGCGCGGGCGATCGGAGCGGTTCCCTCGGGGCGCAGCGTGAGTGAGCGGCCGCCTCGATCCTCGAACGTGTACATCTCCTTGTGCACGACGTCGGACGCCTCGCCCGACGTGCGCTCGAAGAGCGCCGTCTCCTCGAAGCCGGGCGTGGAGATCCGGGACCAGCCGTACTGCGCGCACTGCTCCTCGATCGTGCGGATCACGCGCCACCACAGGTGGTCGCGCGGCAGGACGTCGTGCGTCCCGCGCGGCGCCTGGAACTTGGTCATGCCTGCGCGCGAAGCTCTGCGAGGAACGGATTGCGCGCGAGCTCGACGCCGAGCGTCGTCTCGGGACCGTGCCCCGGGTGGACGACGGTCTCGGGCGGGAGTCGCTCGGCGAGCATCCGGACGGAGGCGAGCAGCGTGTCCCAGTCCGCGCCCGGCAGGTCGACGCGGCCGACCGAGCCGGCGAAGAGGAGGTCGCCGCTGAAGAGCTCGCCTTCGGCGTGGAAGGCGACGTGCGCCGGCGAGTGGCCGGGCACCGCGAGGCACTCGAAGGAGATGCCGGCGACCTCGATCGTCTCCCCACCGCTCAGCAGGTGATCGGGCGCATGCGGGCGTCCCGGCACGCCGACCGGCGCGAACTCGGGGTAGCGCTCGAGCCGCTCCCGCTCGCCCTCGGGCATCCAGACCTGGGCGCCCGTGCCCTCGGCGAGGTCGGCGACGCCGCCGAGATGGTCGAAGTGGCCGTGCGTGATGAGGATCCCGGCACAGGACGTGCCGAGTCGCGCGAGCTCGAGGCGGAGATCCGCCGCATCGCCGCCGGGATCGACGACCGCGCCCTCGGTGGCGCCGCGCTCGCTCCGGACGACGTAGCAGTTCGTCTGGAGCGGACCGAGCTCGTATCTGTCCACGGCAAGCGGCATGGCGGCGAGTCTAGTGAACCGCTGGTTACGCGCCAGGCGGGTGCGGGAAGGCGGTTGCCGTGCAGCAATGGGACCTGAACGAGATCGAGACTCCCGAGGGAACCCGGTCGCCGGTCGTCCTCTACTCCCGCGAGGGGGAGCGACGGGTCGTCGTCATCGGAGTCGAGCCGGGGCAGGCGTTGAGCGAGCACCAGGTGAAGGAGGCGGCGCTCGTGCTCGTCGTCGACGGGCGGGTGCAGGTCGAGGCGGCCGACGAGTCGGTCGACGCTCCGGCGGGGACGCTGTTCAGGTTCGAGCCGGACGAGCGGCACTCGGTCACGAGCGCCGGCGGAGCGCGGCTCCTGCTGCTGCTCGCCCCTTGGCCCGGCGAGGGGCACTACCGCGGCGACCCGTCCGAGCGGTCGGGCGTCAGCGCTTCTTAGCCGGTCGCTTCGCAGCCTGCTGCTCGGCGCGCCGCTGCCAGCGGTTGTACGCGAAGCGGTCGAACATGTAGCCGAGCGGGATGAAGAGCACCGTGTAGAGCGCGGCGAACCCGAGGGCCGCGCCGAAGCTGTGCTGGCCGTTCTTCGAGCCGAGGAGGTAGACGACCGCGAAGATCACGACGCCGAGGATGAGCGAGCGGCGCATGGCCCGTTGCCAGGACGGCTCCGGGGGAACGCGCACCGCCCGCCCGCCACGCTGCTGTGCCGCCTTCGCCTTCGGCTTCGCCGCGTCACGCCTGGCGGGTGCGTCGGCGAGCTGCTCCGGCGGCTCCTCGAGCTCGTTCCCCTCCTCGTCGACCCAGACGGTCTCGTATTCGTGCCGGCGTTCCTTCTGAGCCCGACGTCGCTGCTTCTTCGTCGGCATGGACGGCTAGCGTAGCTCGCCCCCGACGACCACTCTGGCGACGACGCGGCCACCGAGGTGGTACGCGAGGTAACGCCAGTCGGGGGCGTCGAGGAGCGTGAGGTCGGCGCGAAGGCCGGGCGCGATGCGGCCGATCCGGTCCGCGCGTCCGAGCACGTGCGCCGCGTTGACCGTGCAGGCCGCGAGCGCCTCCGCCGGCGACAGATGGAGCTGTGTCGCCGCGAGCGAGCACACGAGCGGCAGGCTCTCGCAGAAGGCGCTGCCGGGGTTGAAGTCCGTCGCCAGGGCGACGGCCGCGCCCGCGTCGACGAGTGCTCGCGCGGGTGGCATCGGCCGGTCGAGGAAGAGCGCGCTGGCAGGCAGGAGAACACCGACGACGTCGCTCGACGCGAGTGTCCGGATCCCGCCCTCGCCCGTCGCCTCGAGATGGTCGACCGAGCGGGCGCCCAGCTCGACCGCGAGCGGAATCGCGCCTGCCTCCGTGAACTGGTCTCCGTGGAACCGCAGGGCAAGCCCGGAGTCTCGGCACGCTTCGAGGTAGCGCCGGGCCTGCGCGGCGTCGAAGGCGCCTCGCTCGAGGAAGACGTCGGCGGCCTCGGCGAGCTCGGCCGCATCGGGCAGGATCTCCGCGAGCGCGAAGTCGAGGTACGCGTCGGCGTCGTCGAACTCCGGAGGTACGGCGTGCGCGCCCAGCCACGTCGGGATTCCGCCCGCCTCTCGGATCGCGCGGAGAGAGGCCAGCTCCGTCTTCCGGTCGAGCCCGTAGCCCGATTTCGCCTCGAACGTCGTCGTGCCCTCGCGGAGCATCCACGAGCGATGCAGGTCGACTGCCGCGAGCAGACCCTCTTCGCCGGCGGCGCGCGTCGCGCGCACGGTCGAGAGGATGCCGCCGCCCGCCGCGTGCAGCTCCTCGTAGCTCGCACCCCCTGCGCGGAGCGAGAACTCGTCGACGCGGTCGCCCCCGAACGCCGCATGCGTGTGGCAGTCGACGAGGCCCGGAATCGCGCACAGTCCGCGGCAGTCGAGCTCGACGACGTCGCCGTCGAGCGCCGGCAGGTCCCGCATCTTCCCGACCGCCTCGATCGTGTCGCCGGCGCAGAGGACGAACGCGTCGTCGAGCAGCTCGACCTCACCGAGCGCGGAGCCGCGCAGCGGCGCATCGGCTCCGGCGGGCGTCGCGAGCTGCGCGAGGTCGCGAAGGAGGAGGCGCCCCGGAGCCGGCGTCACGCGTGGCCGGGGACGCGCGGGATCCGCAGCCCGCCTTCCTCGGCGGCGGCGAGCGCGTCCGGATAGCCGGCGTCCACGTGCCGCATCACGCCCATTCCCGGATCGGTGGTCAGCACGCGCTCGAGGCGCTCCGCCTGCCCGTCGCTCCCATCGGCGACGACGACCATCCCCGCGTGGATCGCGTTGCCGATCCCGACGCCTCCGCCGTGGTGGACGCTGACCCACGTCGCTCCCGCGGCGACGTTGACGAGCGCGTTGAGGATCGGCCAGTCCGCGATCGCGTCGGAGCCGTCGCGCATGGACTCGGTCTCGCGGTAGGGCGAGGCGACGGAGCCCGCGTCGAGGTGATCCCGCCCGATCACCACCGGCGCCTTGACGTCTCCACTCCGGACGAGGTCGTTGATCGCGAGACCCGCCTTCGCGCGATCTCCGTAGCCGAGCCAGCAGATCCGGGCGGGCAGCCCCTGGAACGCCACCCGCTCCGGTGCCAGCTCGAGCCACCGCTGCAGGAGCGGGTCGTCGGGGAAGAGCTCCCTCAGACGGTCGTCGATCACCGCGATGTCCTTCGGGTCGCCGGACAGCACGGCCCAGCGGAAGGGCCCGACGCCGCGGCAAAAGAGCGGCCGGATATAGGCCGGGACGAAGCCCGGGTATGCGAACGCCTCCTCTACACCGCCTTCACGCGCCTCACCCCGCAGGTTGTTGCCATAGTCGAAAACATACGCGCCGCGTCGGACGTACTCCAGCAGCGCCTCGACGTGACGCACGATCGACTCGCGCGCCAGCCGCAGATACTCGTCCGGATCGGACGAGCGCAGAGCGGCCGCCTCGTCGACCGAGTAGCCGCGCGGCACGTACCCGTTGAGCGGGTCGTGCGCGGCGGTCTGATCCGTGATCAGGTCAAACTCCTCGCCACGGCTGGCGAGCTCCGGCACGACGTCCGCCGCGTTCCCGAGCAGCCCGACCGACAGCGGCCGCCGCTCGGCCGCCGCGGCGCGCACGCGCTCGAGCGCGTCGTCGAGCGACTCCGCGGCCTCGTCGAGGTACCGCGTCTCGAGCCGGCGTTCGATCCGGTGCGGATCGACCTCGACACACAGGATCGCGGCGCCGGCCATCGTCCCGGCGAGCGGCTGCGCGCCTCCCATTCCGCCGAGCCCGGCGGTGAGGATCGTGCGGCCGCGCAGATCCGGCGAGCCGAAGTGCTTCTCGCCGGCCGCCGCGAACGTCTGGTACGTCCCCTGCAGGATTCCCTGGCTGCCGATGTAGATCCACGAGCCGGCGGTCATCTGGCCGAACATCGTCAGGCCTTCGGCCTCGAGCCGCCGGAACTCGTCCCAGGTCGCCCATTTCGGGACGAGGAGCGAGTTCGCGATGAGCACGCGCGGCGCACCCTCGTGCGTCGTGAAGACGCCGACCGGCTTGCCGCTCTGGACGAGGAGGGTCTCGTCGGGACCGAGTTCGAGGAGCGTCGCCACGATCGCCCGCAGCGCCTCGTGGCTCCGGGCCGCCTTGCCCGAGCCGCCGTAGACGACGAGCTCCTTGGGCCGCTCTGCGACCTCGGCGTCGAGGTTGTTGAGCAGCATTCGCAGCGGCGCCTCGGTCGACCACTGCCGCGCGTTCAGGTCGGTCCCGCGCGGAGCACGTATGGACGCGAGGTCGCCGGCGAGCGCCTCGACCCGTTCCGAGAGGCCAGCGGTCGTGCTCATCCGAGATCACCAGCCTCCGCCTCGACCGCCGCGACGAGAGAGCCGTCACGAACCGATCCGGCGACCGCCTCGATGTCGTCCGCGAGCGAACGGTCCTCACGCAGCCGCGGCGAGAGCGAGCGCACCGCCGCACGTGCCGCCCGTCCGCCGACCCCAGGTTCGAGCGGGGCGTGGAACTCGACTGCCTGGGCTCCCGCAAGCAGCTCGATCGCCACGGCCGCCTCGCAGTTCGCGAGCACCTGCCACGCCTTGAGGCCCGCGGCATTGCCCATCGAGACGTGATCCTCCTGCCCCGCACTGGTGGGGATGGAGTCGACGGACGCCGGATGGCAGAGCACCTTGTTCTCGGAGACGAGCGACGCTGCGACGTACTGCGGGATCATGAAGCCGCTGTTGAGCCCGCCGTCGGTGGTGAGGAAGGCGGGGAGTCCGTCGGACAGGTTCGGGTTGACGAGGCGCTCGAGGCGCCGCTCGGAGATGTTGGCGAGCTCCGCGACGGCCATGGCCAGCGCATCGAGCGCGAAGGCGAGCGGCTGCCCGTGGAAGTTGCCGTTCGACACGAGCTCCTCCTCGTCCACGAGGACGAGCGGGTTGTCGGTGGCGGCGTTCAGCTCGACTCCGGCCGTGTACTCCGCGTAGTCGAGGAGGTCGCGGCAGGCGCCGTGCACCTGCGGCGCGCAGCGGAGCGAGTACGCGTCCTGCACCTTGTCGCACCAGCGGTGCGCTTCGATGATCGCCGACCCCTCGAGCAGGCGGAGGACGTTCGACGCCGCCGCGCCCTGCCCGCGCAGCGGGCGGAGCTCGTGGATCTGGGGCAGGAACGACGTGCGCGATCCCTGGAGCGCCTCGACCGACAGGGCGCACGCGATGTCCGCCGCACGCGCGAGCCGCCACGCCCGCACCAGCCCGAGGGCGAGCACCGCCGCCATGAACTGCGTGCCGTTGACGAGGGAGAGCCCCTCCTTCGCCGCCAGCTCGACCGGCTCGAGGCCGACGCGGGCGAGCGCGTCCGCGCCCGTCAGCCGCTCCCCTTCGATCCACGCCTCTCCCTCACCGACGAGCGGCAACGCGAGATGCGCGAGGGGGGCGAGGTCGCCGGAGGCGCCGACCGAGCCACGGCTCGGCACGACCGGCAGCACGCCGCGATCGAGGCACGCGAGGAGCAGCTCGACCGTCTCGACGCGAGCGCCCGAGTTGCCCTTCGCGAGCGCGTTCGCTCGCAGGAGCATGGCCGCGCGGACGATCTCGTCCGGATACGGCTCTCCCACCCCGGCGGCGTGGGAGCGGAGGAGCCGCAGCTGCAGCTCGCCGGTCTGCGCCTCCGGGATGGCGACGGCGACGAAGCGGCCGAAGCCGGTGTTGACGCCGTAGGTGTGCTCGCTGCTGCCGTGAGCGGCCCGCTCCACGAGCTGGCGCGCGGCGTTCATCCTCCCCCGCGCACGGTCGGACAGCTCGGCCGCGGTTCCGTCGACGGCCACGGCCCACACGTCGTCCACGGTCAGGTCGTCGCCGGTGAGGCCGATCGCCGTCCGCTGCGCCACGACGCGAGTCTAGGTCGCGGCTCGCCCCCGACGTTGCCCCACGTGCCCCCAGGGGGTGTCGGAACCCCCTGCAGACAACGTACCTCGGTGAGCGTCACAGGTCCGTCGCGAGTTCGCCGCGACTTCCCGCCCTGGCTACTCGTCGAGGAGCCGCAGCTCGAGGACGTGCGACGGGTCGAGGCCGGCCACGCCCAACAGCGAGCCCGCCGCGGCGACTGCGGCGCCGGCCGGAAGGAGCCCGACGAGCTCCGCGCCGGTGACTCGTGCCCCTCTCGCGGTCGCCTCGCGCTCCACGGCGGCGACGACCTCGTGCAGCGGCGAGCTTTTCCAATCCTCGACGTTGAGGCTCACCTGGACGTGGCCCGCCCGCGGCAGACGGAGTCCGAGCGCCCGGACGCCGGGGAAGCCGCCGTCGCGCTCGCGCACGGTGCGCGCAACCTCCCGTGCGGCCGCGAGATCGTCGCCCTCGAGGTCGACGTTGAACGCGATCAGGGGCGGACGCGCGCCGACGATGACGCCTCCCGCCCTCTCGTCGAGGCGAACGGGGCCGAAGTCGGGCGCCAGCTCGCCCGCGTCGATGCGCCTTTGCAGCTCGGCAGGCCCTCCGCGCCGGAAGAAGGAAGGCCCGAGGCCTGGCGCCAGGTCGGCGTAGAGGAAGACCGACAACCCGAGCTCCTCCCCCGCTCGCCGGGCCAGCTCGAGCGCCGCGGCGCGCGCCCGCTCGGCGTCGGCCTCCCGGATCGGAACGACGGGAACGACGTCGGCGGCGCCGATGCGGGGATGGGCGCCCTCGTGGCGCCGCAGGTCGATCCGCTCGCGGGCGCACGCCATTCCGGCGAGCAGGGCGGCGACGACCTCCTCCTCGCTCCCGACGAGCGTGAACACGGAGCGGTTGTGGTCCTCGTCGCTGTGGACGTCGAGCAGGCGCGCGTCCGTCGAGAGCGCAGCCCCGATCGCGTCGATCGTCGCGCGGTCGCGCCCCTCGGAGAAGTTCGGCACCGCCTCGAGCGGAAACACGCTATCCCCGCTCCGGCGCCGGACCCACCGGCGCCTTCACCCCTGGGCGTCCTCCGTCGAGCCCACGCACGCGCAGAGCCTACGCTCCACACCGGTGACCGTCCGCAAGTCGTCCTACCGCTCCCTCGCCTCGCTCCACCGCGATCTCTCCCGCTGCCGCGCGTGCGTCGAGGCCGGCTACCCGCTCGAGTCGCTCCCGGTTCGCGTGCCCGGACCGGCGGGCGCCGCAGGCGCCCGGGTCTTCGGCCGGACGTCGCCGGCTCGGCCGGCGGCGTTTCCAGGCACCCCCCAGCGCGCGTACCTCTTCGGCCAGGCGCCGGGCGTCGTCGAGGGCGAGGAGCGGCTGCCGTGGCGGGGACGCGCCGGCCGGACGCTCCGCCGCTGGTTGGAGCTCGAGGAGGACGAGTTCTACGCCAGGTTCTACTGCGCCTCGGTGACGCGCTGCTATCCCGGTCGCGCGCCGTCGGGCCGCGGCGACCGGACGCCGACGCCGCGCGAACAGGAGCTCTGCGCCTTCTGGCGCGACTGGGAGCTCGAGCTGCTGCGACCGCGCCTGATCGTCACCGTCGGCGGGCTCGCGCTGCGGCGGCTGCTCGGTCACCCGTCGCTCACGCCGTGCGTCGGCGAGCGCTACGCGCTCGACGGGACGCCGGTCGTCCCTCTGCCCCACCCATCCGGAGCAAGCGGTTGGCTCAACGTCCCGGCGAACCGCGAACGGCTCGCGGTCGCCACCCGGCTGGTCCGTGAGCACCTGTCCGATGTCTACCCTCAGGAGCTGTGAGCGCAGCCCCGTACCGCCGCACGTTCGCCCGGCTCCTTTCCTTCCTCCGCCCCTACAAGCGCGGGCTCGCCGTCTCGATCGTGCTCGCCGTCGGCTCACAGGCCGCGCAGATCGCGCTCGTCTGGGTGACGGGCCGCAACGTCATCGACGGGGCACTCCTCCACCACGATTCGCACCGGCTCTGGCTGTACGTCGGCCTGATCGCGGCGCTCGGGTTCGTCTCCGCCGGCCTCATGCTCGGCCGCCGCCTCATCTCCGGCAAGCAGGCGCTCGACGTGGAGATGGACATGCGGCAGGCGCTGTACGCCCATCTCGTGCGGCTGTCGTTCGGCTTCTACGACCGGCACCAGACCGGACAGCTCATGTCCCGGGCGACCGTGGACCTGCAGGGCGTGCGCTTCTTTCTCGGCTACGGCCTGATCTTCTTCTTCCAGAACGTCCTCACCGTCGTCTCGGTGACCGTCGTCCTCTTCTTCATCGACTGGAAGCTCGCGCTGATCGTGCTCGCGGTGACGCCGTTCCTCGTCGCGCTCGCCTACCGCTACAGCCACATCGCCCACCCGACGCTCCGCGACGTCCAGCAGAAGCTCGCCGACGTGGCGACCGTGGCGGAGGAGAACATCGTCGGCGTCCACGTCGTCAAGGCGTTCGCGCAGGAGCCCGCGGAGGAGGCGAAGTTCGCCGTCCGCAACGACGCGCTCTTCGCGCAGACCATCCACGCGAACCGGCAGCGCGCGACCTACGTGCCGCTCCTCTCGTTCCTGCCGTTGCTCGCCCAGGCCGCGGTGCTGCTCTTCGGCGCCCGGATGGTCGCCCACCACACGCTCGCGGTCGGCTCGTTCGTCGCCTTCAACATCTACCTCGGCATGGTCGTGATGCCGCTCCGGTCGCTCGGCATGTGGATCGGCCAGGCGCAGCGGGCCACCGCCTCGGGCGAGCGCATCTTCCAGGTGCTCGACGAGCCGGAGGAGGTGAACGACCAGGCCACGGCGGTCGAGCTGCCGCCGGGCGACGGCGAGATCCGCTTCGAGGACGTGTCCTTCTCGTACCTCGAGGGACGACCCGTGCTCGAGCGCCTCGACCTTCCGCTCGACGCCGGCACGACGCTCGCCCTGATCGGGCACACCGGCGCGGGCAAGACGACGCTCGCCTCGCTCGTGCCGCGCTTCTACGACGTCGACTCGGGCCGCGTCCTGGTCGACGGCGTCGACGTCCGCAACGTGACGCTCACCTCGCTGAGGCGCGAGATCGGCGTCATCCCGCAGGATCCGTTCCTCTTCTCGACCACCGTCCGCGAGAACATCGCCTTCGGCCGGCCGGAGATGACCGACGCGGAGATCGAGCGCGTGGCGCGCCTCGCCCAGGCGCACGAGTTCGTCGAGCGGCTGCCGCAGGGTTACGAGACGGTGATCGGCGAGCGCGGGATCACGCTCTCCGGCGGGCAGAGGCAGCGGATCGCGATTGCGCGCGCCCTCGCCCTGGACCCGCGGATCCTGATCCTCGACGACGCGACGGCCTCCGTCGACGCGACGACGGAGGCCCAGATCCGCGCCGGCCTGCGCGAGGTGATGCGCGGCCGGACGACGCTGATCATCGCTCACCGCCTCTCCACGATCGCGCTCGCCGACGAGATCGTCGTGCTCGACCGCGGCCGGATCGTCGCGCGCGGCACGCACGAGGAGCTGCTCGATGCGAGCCCCGTCTACCGCGAGATCCACGACCACGGCCTGCTCGAGCGGCAGTTCGCGGACGCCGTCGAGGCGCGCGGCGACGTGGAGGAGGTCGCATGAGGGTCCATCAGCCGGGCGGACATCTGATGCGCCAGCGGAGCGCGGAGGTCGACGACTGGTCCTGGGCGACGACGCGCAAGCGGCTCGGTGTCCTGTGGCGGCTCACGAAGCGATACCCCACGCGCACGCTCTTCTCGGCCTTCTCGCTGCTCACGGCCACGGCCGCGGCGCTCGCGCCACCGCTCCTCGCCCGGTACGCGCTCGAGGACGCCATCAGCGACAGGACGGGCAGCCGGCTGGTGCTCGTCGTCGCGATCTTCATCGCCGCAGGACTCGCGAACTGGGGCATGACCTACGTCGAGACGTACATGACGGGCTGGGTCGGGGAGCGGATCCTCGCCGACCTCCGCACGGAGCTCTTCGGGCACCTGCAGCGCCTGTCGCTCGGCTTCTACGAGCGCAACCGCGCCGGCGTGCTGATCAGCAGGATGACGAACGACGTCGAGGCGATCGACCAGCTCGTCACCGACGGCGTCACGACGCTCGCCCAGAGCACCCTCCTCCTGACCGGCACGGCCGTGCTCCTGTTCGTCTTCGACTGGCGGCTGGCACTCGCAACGCTCGCGGTGATCCCGTTCATGAGCATCGCGAGCGCGCTCTTCCGCTCGCGCTCGGCCCGTGCGTACGCGGACGTGCGAGAGCGGCTCGGCCTCGTGACGGCGACGCTCGCGGAGGACATCGCGGGGATGCGGATGGTGCAGGCGTTCACGCGCGAGGAGCTCGCGATTGAGAACTTCGGCACCGTCGCGCGCCGCTACCGCGACTCCAACATGCAGACCGTCGTCCTCAACGCCGTCTACTTCCCGTTCGTCAGCCTGCTCGCGACGCTCGCTCTCGCGGTCGTGCTCGGGTACGGCGGCTATCGCTACCTCCAGCACCCGACGCCGGCGGCCCTCTCGACCCTGTTCCTGTTCATGCTGCTCGTGAACAACTTCTTCGACCCGATCCAGCAGCTCTCGCAGCTCTACAACACGTTCCTCTCCGCGACCGCGGCGCTCGACAAGATCATCGGCGTGCTCGACGAGCAGCCCGAGGTCGTCGACGCTCCGGGCGCGAAGCCGCTCGCGCAGATCGAGGGCCACGTCCGCTTCGCCGAGGTCCGCTTCGCGTACGACCTCCGCGGCGGCGAGAAGGGCGAGGAGGTGCTGCACGGCATCGACCTCGACGTCCCGGCCGGGACGACGGTCGCGCTCGTCGGCCACACGGGCGCGGGGAAGTCGACGATCGCGAAGCTTCTCGCACGCTTCTACGAGCCGACGAGCGGCCGGATCACGATCGACGGCGTCGACCTCAACGACGTGACGCAGGAGTCGCTGCGCCACCAGCTCGGGATCGTGCCGCAGGAGGGCTTCCTCTTCGCCGGCACCGTCGCGGAGAACATCGCCTTCGCCAGGCCCGGCGCGCGCGCGGAGGACATCGTCCGCGCGGCGCAGACCGTCGGCGCGCACGAGTTCATCCTCCGCCTCGAGGACGGCTACGAAACCCAGCTCGGGGAGCGCGGCTCGCGGCTCTCGCTCGGCCAGCGCCAGCTCGTCGCCTTCGCGCGCGCGCTCCTGGCCGACCCGCGGATCCTGATCCTCGACGAGGCGACGTCCTCGGTGGACATCGGGACCGAGCGGACGATCGAACAGGCGCTGCGGACGCTCCTCTCCGACCGCACGTCGTTCGTCATCGCGCACCGGCTGTCGACGATCCGCGACGCCGACCTCATCGTCGTGCTCGAGCACGGGATGGTGATCGAGCAGGGCTCGCACGAGGAGCTGCTCGCCCGCCGCGGTCTCTACACGAGTCTCTACGGCGACTGGGCGGCGGCGTAGGCCCGGGTCATCTCGATCCGCTGCATGAGCGTCGGGTGGTTCTCGAGGAAGACGTAGTCCCACCACGGCGGGTTCGGGTCGTCGAGCGTCTGGCCCGCGAACAGGCGGAAGAGCCGGCGGCCGGCCGCCGGGTCGCGCGTCGCCCGGAGCGCCGACCAGTCCGCCTCCGCCTCGAAGTGCCGCGAGACGACGTTCCGGAGCGGCAACGCGGCGAACTGGAGGACGACGTAGACGAAGATCACGAGCGGAACCGCCGCGGGGAGGCCCATCCCGCCGCGCCGCCGCGCCGCGAGCGCGAGCAGGTACGCGAGCGGGAAGGCGACGAGCGCGTACCAGCCGATCGACTTCCAGATGTGATTGTGGGCGAGATGCCCGAGCTCGTGCGCGAGCACGAAACGGTCGAGCCGCGGGGTGAAGACTCCCTCCGTGATCGGCTTCGTCAGGAAGACGCGGCGACTCGGGCCGAGCCCCGTCGAGAACGCGTTCGGCTCGCTGAATCCACCGAGGACACGAACGGGCACGTGCACGTGCTGGATGCGCTCGAGCTTCTCGACGTACGCCGCACGCAGGGGGCGGCCGCGGAGCAGCCACGGCGCGACGAACGCGTCGAGCGCGAAGAGTCCGGTGAAGGCGGGCGCCGCCGGCAGCCACCACCAGCGATTGCCGATCGTGCGCGCGAGTCCCATCGCGATCCCGAGCGCGATGCAGAGCAGGACGAACCGGGCGCCGAGCTGGAACCAGTTCCCGATCGTGGCCTGCGTGTAGCTGCCGGACAGCCCGTAGCGGTGCCGCCACCAGACCTCGAGCACGGCGAACGGCAGCTCGGCCGTCCAGACGAGCGCGAAGCCGATCATCCCGAGCAGCATCCCCGTGCCGATCGGCCCGGCCGCAGACTCGCGAGTCCAGCGGACGCCGAAGCGCGCGAACAGGGCGAGGACGACGAGCTGCGTGACGGTCTGCCCGAGCCAGAAGAGGCGCTCGACCTCACTGAAGCGCCGTGCGCGGTGCAGCACGAATCCGGGGAACAGCGCGTGCTCGTCGAGGTGCGGCAGGTGAAGCGCCGGAACGGACGTCCGCCACAGCAGCCACGCCGCGATCGCCCAGCCGGCCGCGAGCACGAGGAGGAGCGCCGCCCGGCTGCGGGTCACTCGTTCGGCGTGTCTGCGCCCTCGAGCGGGCTCGCGTGCGGGTAGGAGTCGGTCAGCAGCAGGAGGTACGCCTCCGTCTGCGCGTCGTAGCGGAGCGTGTACGCGGAGAGGTTCCGCAACCCCCAGGGCGCTGAGCCCTTGACGAGCGCGTAGAACCAGGTGAGCACGGCCGAGGCGAACAGAGCGCTGCTGAGCGCGGCGTTCACGACGATGGCCGGGATCCCGAGCACGATCCGGAATCCGGTCTTCCAGCGGTTCTGTCGCTCAGGCCCTTCGACCTCGAGGTCGAGCGGATAGGTCCCTGCGACGCCGGTGAAGCCCGGGAACGGGTTCCCGACGAGCATGAGGTAGGCGTACACGTGGAGCCGGTACCGCACGTACCTGGTCAGGAAGCGGTGCAGCCCGGCCGCAGGAACGCCGCGGAAGAGCGTGACGAACCACTGCACGATCGCCGCGAGGACGGCGAGGATCCCCCAGAGCGCGAGCCAGATCAGGTGCGGGATCGAGAGGAGGAGCCGGAAGAAGACCGTGAGCCGCGAGCGGCGCAGGTCGTACGGGTCGCCGACGACCCGCACCGGATGGCGCGGCGGCCGGTCGGTGACCGCGAGCAGCATCTCCGTCGGATCGGCGTTCGGATAGCGGTCGGTGACGAGGAGGAAGTACGCCGACGCCTGCGCCGAGTAGCCGATCGCATACGCACCGGCGTCGCGCAGGCCCTTCGGCATCCGGCCCTGCGCGAGCGACGCGAACCAGCCGAGCACCCCGCACACGACCAGCAGCGCGCCGCCGCCGTTGAGGCCCCTCGTCCTGCGCCTGTTGCTGCCGCCCGCGAGCCAGCTCCCGCCGGTCGATCCCGCCAGGGCGCCCGAGACGATCAGCGCCGGGATGGCGAGCACGACGCGGATCAGGATCGTCCAGCGCCGCTGCGCGACGGGCTCGTCCGGCAGCCGGATGTCGATCGGGTACTCCCCCGCCTCGCCGACGAACCCCGGGTACGGATTGCCGACGAGCGCGAGATAGGCGCCGAGGTGCGCCTGGTAGCGAACGTAGCTGCACATCAGGCGGTGCAGGCCCCGCGGCGGCTTCCCGGTGAAGATCGAGACCAGCCAGTTGACGACGGCGGTGATGACGACGAGCACCGTCCACAGGAAGAACCAGATGATGTGCGGGATCGCCAGGAGCAGGCGGAAGAAGACCGTGAGCCGCGACCGCCGGTAGTCGTCCTCCACGACCAGGCGCACCGGATGCGGATCGTGCATGTGCCATTCATACGCCATCCGTCAGACTGCGCACAGTGAAGGACGAGACGAAGCTCGACGAGGAGACGGTCGAGCGGATCGAGCAGCCGGTCGACGCCGAGGCCGAGCACGAGACCCGCCTCACCCCGGCCGAGGCGGTCGCGCGGATGCGCATCAACGTGCCCGTGCGCGGCAACCGCAAGCTGCGGACGCTCGTCGAGCGGGTCAACGCCGACAACCAGCTCAAGGGGTGGTGGCACGTCTCGAACGTGAACGCGGTCTCGCGGATGGCGATCAACGATCACTCCTGGGTGCACATCCAGATCGTCACGAACATCGCGCTCAAGCTCCTCCGCCAGCTGACGAAGCACGGCGTCGAGCCGGGGCTCGTCCGCGACTTCGGGCTCGACCAGGACGACGCGGAGGTCGTCGTCGTGCTCGCCGCGCTCCTCCACTGCGTGGGAATGTCGATCCACCGGCACGGCCACGAGGACTTCTCGCTCTTCCTCGCCGAGCCGAAGATGCGCGAGCTGCTCGACGGCATCTACGAGGAGCCCGACCTGACGGTGATCGTGTCGGAGGTGCTGCAGGCGATCATCAGCCACCGCGCCGACGGGGAGCCGCTCACGGTCGACGCCGGCATCGTCCGCGTCGCAGACGCGCTCGACATGGCCAAGGGCCGCTCGCGGATCCCGTTCGAGAAGGGCGCCGTCTCGATGCACTCGCTCTCGGCCGCGGCGATCGAGGACGTGACGATCTCGGACGGCGAGGACCGGCCGATCAAGATCGAGATCCGGATGAACAACAGCTCCGGCATCTTCCAGGTCGACGGCCTCCTGAAGGCGAAGCTGCGCGGCAGCCGCCTCGAGCCGTACGTCGAGGTCATCGCGCACATCGACACCGAGACCGAGCAGCGGCTGGTGCCGATGTACCGGCTCGAGATCTGACGCGTGCCGCGCCGCAGCCGCGGGAGGACGGCGACCTGACCCGGTCGTAGCTCGTCAGCCCACGTGGATGCGGGCGACGACCCGTCCCGAGTAGATCGGCGCCCAGATGTCGCCGAACGCAAAGGCCAGCGGGAAGGGGTGTCCGCCGACCGCGATCGTGTCGACGACGCGATTCGTGGCGGGATCGATCCGCGAGACCGTGTCCGCGGTGGCGTTCGGAACGAACACCGTCCCGTCGCCGGCGATCGCGGCATTGTCCGGGCCGCTGCCAACCGGGATCGTCGCGACGACCTTCCGGGTGGACGGGTCGATGCGCGACACGGTGTTGTCGTCGGAGTTCGAGACCCAGACGGCCGTCGGCGACACGGCGGCGGCGTGCGGGCCGTTCCCGACGCGCACCGTGCTCACGCGGTTGGTCCTGGCGTCGATGCGGAAGACGCGGTTCCCGTACTGCTGGCCGACCCAGACCACACCGGCGCCGTAGCGCAGGTTCCTCGGGTACGTGCCTCCGGGCAGGCGGAAGCGCCGTTGCACGCGGTTCGTCCTCGCGCTGATCCGGTCGACGTAGCCGAGGCTCGACTCCGTCGCCCAGACCGAGCCCGCGCCGAACGTGATGTCCCAGATCTCGTCGCGCAGGTGGATCGTCTTCACGACCTTCATCCGCTTCGGGTTGACGCGAACGACCGACGCGGACGTGTAGCCGTCGACCCAGACGCTGTGCGCGCCGATCGCGACCCCGCACGGGCCGACGCCGACGTGCACCTTGCCGGTGACCCGGTTCGTGGCGGGGTCGATCCGCGCGAGCGTCGAGCCGCCGTTGTTGCCGACCCACACAGCGCCGAAGCCGCCGGCCTCCGAGCACGGTCTGCTTCCGGTCTTGATGCGGGCCACGACCTGCGGCGTCCCGGTCGCCGCCGTCGCAACGGCGGCGGCGACCAGGGCGACGACCGGGCCCACAAGGAGGGTGCGCAGCTTCACGTCGCCAAGCTAGAGCCATCGCGGCCCGGTGTTAAGGTCCACTTCGGAGCGGATTTAGTGGACCAGTCGACGAGGGGAAGCCGCGCGCCGGAGGTGCTCGTCGAGCTCGACCGCGGCGCGTCCGAGCCGCTCTCGCTCCAGCTCGAGCGCGCCCTCCGCGCCGGCGTCCGGAGCGGCTCGCTCCGAGCCGGGACGCCGCTGCCCTCGACGCGGGCGCTCGCCGCCGAGCTCGGGATCTCGCGCGGTCTCGTCGTCGCCGCCTATGCGCAGCTCGGGGCGGAGGGCTACCTCCGGCTCCGTCGAAACGCTCCGCCCGTGGTCGCGACCGGCGTCGGGGTCGCGGCCGAGGCGCGCACGCTCGCCGCCGATCCCGAGTGGCCGCACAGGCTGCGACCCGACCTGCCCGACTACGGCGCCTTCCCCCGCGGCGAGTGGCTCAAGTCGTACCGTGCGGCGCTCCGCAGCGCTCCGGACAGCGAGCTGAGCTACGGCGACGTCCGCGGCTCGCCGCAGCTCCGCGAAGCGCTCGTCTCCTACCTCGGCCGGGTGCGCGGCGTGGTCGGCGAGCCCGAGCACACCTTCGTCTGTTCCGGCTTCGCGCAGGCCGTCAGCCTGCTCGGCGGCGTCCTCGTGCGCGCCGGGCGGAAGCGGATCGCCGTCGAGGACCCGGGTCACGCCGTGATCAGGCAGCTCGTCGCGCGGAGCGGACTGGAGCCGATCCCGATCCCGGTCGACGCCGAGGGGATCGACGCCGACGCCCTTGCCGCGTCCGGCGCGGACGCCGTGCTCCTGACGCCGGCGCACCAGTTCCCGACGGGCGTGGTGCTCGGACCCGAGCGGCGCGGCAGGATCCTCGCCTGGGCGGAGAAGACGGACGCGCTCGTGATCGAGGACGACTTCGACTCCGAGTTCCGCTACGACCGCCCGCCGGTCGGCTCCCTCCAGGGTCTGATGCCGGAGCGCGTCGTCTACTGCGGGACTGCGAGCAAGACGCTCGCTCCGACGCTTCGTCTCGGCTGGATCGTCGCGCCCGGCGGGCTCGTGTGGCCGCTCGTCGAGCAGGTCATGTACACGGTCATCTCTCCCCCGCGCCTCGAGCAGCGTGCGTTCGCTGACTTCCTGCTCCGCGGCGAGCTCGACCGCCACCTGCGCCGGATGCGCCTGCGGTACCGCCGCCGGCGCGACGCGCTCGTGCACGAGCTGGGACGACGGCTGCCGGCGATCGAGGTGCGCGGGCTCGCGGCGGGGCTCTACGTCGAGGCGGTGCTCCCGGACGGAGCGGACGAAGCGCGCGTGCTCGAAGAGGCGCGGGCGCGCGGGATCGCACTCTCGGGGATGGCCGAGCACTGCGTGCAAGCCGTGCGCGAGCCGGCGCTTCTCCTGGGCTACGCGGTGGCGCCGGAACCGGCGCTCCGCCGGGCCGTGGCCGTGCTCGCGGAGGCAGTCCAGGCGACGGCCTGACCCCGGCGGGCGCCCGGCTACACTGGCGGCCGACCCGTTGCGGGGTCGTCTAATGGTAGGACGCCTGACTCTGGATCAGGAAGTTGGGGTTCGAATCCCTGCCCCGCAGCTCGAGACAGCCTGGAGACACGGCCTTCTGTTTGCCACGGTGGTGGGGCCGCTCTCGCTGTCTTGGTCGAGGGCTGCGTTACTGCTTCAGGACTTGAGACAGGGGGCATGGCCATGGGCGCTGCGGCGGCGGAACAGGAACCATCCTCCCTGCACTACAGCGCTCGGCCGGTCGAGGATGCCTTTGCTCCATCGCAACCGCGCGACGATCACGTCTTGCCCGCGGCCTTCCTCGTCGGAGTTCCCGTAGGACGGCGTCGACGCCTGCGCCAGGATCGCGCCTCGGTGCTGGGCGAGCCAGCGCTTGCCGCTGCTGTCGCGCGCCACGACCTCGACGGCGCGGCAGGCCTCGCCGCTGGGTGACGAGATGCGGATCCGGGGCCAGAAGTCGGGCGGCTCGTCGAGCGTGAGGTACCACCCGACAGGGAGGATGCCGCCGTAGCTCCCGAACCACATGACCGGCTCGTCGTTCCGCAAGCCCTGCGCGATCAGATCGTCGGCGATGCGGTTGAAAGGTGTGCGACCGAGACCGACCTGGCTGTACGCGAACCCCGCGAGCACCAGAGACGCGGCGACGGCCCCTGCCAGGTAGCCGACCCTCCTCCAGGGGATTGCCGCACAGCCCCAGGCGAGCGCGAGCCCTTCGAAGGGCGTCAGCGCGATCAGGTTCCGGGTGCTGTAGACGCGCTTCTCGGTGATCCAGACCAGCACGGTGATCACGATGAAGGGCACGAGCACGCAGAGAGCGCAGAGCCGTCCTGTTCCCGGACGACGGAGGACGAGGAAGACCGATGTCGCGAGCACGGCGAGCGTCGCCACGATCGGGAACACCTCGGGCGTCCTCTGCACGACCTGGGCCGGCACGAACAGGGAGGGCAGAAGCCCGACGACGTGCGCGAACGTGAAGGGAGGCGCGGTCCCGTAGTGGCCGTTGTGGAACTGGCGTAGCCAGTTCGGCGACCACACCGCGAGCGGGATCAGCCCCAGCACGAGCGCACCTCCGACTCGAAGCACGACGGGGCGGTTACGGAAGGCCGTCAGGACCCAGACCACACCGGCGCCGAACGTGAGCAGGAAGAAGTAATGGCTCATCGAGCCGAGAGCGACGACGAAGGCCAGGAGCGCCAGCCTGCGGAAGGTGGGCTGCTCCACTGCCCGTGCCAGCACGAGCGCGAAGGCGACGGAGCTGAACGAGAACAGCGAATAGGACCGTAGCTCCGAGCCGTAGATGACGAGCTCCGACCCGAAGGCGGCGAGCAGGCCGGCGAGCGCCGCGCCCCACAGCGGAATGAACTCGAGGGCGAGCATGAACGTGAGCGCCGTGCAGCCGAGGCTGAACACGATCGAGAGGCCCCGCCCGACGCGAGCTCTCGAAGGAGGGTCGAGCCCGCTGACGGCCCGGTCGGCGACGCGTGCCAGCAGGTAGAAGGTCGGTGGAGTCGACTCGTGCCCGATCAACCGGTCGACGGCCGCGCCGACCGTGGGCTCCGAGACCACGTGCTCGACGCCGATCTCGTCCTGCCACAGCGCGTAATGCAGCGCAGCCGGAAGACGGGCGCCGAGGGTGCACGCCAGGAGGACCACGCCTATCCAGAGCCGCAGCGAGCGGACCGCCACGAGGGACCGTCGGGGGGCGATGCTCTCGCTCGCGGTGCCGGCCATCGGAGGTTGCCCATTCTGCCTGGCCCGTACGGACGGCACGTGTGGACGGCCGTCAGTCGGGTCAGCGATACTCATCAGGAGAATGAGCTCCCGCGTTCCCGAACCGCGCACGGTCGTTCCTCCACTGCCCGGGGCGGCGACGAGCCAGGACAGTCCCCTCCCGGGGCGCGGTCGAAAAGCTCTTCTCGGCCTCGCGCTCGGGATGGCGGTCAGCGCCGTCTTCCTCTGGCTGGCCGTGCGCGATGCCAATCTCGCCTCTGTCTGGCGGTCCTTGAACGAGGCCAGAGCGAGCCTCGTCGCCCTCGCCGTCGTGGCGATGGCGGGCGTCTACCTGATCCAGGCCCTGCGCTGGCGCAGCATCGTGGCTTCTCCTCGCCTGGGGACGGCGCGCTTCGTCGAGATGGTCGTGAGCGGGGTCGCATGCAACAACGTCCTGCCCGCGCGGCTCGGCGATCTGCTGCGCGCCCGGTGGCTGAGCCGCGAAGCAAGGATTCCGTCCGGAAGGGCGTTCGGGACGGTGGTGCTCGACCGCGGTTCGGATCTCGTCAGCCTCCTGCTCCTGCTCGCTCTCGGCCTGGCGGCAGTCGGCAACCGCTCCACGTGGCTCATGAGCATGGCGATCGCGGCGGCGGTGGGCGTCCTCGCACTGGGTGCGCTCATCCTCGGTGCGCGGGTCTTCATCCGCCGTGATGCCGGAGCGTTGCGACGGTTCGGCCTGATCGGCCGACTGGTGCGCGACGCGGTGCAGTTGCTGGCCGAGCCGATGGGCCGTCGTCGCCCGCTGGGCTGGCTCGTGCTCAGCCTGTGCGCCTGGCTGGTCTGGGCCCTCGGTGCGATCGCCGTGGCCCGGGCGCTCGGGTTCCGACTCGGGCTCACGGAGGCGATCTTCGTCACCGCGGTGATGAATCTCGGTGTCGCGATTCCCTCCGCGCCCGGGTTCGTGGGGAGCTACGAGTGGCTCGGGGTCGCGTCCCTTCGGCTGTTCGGCGTACACCAGAGCCAGGCTCTCGCCTTTGCCATCGTCCTCCACGCCTCCTGGTACGTGCCGACCACGCTCGCCGGCGGTGCCGCACTCGGAATTCGCGCCTACCTACGCCTCCATCGTCACGCCTGGGCAGCCGGCCCCAGATCGAGACGGCTCGGCAAGGCGACAGCGTACGAGCGTTCGTAGGACGCGGAGCCCGTCGAGCACCGTCAACTTCTTTCCTTCCTCCCGCGTCCGCGCGTGGTAGCTGATCGGCACCTCATGGATGTGCTCGCCCGCGCGCAGGACCCAGGCCGCGATCTCGGGCTCGATCGCAAAACCGGGCTCTCGTAGGGGGAGCGAACGGAAGAGATCGGTCCGCAAGGCCTTGTGGCACGTCATCACGTCCGACAGACGGGAGCCGAAGAGAACATTGGTGGCTAGCGTCACGGCCTTGTTGCCGAACGCGTACCACCTGCTGTAGAAGTTCTCCGCGGCCCAGGCCCGCTTTCCGAAGACGACCCTCGCCTCCCCGGCAAGGAGCGGCGCGAGGACCGGGGCCAGATCCGCCGCTTTGTATTCGAGGTCGGCGTCGAGGATCGCCGCGTACTGACCCGTTGCGTGTCGCAGTGCTGTCCGGACCGCGGCTCCCTTACCCGCGTTCGAGTCGTGATGGACGAGCTTCACGTTGCCCGGCCACTCGCGTCGATCGAGCAGCTCCCGAGTTCCATCGGTCGAGCCGTCGTCGACGACGATCAGCTCCCGCCGGTCGACCGGCAGCTCGGCCGTGAGTGCGTCGTCGATCGCTTGCTCGACGGTGCGCCGCTCGTTGAACACCGGCATCATGATGGTGAGAGTCGCCATTGGGCTTTTCGGGTGGGGTCGCGCCTCCGACCTCGGGGCCGCATTCCCCCCACGCCGCCTCACGGACGTTACCCGGCGCGCCGCGACGCGGCAAGACGGTCCGCCTACGGGAAGTCGGAGTCGCTGCCGACACTGGTTTTGTGCGCTCTCTGCTGGCAACATTCGCTCCAGGAGGTACGGCGTGAATCCCGTGAAGCGCGTCGAGAAGCTGCGCACGGAGTACGAGCGGTCGCTGGCCGCGTCGGAGGCTCGCGGGGTGGCGTACCACGAGGCGGTGCTCGGCCTCATCGACAGCAGCGGGCCCGACCTCCGAAAGCTCGCGGAAGAGCTCGGCCTGCTCGACCGGCCCGACGAGCAGACGCTCGTCACGCACAAGCCGCGTCCGCGACCGCGACGACGGAGGCACGCCTGGGCGGCAGGCGGCGCCGCGGCGGCCGTGCTCGTCCTCGCCGCGCTGACCGTGGGCGCCCTGCGCCTTGCGCACGCGCCGCCGTTCGTCTCCTACGTCCGCGTTCCCCGCGTGCTGGGAATGCAGGACACCGTTGCGATCCAGCGGCTCCGGGATGCCGGCCTGAACGTCCGCGTTCTCCTCTACAGGCGCAGCATTCCCGGCAGCTTGTCGCATCGCGTCCTCGGCGTATCCCACCCTGCGGGAACACCGCCGGCGGGTTTCCGCCTCGCGAAGGGCAGCACGATCACGCTCTACGTTCTGGTTCCGCACAGGGCGGCGAAGAGCTAGCCGTTCGTGCGATTGACTGCGCGGGCCTGACCTTCCAAGATGTGGCGCAACGGGGGGCCGATTTCTCGGTCTGTGCCTATTCGGAAGGAGTTCTGAATGCGCCTATCTCTTGGTCGCCGCGTCGCCCTGGGGGTCGTCGTGGCAACAGCTGCCGTTTGCGCGGTGGTTTTCGCGAGCGCCACGAAGGCTGCAACGAGCGTCCACCACGGATCGAGAATCGCGTCGGCGCGTGACCACAGGCTGACGAACAGCACGAGCAGCAACTGGTCCGGGTATGCCGTGACCGGCAGCCGCTACACCAGCGTGTCCGCATCGTGGGTGCAGCCGGCCGTCGACTGCTCCGTGACGCCGACCGGCTGGTCGAGCTTCTGGGTCGGACTCGACGGCGACACGACCAACACGGTCGAGCAGACAGGCAGCGAGGCCGACTGCAGCAGTGGAAGGGCCGTGTACTCCGCCTGGTACGAGATGTACCCGAAGTACCCGGTCAACTACTCGAACACGGTGAAGGCGGGCGACCAGTTCTCGGCATCGGTCACCACCGACGGCCGGGGTGCCTTCAGCCTGACGCTGACCGACACGACGGAGGGCTGGAGCCATACGGCGAACGCAAGGCTCAAGAGCGCGAAGCTCGGCTCGGCCGAGGTGATCGCCGAGGCCCCGTCGAGCAGCGGCGGCGTGCTCCCGCTCGCCGACTTCGGGACGGCCAACTTCAGCGCCGCCAAGGCGAACGGCACGTCGTTCGCCAACCTGAGCGGGCGCGACGCGATCAACATGGTCTCCGGCGGGACGACGAAGGCGTCGACCGGATCCATCAGCTCGAGCGGCGGCTTCTCCGTCACCTGGAAGCACTCCTAGGACGATGCCCGCGGGTGGGCGCTCCGGCGCCCGCCCGCGTCCGGCTCAGTCGATCGCGCGCCGGTAGAACCCGCGCACGCCCACGGCCATCAGCACGCAGACGGCGAAGACGAGCACGAGGAGGCAGATCCAGGGGCGAATGTGCGGAACCGTCGGCACGAGCGCCCCGCGCAGGGACTCGCTCACATAGGTCATCGGGTTCGCGGCGGTGACGACCTGGAACCAGCGGAGGCGTGCGAGCGACGGCCACGGGTACTGGCTGCAGCCGGTGAAGAGCAGCGGCGTGAACACGAGCGAGAACAGGAGATTGATCCGCTGCGGCTGCACGAGCGTCCCCATGAGCAGGCCGAAGCCGGCCCCGACCAGCGCGCCGAGCACGAGGCCCGCGACGAAGAGGGGGACGCCGCTCCACCGCCAGGGGATCGAGCCGAGGACGACGATCCCGACCGGAAGCATGATCAGCGTCGCGACGAGCGCGCGCAGGAGCGCGAAGAGCACCTTCTCGGCCGCGACGAACGAGATCGGCATCGGCGCGAGCAGCCGGTCCTCGATCTCCTTCGTCCAGCCGAACTCCGCCACGAGCGGAAAGGCGAGCGTCTGCATCGCCGTGAGCACGGCGGTGAGCGCGACCAGCCCCGGAAAGAGCAGCTCGGCGTAGTGGTGCTTCGTGAGTCCGAGGCTCCCGAGCACCTTGCCGAACACGAACAGCATGAAGAGCGGTTGCAGGATGACCTGCGCGAGGAACGCGGGGAGCTCCCGCCAGGTCACGTAGAGGTCGCGGCGGAGCACGGCCCGGAAAGCCCGCCACTGCGTCGCCCGCTCGATCCCGGGTACGGCGATCGCGCTCAGCGAAGCGTCCGTCCGGTCAGGTGGATGAAGACGTCCTCGAGCGTCGGCGTGCCGAGCTTCACGTCCTGCAGCGCGAGCCCGTGCTCTGCGAGGACGGCCGCGGCCGGCGCGACGAGCAGCGCGGCGTCGCCGGTCAGGTAGAGCCGCACGCGCAGCGGCTGGGACTCCGGTAGAGGCGGCGGAGCGCCGTTCTCCGCGGCAGCCTGGATCCGCTCGACGCGGTCGACGCCGCCCAGCGCCGCGAGCGCGTCGACCACGGCGCCGTCCGCCGGCCGGTCGGCGGCGAGCTCGAGCGTGCCTTCGCCCTCGAGCGAGCGCATCAGGGCCTGGGGCGTGTCGAGCGCGAGCAGCTTGCCGTGATCCATGATCCCGACCCGGTCCGCGAGCAGCGCCGCCTCGTCCATGTCGTGCGTCGTGAGGATGATCGTCACCTCCGACTCGCGCAGCTCGCGCAGGCGGTCCCAGACGAACAGGCGCGCCGCCGGATCGAGGCCCGTGGTCGGCTCGTCGAGGAAGAGCACCCGTGGCGCGTGCGTGAGGGCGCGGGCGATCATCACCCGCTGCGACTGTCCTCCCGAGAAGAAGTCCGGCTTGTCGCGCGCGCGGTCGAGGAGGCCGAACTGCTCGAGCAGCTCGTCGGCACGCTGCTCGCGCTCCCGCGCGGGCACCCCGTGGTAGGCGGCGTGGAAGACGAGGTTGTCGCGGATCGAGATCGAGCGGTCGAGATTGCTCCGCTGCGGCACCACCGCGAGCTGCCTTCTCGCCTGCACCGGATCGCGGACGACGTCGACGCCGCCGATGCTCGCCGTGCCTGCCGTCGGCCGCACGCGGGTCGTCAGCATGCCTACGGTCGTCGTCTTCCCCGCCCCGTTGGGCCCGAGCAGGCCGAACACCTCGCCCGCGGCGACGCCGAACGAGACGCCGTCCACGGCGTTCACGGGCGACTTCGGATATCGCTTGACGAGATCGCGGACCTCGACGGCGAGACCCGCAGAGCCCTCGGGAAGCAGATCGCCGGCCACCGCGAAATCGTAGGCCCGTCCTTGGTGGATCCGCAGGAACGGGTGTACTTTCGGGACATGGATGCGCTCTCGAACCGCACCATCGAGGGCCGCAAGACGGTAACCGTCCTCTTCTGCGACCTCGTGGCCTACACCGAGCTGGCGGGCAGGCTCGATCCCGAGGCGCTGCGCCACGTGATGCTCCGCTTCTTCGAGCGCGCGGCGGCGGTGATCGAGGGGCACGGCGGCACCGTCGAGAAGTTCGTCGGCGACGAGGTGATGGCCGTGTTCGGCGTGCCGATCGTGCACGAGGACGACGCGCTGCGGGCGGTGCGCGCCGGGCTCGCGGTGCACGAGTGCGTCGCGGAGCTCGACCGCGAGAGCGAGGTCCATCTCGAGGTGCGGATCGGGATCAACACCGGCGAGGTGGTGACCGGAGACCCGTCCGCCGGCCACGGCTTCGTGAGCGGCGACGCGGTCGCAGTCGGCAAGCGCCTCGAGCAGGCGGCCGCCCCGGGCGAGATCGTCATCGGCGAGTCCACGTATCGCCTCGTCGAGCACGCCGTCCGCGCGACGCAGCTCGAGCCCCTGCGGTTGAAGGGCAAGGCCGAGGAGGCGACCGCGTTCCGGCTGGAGTCCATCGATCCGGCCGCGACCGCGATCCCGCGCCGTGACGACACGCGGTTCGTCGGCCAGGAGCGGGAGCTCGAGCGACTGCATTCGGCCTACCGCGAGGCCACGACCTCGGGCGTCCGCCTCGTCACGATCGTCGGCGACTCGGGCATCGGCAAGTCCCGGCTCGCCCGCGAGCTCATCCGCTGGCTCGAGGGCCAGGCGAGCATCGTCGTCGCGAGCTGCCCGCCGTACGGCGAAGGGACCACGTTCTCCCCGATCCGCGAGGCGTTCCGGCAGGCGGGCCGCGACGAGAGCGTGCTCGAGGGCTCGAGCTACGAGGTGTTCGCGGCGACGCGGAGCCTGTTCGAGGAGCTCGCGCGCGACCGGCCGCTCGTCGCGGTGTTCGACGACGTGCACTGGGCCGAGGAGACGCTGCTCGACCTGATCGAGCACCTGTCCGTCCGCCTCGCGGCCGCGCCGGTGCTGATCCTCTGCCTCGCGCGGCCCGAGCTGGCGGAGCGGCGGCCGCAGTGGCTCACGCGCCCCGAGGCGACGTTGATGCTCGAGGCGCTGTCGGAGCTGCACGCGCACGGCCTGCTCGACGCGCTCGACGCTCCGGCCGCGGTGCGCGAGCGCATCGCCGAGCTTGCGGAAGGGAACCCGCTGTTCATCGAGCAGCTCGCGGCCTTCGCCGGCGAGGAGGGCGAGAACGTGAGGCTGAGCGGCTCGATCCGCGGTGTTCTCCACGCTCGCCTCGACCGGCTGAATCTGGAGGAGCGCGCCGTGCTCGAGCGCGCCGCCGTGATCGGCCGCAGCTTCTCGCTCGACGCCGTCCTGCAGCTGATCCCGCCGTCGGAGCGGGAGGAGGCGCAGGCGCGGGTGTTCGAGCTCGTGCGCCGCGGGCTGGTCCGGCCCGACTTCGCGATCGCCGAGGACGGCTTCCGCTTCCGGCACGCCCTCATCCGCGAGGCGGTCTACGAGGCGATGCCGAAGTCGCTCCGCGCCGACCTGCACGAGACGGTGGCGGCGCAGCTCGACGACGTGGGCGCCGAGCCGGCCGTCGTCGGCTTCCACCTCGAGCACACGTGCCTGCTGCGGCGAGAGCTCGGCCTGCGGGACGCCGATCTCGCCCGGCGAGCCGGCCGCCTCCTGCGCCTGGCCGCGGAGGAGACGCTCAGCCGCACCGACGCACCGGCGACGATCTCGCTCCTCGAGCGGGCGCGAGCGCTGCTCCCGGCCGACGATCCGGAGCTGCCCGCCGTGCTCACGGGGCTCGGAGTCTCGCGCCTGAACGGCGGCGACCTCTCCGGCGCGGAGTCGGCTCTCGTCGAGGCCGTGGAAGCCGCGGCGACGCACCGCCTCCGCGCCCAGGAGCTGCACGCGCGCATCGAGCTCCAGTTCGTCCGCGCCTTCGCGGAAACCACGCCGGTCGAGGAGAGCGTCGCGCTCGCCCAGGAGGCCATCGCGGAGCTCGAGCCGCTGGGCGACGAGCTCGCCCTCGCCCGCGCGTGGTGGCTGAGAAGCAGTGGCGACATCGCCGCCTGCCGTTGGCGCGCCCGCGGCGAGGCGATCGAGCGAGCGCTCGGGCATGCGCGCCGCGCACATGCCGGAGTCGAGATGGTCGGGACGCTCGCCGGCTTACTCGGACAGGCGCTCCTGCACGGGCCGACTCCGGTCGACGAGGCCATCGCCCGCATCCAGGGCCTGCTCGACGAGCTCGGGCTCGACGCATCGCTGCGCAGCCCTCTGCACACGAGTCTGGCGGGGCTGCTCGCGCTGCGCGGCGATTTCGAGGAGGCCCGCCGGCTGTTCCGGGACGCTGCCGCGACGTACGAGGAGTTCGGCCTTCGCTTCCGCCGCGCCACCCAGTCCTTCGTGGGTGCCCAGATCGAGCTGCTGGCGGGAGACGTCGCGGCGGCCGAGCGGGAGCTGCGTTTCTCGTCCACGGCATTCGACGAGATCGGGGCCGCGACGTCGGCGCCGACCCACCGCGCTCTGCTGGCCGACGTCGTGGTCAGGCTCGACCGCCTGGAGGACGCGGAGGAGCTGGCCCAGCGCGTCGCCGCCGAGGCCTCCTCGCACGACTTGATCGCCCACGTGCTGTGGCGTTGCGCGCTGGCGCGCGTCCGCACCCGCGAAGGCTCGGCGCAGGAGGCGATCGAGCTGGCGACCGAGGCGCGCCGGCTCCTGGCCGACGCGGAGTTCCCGGCGCTCGCGATCACGACGCTCACCGCAGCCGCCGAGGCGGCGGCAGCCGCGGACGACGCCCTCGAGGCCCAACGCCTGCTTGCCGAGGCGCGCAAGGTCGCCGAGGCGAAGGGCGCGGCGGCGACCGTCGCCCAGCTTGAAGCGGTTCGCGTTGCCGGATAGATTCGTCGGGAAGCTGCGGACAGGAGGCCGGCATGGACGAGCACACGCACGGCGACGAGCACGCGCCCGAGGAAGAAACTCCGCTGGAGCACGGGCTCGAAGGACATCGCGAGACGCACGGGCTCGAGGGCCACGGACTCGAAGGTCATGGACTCGAGGGTCACGGGCTCGAGGAGCACGACGAGGAGGAGCAGGACGAGGAGGAGCACGCCGGCGGCGGCGACACGTAGGAGGAAGGTCGGCGGCAGCGGGCGCAAGCCGCTGCCGGGAGCGCACCGGGTCGGCGCGGTCGCATCCGACGAGCCGGTCGAGGTGACCGTGCTCGTGCGCCCGCGCGAACCCCTCCCCGCGCCCGAAGAGCTCGGGCGGGTGCCGCTCAGGGAGCGGCGCTATCTCACCCGCCGCGAGTTCGCCGCCCGTTACGGCGCGGTCCGGAAGGACCTCGCAGCGATCGAGGAGTTCGCGACCGAGCACGGGCTGCGCGTCCGGCAGGCGAGCGCCGGGCGGCGCAGCGTCGTCCTCTCCGGGTCCGCCGCCCGGATGCAGGCCGCGTTCTCGACCCGGCTCTCCCGCTACAGCTCGCCGGAGGGCGACTATCGCGGGCGCTCGGGCCACCTTCACGTTCCCGCCCGGGTCGCGCCGGCGATCGAAGCAGTCCTCGGTCTCGACGACCGGCCGCAGGCGACGACGGCACACCGCGTCGTGCCGGACGAGCGGCTCGCGCAGGCGCGGGAGAGGGCGTTCACGCCGCCGAGGATCGCCGAGCTCTACGACTTCCCGCGCGACCTCGACGGGAGCGGCCAGCGGATCGGCGTGATCGAGCTCGGCGGCGGCTTTCGCCGCGCACGGCTGCGCCGCTACTTCGAGAAGCTCGGCAAGCCGATGCCGAAGCTCACGGCCGTGTCGGTGGACGGCGCCCGGAACCGTCCCGGAGTCGACCACGTCGCCGACGGCGAGGTGGTGCTCGACCTCGAGGTGATCGGCGCGATCGCACCCGGCGCCGAGCAGCTCGTCTACTTCGCGCCAGCGAGCGACCGCGGCTTCGTCGACGCCGTCACGACCGCGCTGTTCGACCCGCGCGGCCCGTCGATCCTCTCGATCAGCTGGGGACAGGCCGAGGATCAGTGGACCGAGCAGGGGCGCCGGGCGATGGATCAGGCGTTCCGGGCGGCGGCGGCCCTCGGCGTGACCGTCCTCGCAGCCTCCGGCGACAACGGCTGGACGGACGGCGTCACCGGCAAGGTGGCGCACGTCGACTACCCGGCCTCGAGCCCGCACGTCCTCGCCTGCGGCGGCACCCGCCTCGAGGAGACGGACGACGGCATCGCCGAGGTCGTGTGGAACGACCACGACGGCAACTCGACGGGCGGCGGTGTCAGCTCCTACTACGACGTGCCCGCGTGGCAGGAAGGAGCGCGCGTGCCGGCCTCGGTCAACGAGGGCGGCGGCCCCGGCCGCGGCGTACCCGACGTCGCCGGGAACGCGGACCCCTACACCGGCTATCTCGTCGGCGACGGTGTGGAGAACCATCCGTTCGGCGGCACGAGCGCGGTCGCTCCACTCTGGGCGGCCCTCGTCGCGCAGCTCGACCAGCACCTCGGCATGCGGGTCGGCTTCCTCAATCCGCTGCTCTACGAGCAGCTCGACCGCTCGGTCTTCAACGACGTCTCGAAGGGCACGAACGGCGCCTATCGCGCCCGGCGCGGCGTCTGGGACGCATGCACCGGCCAGGGCACCCCGCGCGGCCACGCCCTGCTCGCAGCCCTCGGTCGCGGCTGAGCACGAGCGACGGCGACCAGTGCGCGGAGCCGAGGCATCCGCGGAAAGCCGTCGCCCGAACACGTAATTCCCCGATGCGCCCGAGCCGCGTCGGAGCCACCATCCGGGCATGGAGGAAATGCTCCTCACCGGCCGTGGAGGCGAGGGCGTCGTCCTCGCGTCGCAACTCCTCGCCGACGCGTTCGCGCGTGCCGGCTACTGGGTGCAGAGCTTCCCCGAGTTCAAGGCCGAGCGGCGCGGCGCTCCGATCTCGGCCTTTCTCCGCTGGGATGCGGACGAGCCGATTCGCCGGCGCTACAAGGTGCGGGAGTGCGACGTGCTCGTCGCCATCTCGGCCGCGCCGCCTCCCGCGCGCGCCGTAGCGACGCTGCGGCGGGGCGGCCTCCTCCTCGTCAACCGCGAGGCGCGCTTCCCCCACCGCGGCGACTTCCGTGTCGCGCGCGTCCCCGGCTCACGGATCGCGCGGCAGAACCGGATCCTCTCGGCGGAGGGACGCCCGATGGGGAACATCGCCGTGCTGGGCGCCGCGGTGCGGCTGCTGCTGCCCGACGGCCTCGGCTTCCTCGAAGAGGCGATCCGAGCCCGCATGGGCGGCGCCCTCGCAGAGCCCAACGTCGTCGCGGCGTGCGAGGGCTATCGGCTCTGCACGGGCCAGCACGCGACCGCCTCCGACACGGCCTACGAGCCGACCGAGGCGCTGCCGCCGAGGCCGCCGCTTCCGCTCTACTCCGCCAGCGTCACCGACTCGCGCGGCAACCACACCGGCGCGTGGTCGCTCGAGCGGCCCGTGCTCGGCGCCGCCTGCTCCGCCTGCGGCGTCTGTGCCCTCTTCTGCCCCGAGAACGCGATGCGCCGTCTGCGCGACGGGACGATGGAGATCGACTACCTCTACTGCAAGGGCTGCGGCATCTGCCAGGTCGTCTGCCCGGTGCGCGACGCGGTCGCGATGGAGGAGGTCGTGACGTGAATCAGGAGCTTCCGGTCGGGCGCACCGTCCTGACGGGCAACGAAGCGGCCGCCGTGGCCACCGTGCTCGCACGCGCGCAGGTGATCGCCTGCTATCCGATCACGCCGCAGACGCTGATCGTCGAGCGCCTCGCCGACCTCGTCGCCGGCCGGGACGACGTGCGCTTCACGAACCTCGAGAGCGAGCACTCGATGTTCGGCTACGCCCTCGCCGCTGCCCGCACCGGAGCCCGGGCGTTCACGGCGACGTCGTCGCAGGGTCTCCTCTACGCGCACGAGCAGCTCCACCGCGCGTCGCGCGAGCGGGTGCCGCTCGTCGCGGTGAACGTCAACCGCTCGGTCGTCGCGCCGTGGAGCCTCGAGCCGGATCTCGCGGACAGCATGAGCCAGCGCGACACGGGCTGGTTGCAGCTCTACTGCGCCTCCGGACAGGAGCTGCTCGACAGCGTCCTCTGCGCGTACCGGATCGCCGAAGAGGTGATGCTGCCGGTGCTCGTCTGCGCCGAGGGCTTCCTCCTCTCGCACACCGCCGAGGTCGTCGAGGTCCCCCCACAGGAGGCCGTCGACGCGTTCCTGCCTCCGTTTCGCCCGCCCGACGACTGGGTGCTCGATCCGCGCCTCCCGCGGTCCTTCAACGGGCTGCCGGAACCCCGCGACTACGCGACGTTCCAGCGGAACGTCGCCGACGCTCTCGACCGCGCCCGCGACGTGATCGAGGAGGTCGCCTCGGACTTCGCCGCGAAGATCGGCCGGACGAAGGTCGGATCGCTCGAGCTCGCCGGCGACCCGGCCGCCGACACGGCGCTCGTCACGATCGGAACGATCGGCGAGACGGCGCGGGAGCTGCTCGACGACGGCGAGCCGCTGCTGCTCGCCCGGGTGCACGCGTTCCGGCCGTTCCCGGCGGAGCAGCTCGCCGCCGCACTCGAGCACGCGGCTCACGTCTGCGTCGTCGACCGCGCTCCGGCCTTCGGCGCTCCCGGTCCGCTCGGCGAGGACGTGCGGGCCCTCGGCATCCGGGCCACCGACGCGGTCTGCGGCCTCGGCGGCACCGACGTCACTCCCGAAACCCTGCGGCACGCGATCGCGCAGGCGCGCGAGCACGCGCACGACGGATCAGCCCTCTATGTCGTGGAGAGCGCGTAGCGATGGCCGCCTGGCTCGACGAGGTCGTCTCCGAGGAGCCGCTCCTCTTCCCCGGCCACGCCGCCTGCGCCGGCTGCGGCCCCGCGATCAACGTGCGACACGTCCTCGGCGCGCTCACCGCGGCGACGCCCGGACACCGGATCGTGCTCGTCATCCCCGCCTCCTGCTGGACGATCATCGCCGGCGCCTGGCCCGTGAACGCGTTCGGTGCCTCGGTCTACCTGACGCCGTTCGCCTCGGCCGCGGCGGAGGCCTCGGGGATCAAGGCGGCGCTCGAGCTGCGCGGAGAGGACGAGACGCACGTCGTGGTCTGGGGCGGCGACGGCTCGACGAACGACATCGGCTTCTCCACCGTCTCGGCCGCGGCCGAGCGCAACGAGGACCTGATCTACGTCCTCAACGACAACGAGGCCTACATGAACACCGGCGTCCAGAAGTCCGGGGCGACGCCCGAGGGGGCATGGACGACGACGACACCCGTCGCCGCCCCGCGGGAGGGGACGAAGAAGGACGTCGACCGCATCATGGCCGCGCACGGGATCCCCTACGTGGCGTCCCTCGCCGCGGGCTCGGTGCCGCAGCTGAAGGACTTCCGGGCGAAGGTCACCCGCGCGGCGGAGATCCACGGGTTCCGCTTCCTGCACGTCCTCGGCCCGTGCCCGCCCGGCTGGCGCTACCCGACGGAGCAGTCGGTCGAGATCGCGCGGCGCGCCGTCGAGTCGCGCTACTTCCCGCTGCTCGAGGTCGACGGCGGCAGGTGGCGGATCACCTATCGGCCCAAGCATCCGCTGGCCGTGAGCGAGTTCCTCTCGACCCAGGGCCGCTTCGCGCACCTCTCCGAGGAGCAGACCGCCCTCGTGCAGGGGCACATCGACGAGCGCTGGGATTTGCTGGAGCGGCTCGAGGCGGCGACTTCCGACCAGGAGTGACGAAATGAGCGCATCCGTAACGAGCATTACCTCGGTTCGCCCGAAGGAGTTCCACTTCCCGCTCACCGTCGAGTGGACCCGTGACCGCCGGGTGAGCGCACAGGTCGCGGGCAAACGGCCCGTCGAGGTCGGCCCGCCTGTCGTCTTCCGCGGCGAGGACCCGGAGACGTGGAGCCCCGAGGACTTCTTCGTCGCGGCTGCCGCGTCGTGCCTCGCGGTCACGTTCACCGGCATCGCCTCGAGGGCCGGTCTCGGCTTCGACCGCCTCACCGTCGACGCCGACGGCGTCTGCGGCCGGCGGCCCGACGGGCGCTTCGGCTTCACGAGCCTCTGGCTCCGCCTCGAGCTCGACACCGCCGAGGATGCTACGGAGGCGCGGAGGCTGGCCGAGCGCGCCGAGAGAGACTGTCTCGTGGCGGCGTCGCTCGACGTTCCGGTCGAGACCGAGATCGTGATCAACGGCCGCTGACGATGCCGACGTTCGCGATCATCGGTGAGCAGCCGGCGGCGCTGAGCGACGTGACCGCCGGCCTGGTCGCCGCGCTCGAGCGGCGCGGCTTCGAGCGCGCGAGCAACGGCGACGGGCCGGCCGTCGTGCTCAATCTCGTCGACCCGGACCGGCCGCGTCCCTTCCGCCGCCGCTCGCGCGGCACCTTCGCAGCGGCGCTCTGGACGCTCCCCGCCCCACCGGCGGACTCATTGCGCGAGACGTATCCGATGCTCGTTCGTGCGCTCGCCAACATCAGCCTCTGCTACGTGCCCGGACACGGAGTCCTCTTCACGACGATGGAGCGCGGCTGCTACCTCGTGCCGGAGGGGCCGGACCTCGCCGAGGTGGTCGCCGCGCGGCTCGAGCCACTCGCTACCGCGCATCTCGTCATCGACAACGAGTTCCGTCCGGACCTCGAGCGGGAGCTCTGGCAGGGCGACGCGTTGACGAGGGAGATCGGCAAGGTCGGCCGACGGCTCGACGGCCTCGGCCTGCTGCCCGCGCCCTTCCCGGTGGAGGATCTCGTGAGCGAGCGCGACCTGCGGCAGATCAAGCGGCTGTACTCGATCGGCGGACTCTCCTACGGCAACCTCTCCGCCCGCAAGGACGAGCGGCGCTTCTGGATGAGCGCGAGCGGCGTCGACAAGTCGAGGCTCGACAACCCCGGCAGCGACATCCTGCTCGTCTCGGACTACGACGCGGCCCGCGGGACGATCGTCCTCAGCGTCCCGCCCGACGTCGAGCCGCACCGCGTCTCGGTCGACGCGATCGAGCACTGGATGATCTACCGCGAGAACCCCGAGGTCGGAGCGATCCTGCACATCCACGCCTGGGTCGAGGGGATCGAGGCCACCGAGATCAACTATCCCTGCGGCACCTCGGAGCTGGCGGAGAACGTCGCGCGCCTCGTCGGCGCGGCGCCAGATCCGGCCCACGCCGTCGTCGGGCTGCGCAACCACGGGATCACCGCAACCGGCTCGAGTCTCACCGAGATCCTCGACCGGATCGAGCCCGACCTCCTTCCGCAGGTTCCGATGACGTAGGGCGCAGGCCTCCGGACGAGCGGATCTTCCGGTCGATTCCCGCAGAATCCCGGACGGTTCGGCACACTGGGGCGATGCGGCGCGGGGCCTGGCTTCTCCTCATCGGCGTTCTCCTCGCAGCGCTCGGCGCGGCGTCCGCCTACGCGGACGGAGCGGCGACCACGACGACCACCACGACGACCACCACGTCGACGACGACCGCGACGACCACCACCGCTGCGACCACGACGACCCCCGCGCCGCCGGTCTCGGGGCTCCCGGCGTCCCGTCTGCCGACCGGTTGCGTGGGCGCAGGCGACGCCGCGATCGCGGTGCCGGGGCGCGCGGTGCTCGCCCTCGGCACGCCCGCGTACAGCCGCGGCGCCTCGGCCTATCCGACGAACGCGCCGATCGTCCGGTTCCTCTCCTCCGCAGCGAGCGGCACGGCGTGCACGACCGCCCACGTGACGCTCGAATCCGCCTCGCTGTTCGGCGGCGCGGTCACCGCCGCCAGCATCTCCGCGACGCACGGGAGAGGGTCGGTGAGCGGGCTCAAGCTCTACGGCTCGCCGGTGGCGCTGAGCGCCGGCCACTCCGTCGGGGTCGGCGGCTGGGGACGCGTGACGGTCGGCACGCGGGTCGGGCGGATCACGGCGCCGCTCGTGGTGCAGCTCCTCGCGGCACACCGCGGCCTCCCGGCCGGGACGACGATCGCCTTGGCATTCGGCGCCTCCCCGCAGGTCGCCGCCAAGCCGAAGCACAAGCACCACTCCTCCGGGGGCACGAAGCACACGACGAGGGGAACCAACGCACTGCAGAAGGCGCCGGCGCACCCGAAGAAGAAGCAGCACCGGCACGGGAAGGCGGTGCCCCAGCCGCTGACCGCGACTCCGAGCCTCGGTTACAAGTCGAGCCACTACGTCTTCCCGATCGACGGCGGTGCGGACTACGGCGACACCTACGGCGCCGGTCGCAGCGACATCTACGACGGCTGGCATCACGGCGACGACCTCTTCGCGCCGCTCGGAACGCCGGTCGTCGCGGTGGCGAGGGGGACGTTGAGCCTCGTCGGCTGGAACGAGCTCGGCGGCTGGCGGCTCTGGCTCACCGACGGGAAGGGCAACTCGTTCTACTACGCCCATCTCGCCGGCTACGCGCGCTGGATCCTCACGCACCGACACGTCCGGGCGGGACAGGTGATCGGCTTCCTCGGCAGGACGGGCGACGCGTTCACGACGCCGCCGCATCTCCACTTCGAGATCCACCCCCATCTCTACGTCGGGCTCGGCTACGACGGCGCGGTCGATCCGACGCGGTACCTGAAGCTGTGGAAGGTCGAGCACGTGCCGGCCGACGAGATCCCGCAGCCCGCGAGGCTGAGGGCGCCCGTCGGGGTTCCGAGGCAGGAGGCCGCGGTCGTCTGGCACCAGCTGCTTGTCGTGCGTCACCTGCTCCCGGCCAAGAGCGCGGCACCCGCCGCCTCGCGCGGCGTGCAGTCGTTCCCGCACCCGCCGAGCCTGGCGGCCTCGGGAATCGGGCCGCTGCCGGTCGCGCACGTCCGCCCCACCGCCGAGCACGTCTCGGCGTCCGCGAGCGACATTCCGCTGCTCGTCGGCGGGCCGCTCGGCGGGGTCCTCGCCGTGGCGGCCGCCGCCGGAGCCTTCCTGTTCCGGCGTCGACGCCGGACCGACGCCACCGCTCCCGCTCCCGACGTCTCGGGCTAGCCCGCTTCGTCGGGACGGTCGCGCCGGCGCCGTTCCTCGACGCTCTCGTCGGCGGCCGGCGCGCCTCCGGGGCCGCCCATCGCGACGTCGCCTTCCTCGACGAGATCGTCGGGATGCGCGTGCCGGTACTCGTCGCTCTGGACGCCGCCGCGCGGGTCGCCGGGACGGTCGAGCGCATGCGCGTCGCCCTCCTGCCTCGCCGCCGTGGGCTCGCCCTCGCGCGTGCCGAACAGCCGTCTGAGCATGGGCGTGGCCTGCCCGGAGCCTCGCTACACTAAGCCTCTGCCCGGCGCATTCGTCTAGTGGCCTAGGACACCGCCCTCTCACGGCGGCGGCACGGGTTCGAATCCCGTATGCGCCTTTCTGTGTCACAAACTGAGCCGCTTTCGGCTCAACCATGCGGGACGTTTGTGACATCGAGGTCGCCGATGTGCGTCGCGTGCAGACCCCGGTGCAGACCTCGAGCGCACGGCAGCCCCGGCCCCGAGGGAGCCCCCACACGGACGAAGAACCACTACTCCTAAGATCTACCTGGCCGCCAGGAAACCCGGAACCAGATCTCGGCCATCGGGAAACTAGTGGATGTATGGCTCGCTCGTTCGATGAGGTGTTCGCGACAGAGTTCGATTCTCTGCAGGCCTACCTACACCGTCGTGTTGGCGCCTCGGCGGCTGAGGATCTAACGGCTGAGACCTTCGCCACTGCCTACCGACGCTGGAACGAACTCGAGCCTGCACGCCGGGTCAGGCCCTGGCTCTACGGCATCGCCACGAACCTCCTGCGCCATCACTGGCGCAAGCAGCGGCGCATGTGGCGCGCCTACAGCCGCACCGGAGTCGATCTGGTGGAACTCGACGACGAAGGTGCTGTTGAGCGACTCGATGCTCGAGCACAGGCACGCGCTCTCGCCCAGTCGCTGGTGGGGCTGCGACCCGCGGAGCGAGAGGTTCTCCTGCTCCACGCCTGGGCGCAACTTACCGACGAGGAGATCGCCGAGGCACTGTCTCTTCCGGTCGGGACCGTCAAGTCACGGTTAAGCCGCGCTAGGAACCACCTGCGGAACCATTTCTTCACGACCGGGCAATCAGAGGTAGGCAAGCCGACGACACCTAAGGAGATTCGATAGCGATGGACGAGATGCAGTTTCTTTACGACTTCCGCTCTGAGGTCCCGCCGGCGGATGAGGAGACTCGGCGTCGGATCTATGCATACGCGACGACGGATCGACGGCCGAGGTTCTGGAAGATAGACCGTTCGCCTAGCCGCATCAGGGCGCCTAGGCGCCGTCGCCTGGTCCTCGCGACAGCTGCATTCGCGACTGCCGCCGCTATCGCCGGCGCTGCGGTCGCGGCACCGGGCTGGCTCACCGGTTCGCCCGCACCCGCGAATGTCCAGTCGGACTTCGGCTCGTACTCGAGCCAGCTGGGCTTCAACCCTCAGCCAGGACAGGCTGTCCTTGTCGCGAGCAATGGCGACTACCAGCTCTACGCGACCGTGAACAGGCAGGGTGGCATCTGCACTCTGGTCAGCTCACCGTGGAACCGGCCGGGGGCGAACGGCGACGGAGGCGATTGCTCTGCGAACACGCCTGACTCATCGGCCTTCTGGGCTGGCATCGGAGGGACGGCTAGCGCACCCGACCACGCCACCACGGTTGCTCTTTACGGTCACACGACTGAGGCCTCGGCAGCGAGTGTCCAATTCGACACGCCTAGCGGCGACACCCTGAGCGCGCCGGTCAGCGCCAGCGGCTTCTTCATCATCGGCACCACGCTGCCAGGCTCACTTTGTGACTGGAGCAACTGGACGTCGCGCTTCACTGTGCTCGATGGCGGCGGCCAGCAACTGAGCTCGGCAAGCGTTGTGCTCTTCCCCGGTGCTACAAAGACCAGCCTCCCGGGCGGAGGACAGGTTTGCACCGCGTCGACCGGAACGTCTGCTGGTGGGTGATCTGCCGAGCGCCATACCTGGTTCTTGAGGTCAAACGCGCCGGCCCGTGAGGACCGGCGCGTTCGCGGTTCGTTCGCGCCCTCTTCTGGGAGCAACCCGCGGGGATGGACTCGCTCTAACGGAGGGCCGCCGCCGCGGCCATAGCGACAGCGGCCCTCGATGATCTCGCTAACGGTTCTTCGCTCGTACGCCAGCGACAGCCTCGTCTATCAACACCCGTTGGCACTGCAGTCCGGATTCTGCCCTCCAGTCAACGCCTTCTGGACAACGAGACTCCCGCTCGCGTTAAACCCCTCGACGCTCGTCGGTAGGCCGTCAGCCGACGTTGAGGACCACGAGAACGTCCCGTTCTGGTTGATCGGTACCTGATCGACTGCGCCATTTGCGAGGACCACCTTCACGGTGGCGACGTCCGCGCCCACGGCGCCGACGATCGCAGCGGAGTCGGGAAGCGCTGATCCCTTCGAGCCATTCTCGGTCGGAAAGATGCTGAGCGCTCCGCTAGGTGTGGACTCCCCGCATCTGAATGGTGTCGCGACCTCCCAGCCCGATCCCGCACTGTCAACGGTCCAACACGAGGTCCCGGAGCTCTGTCGGCCATTCAGCAGCGTCACCGTATTCCCGCTGGCATCCGCTGTCGCACTTGCGCTCACCTCAGAAACGGATGCCTGTTGAGCGAGGCTTGTCACCATGGCCGTTGGGACGTAGCCGCCGACTCCAGTAACCGCTTTCGGACCGGATGCGGCTCCAGATGTCGCGGCGAGAACGGTGCCCGCAACGGCGGCAGCGGCCGCGCAAGTGATTGCGCCGAGGATCAGTTGTCGTCTGTGCTTCATCGCTCATCCCTTCTAACTCGTCTCGCGCGTCGCTTCACGACGCCGCGTTGCGGCAGTTGACATACACGGTGGACAATCCCGTGGGGTTCTCGCACCCGCCCCCGGAGCCCGTGTAGTAGATGTAGCGGTCGTATGTGGAGCCCGGCGTCCAGTAGAACCCGTCGGCAAAGGCGTCGAAGATGTGCCAGCTTCCGCCGTTGTCAATCACGACGAAGTTCATGTCGTGCGTGCCCGACGTCCAGGACATTCGGATGAGCCAATAATTGCCGCTGCCACCGTACGGCCCAGTTTTCGCCCTGTGGCCGGACGAGTCTGGGAGATTCCCTTGCCAGACATTCCAGTAGCTGTCTGCCCATGCTGTCAGCGCCAAACAGAGGAAGACCGTGATGACGGCGGCTAGCGCAACAGCGGGACGAAGAAGTGATCTCACTTTCAACTCCTTTCGACGATGCAATGCGCCGCAGTACTCTCGGAGCAGCCGTCTCGTCGATGAGATCTCGATGGACGCGCATGCTGATCGCAAAGGCGGTGCCCGAGCGCATGCCCATGACGGGCGCCGCACGACCCGATGACCACACGAGACTGGTGACGTCGCTGCAGAGGTAGAGCCGCCTGACCGGCCGAGCGCAGACGCATGCGCCACACTCGAAAGCCGCAGATCGTGCAGACGGCGAACGTCTGACACGTGGCCTCCCATATACGAGATCGGAACGCGATCGACAGTAGACGACAAGGTCGCCAGAGTCAAATGGTTCATGGACCCCACGCCCGGTAGCGCCCCGGGCCGACCAGCTGGATCGTCTTTCCTCTGTCATCTGGTCCGATTACGCTCTCGTCTGCGGCCGGTACGCCTCCCTGGGATCGGAACAACTAGGGTCTGCGGCCGGCCGCTTCTGTCGCGACAACGCGGCCAAGGCTAAAGTCGAGCGGCAGCGCGGTGGCTGCTATTCGCCGTTGGCCGCTGCGGACAGGCTGCCCGGCCGCTCCTGGCCTCTAACGAGGACGGCCCGCACGGTTGAGGACCACCATCGCTTACCGCCATGCGCTGTCGGAACCCCGTCGGTGTTGAGGTCGTCCGCGATCTGACGGAGGCTCTTGCCCGCCGAGCGCTCGTCGCGGATGCGCTTCACGGTCGCTGACGGAACGGTCGGCTTCCGCCCTCGTGTCGCTGCCTCAAGCCGGGGTCGGGCCGTCCGTCGCCGCTCGACGGCGAGTCGCTCGAGCTCGTCGACGGGGATCAGCCTGCCGCCCCATGGCATCTCAATCGTGTCGACGTATGGGAGCAGCCGCCGCAGGGTCGAGCGGCTGATACCGAGGGCCGCCGCAGCCTGGCTGCGGGTGTAGGCGAGCCGCACAAAATGGTCCGCTTCGCGGACGACCACCCGCGGGGGCGGGGTGACTCGCAACTGCTCGACGAAGCTCCTCGGCTCATGGGTCGGCTGAAGATGGCGGCGCGCTTTGTCGGCGCGTCGTTGAAGACGGCGGCGGGACACTGCCTACAAGCGTACACAAATGATGGGACGTTTCTGCACCTTGGTGCATCTGCGTCACTCGCGCCATTCGTGTACGGAACAGGTGCTGCGTGGCGGTCAGAGCTCGATGCCGCGGCGCAGGCTGTGCTCCAGCTCGATCATCCGCTGCAGCGCGATGAGCGGCTGATGGTCCTGTTCGCGATCGAGAGCGGCCAGCATTCGTACATGGTCGTCGAGCGAGGCGACCGCCGGTCGCAGGCCTTGCCCCAGCGGCGGCCGCTCGGCCCGCCGTCGCAGGTCGTCGTAGCCGTGGGTACCGGCTGGCTCCGGCACGATCTTCAGCTCACCGGCGTCAGTCTCGAGCTCGAGCACGCCGCGGCCGACCAGATCACGCCCCAAGACCGGCGGCTTCCCGTCGGGCCGGCGAGCGTTCAGCTCCTCCAAGGCAAGGCCGAGCCGACGCAGGTTCTCTTCCCGCGTCGAGGGCACGACGTCGATGCCGTCCGTGACCTCGCCAGATCCGTGCAGCACGCGACCGAGCCCGCCAATCAGGACGTAGGTCACCCGCTGCCGTTCCAGCGCCTTCAGGAGGGCATACGGATCGAACTCGCCCGCCATCAGCGCCGCCGCGCTTTCAGCATCGCCTGCAGCCGCTCCTGCGGCGTCCGCCCCAGCGCCTTCTCCAACCGCGCCTCCAGCCGCACATCCGGGCCCCGGTACGGCACCAGTGAAAGGTCGAGATCGAAGCCGCAGGCCCGCAGCAGCTCGCGCAGCGTCTCCAAGCTCGGTGTCACCACGTCCCGCTCCCAGCGCGCGATCTGCGCCCGATCCTTCCCACTCCGCTCCGACAGCTCCCCCTGGGACAGCCCCGCCCGGGTCCGGGCCTGCCGGATCAGCGTTCCGCTCGTCATGCACGCATCGTACGCGTCTGGTGCTCTCCGCGCCTCAGTGACATATCTGCTACATTCAGCGAGTGGCGAGGAAGACGGACGCGGAGCAGCTTCGGCTCGATGTGGAACGACAATCGAAGCCCGCCGCGCAGACGCGACCGTCTGAGCAAGTCAAGCCAGCTTCCGCAAGTCGCGGCCATCCACCGGCCAGGGAGCTTCTCGACACCCCCGGAGCGCTCCTGAACCGGTCCCACCTGCGCGAGCTCGGTCTCGAGCGGCGCGCCGTCGACGCCGTCTTCCGAGCCCTCCCTGTAGTGGCACTCCCTGGCTATTCGCGACCACTGATCCGAGCTGAGCAATATCTCGAGCTCGTCGAGCACCACACGTTCCGCGGCGACCGGGTGCGCCCGATACGGTCGAACGATGGCTAGCGCATGGATCACTACGCGGCCGACCACTAGCGGCCAGAGCCGTTATCGCGTCATGTACCGGCTCGGGGGTCGGGAGAGCATGCCCCGCTACGCCGGCTCGTTCGCGACCAAGCGCGAAGCACTCGGCCGTAAGGCGTGGGTGCTCGGCGAGCTCGCCGCGCTACGTGTTCCCGATCTTCGCCTGGTGGATGAGCGAGCCTCCTCCCCCACGCTCGCCGCTGTCGCAGAGCGATGGCAGGCGTCTCGGGTCGATGTCGCTGTGGGCACCCTCCAGACCTACCGGGTCGCGCTGGGACGCATGCTGCCGAGATTCGGCGACCGTCCGATAGCCGACATCGACGCCCAGACGATCGCGGACCTCGTCGCGGAGCTTCACGGGCGTGGCCTCAAGAAGCAGACGATCCGCAAGACGGTCAGCGTGCTGGCGATGGTGCTCGACCACGCGCGTGTCCAGCCGAATCCGGCCCGCGATCGCCTGACGGTCAAGCTGCCACGGGAGGACCGCCGGCACGTCCAGCCCCCGACGGCGGAACACGTCGAAGCGGTCGTTCACCTCCTGCCGAGGCGGTATCGCCTGCCGGCGCTGATCCTCGACGCCACCGGGATGCGGATCGGCGAGCTCGAGGCACTCACCTGGGGCGACGTCGACGAGCCGCGCAGCCGGTGGCGCATCGCGACGAGCAAGACCGGCCGGCCGCGCTGGGTGAGTCCGCCTCAGCTCCTCTTCGACGCTGTCCTCGACATCTGTCCCCGCGACGACCGCCATCCCGACCGCCGGGTCTTCGAGCAGGTTACGAGCGAGCGTCTCCGTACAGCGCTGACACGCGCGTGCACAGCGGCAGGAGTTCCGAGCTTCTCACCGCACGACCTTCGCCACCGGCGCGTCTCGCTGCTCCACCTTGGCGGGATGCCGTGGGCGCGGATCGGCGAGCTCGTCGGCCACGACGACCTCGTGACAACGGCGCGCACCTACACGCACGTGGTCGCAGACGAACGCGAGCTCGACTACGCCGAGATCCTCAGCTGAGGCAGCCTCGTTAAGGCGCCGCTAGTCGCTTCCGAGGCCGATCGGCACCTTCTCGTCGCCGAAGACGGCCGCGACCTCCAATTGGCCCCCGAGAGCCTCGACGTACCGCGCCAGGGTCGATAGGTACACATCCCGCTCGCGTTCGATCCGCGACACGTTGGCCTGCGACACGCCCAGAGCGTCCGCGATGTCGCGCTGGGTCAGTTCGCGTGACTCCCGAATCTGCGCGAGTGCCTCTGCATCGCGCATCGCCTGCGCGTAAGCAGCGACACGCGCCGCGCGCGCGGGGTCGGACCGAACTCGCTCTCGTAGGTTCTTGTAAGGCTTCGCCATCAGCGTCCTCCCTCGCGTTCTTGCTCGTGTGCGATCTCCTCGAGGTGCTCGTCGTACAGATCGTCGGCGATCGGCACGAACTCGTCGTACCACTCGTTCCAGCTCCCGCGCTTGTCCCCGCCGATCAGCAGAATCGCCTTCCTGCGTGGGTCGAACGCGTAGAGAACTCGAATCGTCGAGGCCGGCGGAATCAACTCCTTCATGTTCTTGTGACGCGACTGCTTCACGGTGTCCGCAAACGGCCGCCCAAGCGCAGGCCCGCGCGCTTCCAGGTACTCGATCGCTGCGTCGATTTTCTCCTGGTCCTCCTCGTCAAGAGCGTCCCACCAGCTCTCGAACTGATCGGTGTACTCGACCTCCCAGGTCGTCGGCATAACGCACGCATTGTATAACGCTTACGTTGTCACCCGCAAGAGGGATCTCGAAACTCGTGCCGTCCCGGCACGAAGAACGTCGCCGCGTGCAGACCCCGGTGCAGACCTCGCGCGGAAAACCTGGCTACTTGCAGGGCTGTCCGAATCCCGTATGCGCCTCTCTTGCAAGAACCCTCGACAGTCCGGGGGTTTTCCTCGTGACGGGCCATTCCTTGGACATACCCCATGCGTCGCAGGGTGTCACGCGGCGCGGGCTTCCCGAGAAACGGCTCTGCGTGTTCGCCAGGTGAGAGGACGTTCGCCCAGTCGAGAGCCCTTGCAGCCTCACAGGTCACCTTGGAGGGCTCGGCTAGGCGTCGACCGGTAGGAACAACTGGTCAGCCGAGTCCATGATCGGGGCAGCCCAGGACCGCCATGCGGTCGGCGCGAGCCTCAGCGTTACGTCGTCGGATGCGGCGAGCGCGGCTTCGATCGGCCCGTCGAGGGCTTCCGGCGCGAGGTAGCGGCGCCTGATGCGCGCGTTGATCGCCTGTGCTTCACCGCCGTGAAGGATCTCAACCCGGCCCGACGCAGATACCCATCGCTCTCGTCCCGGGGTGCGTGCATCGACCACGACCGAGCCCGAGGAGCTCTGAACGACGTTCTCGACCTTCCGGCTTCTCGATGACGATGGGAAGTAGAAGCTGTCGTCCTCGAATAGGAACCAGACCGGCGTCAGGTGGATGCTGCCGTCCGGGTCGTGGGTCGCGAGCACCGCACAACGCCGCTCGCCAAGAAAGGACCGCACCTCGTCCGTCAATTCAGCCATCGTCGGAACCGCCTCTCAAAGTCACCCCCATACCGTTGGCGGATCTTGTCGAAGCTGCGGATTCCACGCACGCTCAGGGGTCATTCCGGAACACTGGCCCAGTCCAGCGCGCGTGTGCTTCGTGAGCACACTTCGGGCGAGCTAGGCCCCGAGGAGGCGAAGGAGTTTCGTGACACCGGCAAGTACGGCGGAGAGGAGCACACTCAGAAGTGCGCCGAGTGGGCGGAGAGGAGCAGTCAAGTCCATGTCCTGGTTGTCTCTGCGGAGAATCGCGGCAAACTAAGCCAGCCTCGTATTCCCACCCTGTTCAGGGTCGTTCCGGAACACTCGCCCAGGCGAGCGTAACCTTTCGGGGCCCCAGTCACTCTTTGTCTGCGCAATGGGAGTTCCGACTTCTGAGGATCCGATCGAGCGTGCCTACCGCGAGTGGGGGACGCAGCTCTGGCGGGGCATTTACGCGTTCTCCGACGGGCGAGCGGACATCGCCGATGACGCTGTCGCCGAAGCATTTGCACGCGCGCTCGAAAGCAAAGCGCGAATCCGGTCTCCACTGCCATGGCTGTATCGGGTTGCGTTTCGGCAGGCCTCCGAACGACTGCGGGATGAGCGGAAGCAGGGGGCGATGCCCGATGAGCCCAAAGTGGATCGCGCGGAGGGACTCACCACGGACCCATCCCTTGGCGCTCTCGCACTACTGACCCCGCAGCAGCGCGCGGTCGTGTTCCTCTTCTACTACGCCGACCTCTCGATCGCGGACATCGCCGGCGCTACCGGATCGAGCAGAGCTTCCGTCCGCGTTCAACTACATCGCGCACGCGAGGCATTGCGCCGCCGCTACGCCACCGCAGCCGCCATGCGCGCGTCCTCGCTGGGAGGTTCCGATGAACAGCAGCTGGTCTGACGAACTACGGGCACTCGACCGCGTCGCCCCGTCGCGTGATCTCTGGGCGGACGCGCTCAACCGCGCCGCCTCATCTCGACCGCACGACAGTCGGCGCGCGCGTGGGCTGAATTGGACGCGGTCCCAGCGTCAGCGCACGGTCGCCCTCGCCGCTGGGCTGGCCATTGCAGGACTGGCAGCCACGGGCCTGATCGTCCTCGGCACCTTCAGCGCAAGCCCGGCATACGCCGTCACAACGAACCCGGACGGCACCGTCACCATCACTCTCAGGCAATTCTCTGCGCTCCCGGCGCTCAACCGGGAACTCGCTCGAGACGGCCTTCCTCTCAAAGCCGTCCCCGCAACCCCGAACTGCCGGTTCAACCCGAACCACGGCCTTCCCAGCCAGCCACGCGGCAGCGGTCTAGCCCCCACGGACACAATCACGATCGGTACCAGCGAACTGACCAGCGAAGGGGCTATCGGAGTGATCGGGGTCAGCCCGGCGGCCACTCCGGGCCGTCTGCTGATGATGGCGGTCGGGACTCCCACCCCAGGGCCATCCTGTATCAACACTGCCGCCTTCGGCACTCCCTAGCCAATCGAAGAACCGCACCACATCCGCTCAGAGCTCATTCCGGGACACTGGGCCAGCGAGAGTGTGTCCGCTTACGGGGCCTACCATTGACACATGGATCGTCTGACCGGCCTTGCGGACCACGGAGACTTCTCCGCTTCGCTGCCGACGCTCTCAGCGCGGGATCGGATCTCGTTGGTGGTCTTCGACGTGGACGATCTCGGTTCGCTCAACGACCGATACGGCCATACGGAGGTCGATCGAGTTCTCGCTCGTTTCGGCTCGCTCATTCAGGCGCGTTGTGGTGCCGGTGAGATCGCCGCACGGCTTGGCGGCGACGAGTTCGCGCTGACCCTGCTCGAAGACGAACCGACCGAAGTTATCCGGGAGGTCGAGCACATTCGCCGACGTTTCGGCGAGGCAATTCCTGGAGCGACTTTGAGCGTCGGAATCAGTGACGGCAAGACCCTACGACGCGCGGCGGTTCCACTCTCCCTGCTCGAAGCAGCGGACGGTGCGCTGATGGACGCGAAGAAGCAAAGCCCAGGCGGCCTGAGCTTCTTCAGCGCCGGGTGACACTCCCGAACGCTCGCCCCGCCGAGGTCCTACCCTCTGGCTGTCCTCCTGCGTGACCTCGTGGCGACGCCACCGCCGACGCCGTAGCTCGTCCGACCATCGCAGTACGCTCGCCGGAAGCTTGGCCAGCCATCTGATCGACGCCAGGGGAACCGTCGAGCCCAACGTCGACCCGAAGGGCGTCGAGTCGCGGCTCAAGGACGGCGTCTTTCTCTGGCTCGACATCGACAACCCCGCCGAGGCCGACTTCCAGCTGCTGCACGACGCCTTCGACCTGCACCCGCTCGCGCTGGAGGACTCGCGCAAGTTCGGGCAGCGGCCGAAGATCGAGGACTACGACGACTTCACGCTCCTCGTGGTCTTCGGCGCCTCGGGCGATGCGACCCGCCGCACCGGGCTCGCGCCGATCGAGGTGCACTGCTTCTACTCGCCGCACTGGCTGATCACCGTGCACAAGGGCGAATGCCCGGTCTTCGCGGAGCTCCGCAACCAGACGCACCGGCACCTGCAGCGCTACGAGGAAGGACTCGGCATCCTCTACCTCGTCGTCGACGCGCTCGTCGACAGCTTTCTGCCGAAGCTGTCCGACCTCGACGACGAGATCGACGACCTCGAGGACACGATCCTCACCGACCCGCAGCCGGCCGCGCTCCAGCGGGCGATCACGATGAAGCGGCAGCTCGTGCAGCTGCGCAAGATCGTCCATCCGCAACGCGACATGTTCGCCGCGCTCCTCTCCGGCCGCTACGAGCTCCCGGGGATGACGGAGGAGCACGAGCGCTACTTCCGCGACGTCTACGACCACCTGATCCGCGTCGCGGAGCAGCTCGACGACTACCGCGACCTCGCGTCCGGCGTCACCGACCTGTACCAGTCGACCGTCGGCAACAAGATGAACCTGACCATGAAGCAGCTCGGCTGGGTGGCGACGTTCTTCCTGCCGCTCTCGTTCCTCACCGGGTTCTTCGGCCAGAACTTCACCCTGCTCGCCGGACGCTTTCTCGTACCGGACTGGACGTTCTGGGTGCTCGGCATCGGACTCGACCTCGCCGCCTTCGCCGCGGTGCTCCTCTGGTACGTGAACCGCGAGCGGGGCAACCTGCTGCTGCGCGTGCCGGAGCTCCCCTCCCTGCCGCACCGCCGATGAGGGCGCCCTTCTGGGCCGCCGAGCGCTGGCGCCAGGAGGAGAGCGGCAGGGTCCGCCACTCGTTCGAGGCGGTTGTCCTCGTGTTCGCCCTGCTGATGCTGCCAGCCGTGCTGATCCAGGACTCGGGCCTGCACACCCCGTGGGGCTACGTCGCCGACTCCCTCAACGCGATCGTCTGGCTCGCCTTCGCGCTCGAGCTCGGCCTCTCGCTGTATCACGCGCACGACCGGCGCGCCGCGCTCCGCTCGCACTGGCACGACGTGCTCGTCTTCGTCGTGATCTTCCCGCCCTGGGCGCCGCTCTTCTCGGCGCTCGGGACGGGATGGCTGCGGGGCTGGCGCCTCGCGCGCCTGTGGGCGATCGCGGGCCGCGTCTTCCGCGCCGAGCGCCTGCTCACGCGCCGCCGCAACCTCCCGTACGTCGCGGCGCTGACGCTGCTCCTCGTCACGGTCACGGGGATCGCCGTGCACGAGACCGACCCGGGCCGCTTTCCGAACCCGTGGCGCGGCCTCTGGTTCGCGATCGTGACCGTCACCACCGTCGGCTACGGCGACACGTTCCCGACCTCGCCCGTCGGCCGCGTCGTCGCCTCGTTCCTGATGGTCGTCGGCATCGGCTTCCTCGGCCTCGCGACGGCCTCGATCGCCGGCCACTTCGTCAACCAGGACGCCGACGACAAGCACCGCGAGTCGACCGACAAGCAGGACGAGATCCTCGCCGAGCTCCGCCGGATCCACGAGCGGCTCGACCGTCTCGAGACACGGACCTAGCAGATGTCCGCGCGCGGGCGTAACCTCGCGGGGGGCGGGCCTCGGTCGCGGCCCCCTTCTCCGGGGCCCGCCCCTCGAACCCATAAGACGTCCGGTCCGCCCAACTGGTTCGTTGGATCGTGTAGCGATTGGCGAACTTCTTACGAATGCGTCCGCTGCGCAATTCCTGAAGATCCGATCGCGGCAGCCGGGAGTAGTACAGGGAGCACCGACAGAGCCGGCCCACCAACCCCGGCCGTGCTCTCCGACAGGGGCGGCCCTCCGTCATCACGTGCGGCCGTCCCGCTCCTCGCAGGGGGCGGCTGCCACGGCCATAGCGGCCGCCCCCACCCCTCTTACGAAGAAATCACCTTTACGGGGCGCCGCGCGGGACTACACTGCGAGCATGCTCCGGGGTCGCAGCGCAGCGATCGCAGCCGTGTTCGCAATCGCAGCGGCGGCAGCCGTCACGGCCGGTTGCGGCGGCGGCAGCGGCAGCGCGGTCTCGCTCGACCCGGTCGCGGCCGCCGCCACGAAGTCGCAGCAGGCGGGCGCAGCGCGGATCCGCTTCGCCCTCGCGCTCAGCAGCCCGCAGACGCAGGGCAAGACGCTCCGCATGCGCGCGTCCGGCGCGATCGACGGCACGAGCGGCGAGCTGACGTTCAACCTCGGCTCGCTGATCCGTCAGATGGGCGCCACGCAGGGAGTCACGCCGGGCGCGACGATGGCGCAGCTCAAGCACGCCTCGATCGAGGAGATCTTCCTCGAGCAGGGCGGCGACTACGTCATCTACATGCGGCTCGGCGCTCTCGCGTCACAGATTCCCGGCGGCAAGCAATGGCTCGAGCTGAATCTCTCGAAGCTCGGCAAGTCGGCCGGCCTCGACTTCGGCAAGCTCCTGTCCGGCAGCCAGCTCCAGCCGACCGACCTCCTCGGGATGCTCAGGGGCGAAGGCGCGAAGATCCGCAGGCTCGGATCGGCGACGATCGACGGCATCGCGACGACGCACTACCGCGTGACGGTCGACGTGGCCAAGGCGCTCCAGGCGAAGGGACTGACGAGCCCGATGCTGGGCAGCTTCGCGGCGCAGATGCCGAAGCTGCCGGAGGACGTCTGGATCGGCAAGGACGGCCTCGTGCGCCGGGTCGCGATCGACTACAGCTTCGCACCGGCCGGCAGGCAGCTCCACATGCGTATGACGATGAACATCTCCGACTACGGCGCGCACATCACGATCGCGGCCCCGCCGAGCGGAGAGGTCTTCGACGCGACGCAGCTCGCGCAGAGCAGCTTCGGCAGCGCCCTGCTCCACTAGGCGCCGGGACCGAGGTCGGCGCTCGTCACGAGCGGCGCCGTTTTCGAGTTGTCAGCCCCGGGAACGGTGCACGGGCCGTGGATGCCCGCTGGGCAAGCTTCAAGAAGATCGTGCGACTCTGGGTCGATCTCTTCGACCGCCACAACCTCCTGACGTACGCGAGCGCGATCGCATTGCGGACGTTCATCGCGGCCGTCGCCTGCTCGCTGTTCGCGCTCGGCATTCTCGGCGCCTCGCACCAGCAGCAGCTCTGGAAGAACACCATCGGCCCGCACATCAAGCCGAAGGTCCTCCCCGAGGTCTTCGCCGGGATCGACCAGACCGTGAACAACGTCTTCTCCTCTCCCACCGCCGGCCTGCTCGCGCTCGCCTCGGCGCTGGCGATCTGGGAGGTGTCGGGGATCATCCGCGCCGCGATCGGGGCGCTCGACGAGATCTACGAGACGCCCGAGCCGCGGCCGTTCTGGATCCGGTTCCCGATCTCGTTCGGCCTCGCGATCCTCTTCCTGGCCGCGACGCTCGGAGCGATCGCCATCATCTGGGCCGGAAACGTCTCGGGGAGCCTGAGCATCCCGATCCTGATCCTCCGCTGGCCCGCGGCCGTCGCCCTCGTCGCGTTCGCGTTCGAGCTGATCGTCCGCTGGGCGCCGGCGAAGCACCGCCGCGCCAGGTGGGCGAGCCTCGGCTCCGTGCTCGTGGTCGTCGGCTGGATCGGCGAGACGCTGATCTTCGCCGAGTACGTCCGGACGTTCGCGAACTTCCGCACGCCGGTCGGCAGCCTCGAGGTCTTCATCTTCCTGGCGACGTACTTCTACATCGCGTCGATCGTGCTGCTCGTGGCGATGGAGCTCGACGAGCTCGTACGCCTCGACATGCAGCGGCCGCGCAACCGGCAGCAGCTCCTGCCGCTCGTCGCGGGCGTGATCCGGGGCGGCGCGAGCTAGGCCGCGTTCAGCTCGGCGACGAGCGGCGCGGTGTCGAGCGGGTCGAAGCCGAGCCGGCGCGCGACGTCCTCGCTCGACGGCCGCGTGCCCTCCGCGAACAGCCCGCGCAGGATCTCGCCCGTGTCGCCGCTCCGCCACCAGTCCTCCCCGACCTCGCGCCGTAGGTGCGTGCTGAGCTGCGCCGAGCGGATCCAGGCCCGCAGGTAGTCGGCGGAGTAGAAGCCAGCGTCCATGTCGGAGATGTAGCCGCGCTCGTCGTAGCGGATGCCGGTCGCGGCGGTGAGCAGCGGCTCGTAGTCGCGCGGCGAGGCTCCGCGCTCGGCCGGGAACGCGTCCCAGAAGCCGAGCTCGAAGCGGAGCTTCGCCGCGTAGCGGAGATAGAGCACGGCCTCGAGGAACCGCGTGGCCTCGGCGTTCTCCTCCGCCTCCGCATCCGAGAGCCCGAAGTGGAGCGCGTGCCACTCCGGCTGACGGGAGACGGACTCGACGATGTAGGAGTAGATCTCCGTCAGCGCGTGGTCGCGCGAGAGCGCGCGGAACGTCCACGGCAGCCGCGGGTCGCAGCCCGCGTAGTGGAGGGCGTGTCCCGCCTCGTGGAGGAACGCCTGGTAGTCGGAGAGGCCTCCCTGCGCACGCGTGATCAGGTGGACAACCTCGGGCGGGTCGGCCGCGATCACGCAGGCCCGCGGGTTCTTCTGCGGCCGGTCCTCGAGGTCGAGGCGGATGTTCGGGATGGCCTCGAGCTCGAACCCGAGCTGCCGGACGGTCTCGACGCAGACCTCGACCGAGCGCTCCTTCGGGTATGTGGACTCCAGCGGCGAGAGGCGGCGCAGCCAGCGCACGTGGGCATTCGTGGGCAGCTCCGCGCGCTCCGGCCCGAGCAGCCGCTCGAACCAGCGCCCGCGCAGCCGCTCGTACTCGGCCGCCGCGTCGTCCGCCGCCTGCCGCAGCACGCGCTCGAGCTCACGCAGCGAGATCTGCTTCTCCGCCTCGTTCCGAGCGACCGCGTCCGGCTCGCCGGCGAGCCCGCTCTCGAGCTCGTCACGGGCGACGAGCAGGTCCCGGCGGCGCTCGTTGAAGCTCGAGTCGAGCTCCCGCGCGAGCTCGCCGAGCTCCTCTCGCTTCGCGTAGTCCGGGAGGACGGCGAGCTGCGCCTCGGCGGCCCGCAGCGGGATCTCCTCGCCGTCGAACGTGAGCCGCGCCGCGAGCAGCGCGTTCTCGAGCTCGTCCTCCAGAGCCGCCAGCTCCGCGTCCACGATTCCCGCCTCGCAGGTCCGGCGGAGGCGATAGACGCGTTCGCGCTCGTCGACGTCTGACGCAGCCGCCTCGGCGGCGCGCAGCGCGTCGAGCTGCTCCCGGGTGAAGAGGTCGGCGTGGCGCGCGACGATCGCCGCCTGCTCCGACGTCTCCTTCTCCCCCACGCGAACCGCGCGCACCTCCTCGGCCGCCTCGGCGTAGTACGCCTCGTAGGCGTCCTCGTACTCCTGGGGAGTGCGAACCGCGGTCGTGCTCACCGGGCGTGGACCCGCGCCAGGTCGCCGACGATCGACAGGAAGGCTTCGAGCTCGAACGGCTTCGGCAGGATCGCGTCGGCCTCGACGAGCCCCGGGTCGGTGATCTCGACGGAGCCCGTGACGAGCACGACCGGGATCCGCGGCTCCCGCGCGTGACACTCGGCGACGAGCGCGTCGCTCCGCTCGCTGCGCAGATGGACGTCGAGCACGACGACGTCCACGGCTTCCTCCTCCAGCGTCGCGCGGGCCGCCGCGAGCGAGCCCGCCTCGAGCACCTCGTGCCCTTCGAGCTCGAGATTCACCCTGCACAGCAGCCGGATCGACGGCTCGTCGTCGACGACCAGGATCCGGGCCGCCGCATGCCCCCCGGAATCGTCCATCGGCGCGAGTGTAGACGAGCGAGCGGGTCGGTCCGTAACCACGGTCCCCCAGCGTCCGTTTACGCCTTTGAAGTGGCAAAGGACTTTCCGCAGCCCGGCCGCGGCGGGCGCGGCGTCCAGCGCGCCGTTCCCGCCGGGGTGCCTCAGCCCAGCCAGCGCTTCCGGCGCCGGTCGTGGCTCGCGTTCCAGCGCGCCCTCGACCCGCTCGCGCCGCCGAAGGAGTTGCCGCCGGCCGGGGTCACGCCGCGACGGCTGCCGCCGAGCGGAGCCGGCTGAGCGTCTTCTCACGGCCGAGCAGCTCGATGCTCTCGAACAGGCCCGGGGAGACCTTCGACCCGGTGACCGCGACGCGAACGGGCTGGAACGCCTGGCGCGGCTTGAGGCCGAGTCCGTCCGCCGCCTCCCGGAGCGCCGCCTCGATCGCGGCGGCCTCGAACGGCTCGAGCGAGGCGAGCGCCTCGTCCGCGGCCGCGAGCATCGGCGCCCCGCCGTCGAGATCGGCCGCGTCGGGCTCCACGCCACCGAAGAAAAAGCCTGCAAAACCTGGGAACTCCGACAGCTTCGCGATCTTCTCCTGCACGAGCGGCGCCGTGCGGGCGACGAGCTCGGCCGGCCAGTCGTAGCCGTTCTCGCCGAGCCAGAGCACCAGCCGGTGCGCGAACTCGTCCACCGACAGCTCGCGGAGGTAGACGCCGTTCATCCAGTCGAGCTTCTGGTAGTCGAACTGCGCCGGGCTCGAGCTGACGCGGTCGAGGGAGAAGCGGGCGACCAGCTCGTCGCGGCTCATGAGCGTCGTCTCGCCGTCGGGCGCCCAGCCGAGCAGCGCGAGGAAGTTCATGAGCGCCTCCGGGAGGTATCCCTGCGCGCGGAACTCCTCGACACCGGTGGCGCCGTGCCGCTTCGAGAGCTTCTTCCCGTCGGTGCCGAAGATGTTCGGCACGTGCGCGTAGACCGGCACGTCTCCGCCCACGGCGCCGATGATGTTGATCTGCGTCGGAGTGTTGGAGATGTGGTCGTCGCCGCGGATGACGTGCGTGATCCCGTCCCAGATGTCCTCCATCGGCGAGGCGAAGTTGTACGTCGGCCGGCCGTCGGAGCGGACGAGGACGAGGTCGGCGAGATTCTCGTTCCGGAACTCGACGGGTCCACGGACGGCGTCGTCCCAGGCGGTCGTGCCCTCGTCGGGCATCCGGAACCGGATCGCTCCTTCGTCCTCGTATGCCTTGCCGGCCGCGAGCAGCTCCTGCGCGACGCGACGGCAGTCCTCCATCCGGTCGAGCTGGAAGGTCACCGGCCCGTCCCACTCGATGCCGAGCCAGCGGAGCGAGTCCTGGATGTGGTCGACCGCCTCCGCGACCTCCCGCGTCGTGTCGGTGTTCTCGATGCGCAGCCGGTTCTCGCCGCCCTCGCGCCGCGCGAAGAGCCAGTTGAAGAGGAACGTGCGAATGCCGCCGATGTGCTGGAATCCGGTCGGGCTCGGAGCCATGCGGACGCGTACTGCCATGCGGATAGCGTAGGCAGCGGTGCAGATCGGCGCGCACATCTCCTCCTCGGGCGGCATCGACAAGGCGATCGACCGCGCCGTCGAGATGGACGCCGACGCGGTGCAGGTCTTCACCCAGAGCCCACGCACCTGGCGGCCGACGAACCACGACCCGGCGACCTTCGAGCGGTTCCGCGCCAAGCGGGTGGAGGCGGGGATCGGCGGCGTCCTCTGCCATGCGCTCTACCTGTGCAACCTCGCCGCGCCCGACGACGCCGTCTACGAGAAGTCGGTCGCCGCCATGCGGAACACGATGGAGGTCGCGTGCGGGATCGGCGCCGACGGGGTCGTCTTCCACGTGGGGTCGCACCTCGGGAGCGGCTTCGAGGCCGGGCTCGAGCGGGTGCTGCCGGCCATGGAGCAGGTGCTCGAGCTCTGCTCCGAAGAGACGTGGCTGCTGATGGAGAACTCGGCGGGCGCCGGCGGGACGATCGGCCGCTCGATCGAGGAGCTCGCCACGCTCTGGGAGCGGCTCGACCGGCATCCGCGGCTGGGAGTCTGCCTCGACTCCTGCCACCTCTGGGTGTCCGGAACCGACGTGACCGACCCCGCCGCGCTCGACGCGTGCCTCGACGAGCTCGACTCCGCGATCGGCCTCGACCGGCTGCGGGCGCTGCACGTGAACGACGCCGCGGCTCCACTCGGCTCGAACCGCGACCGGCACGCCAACATCCTCGAGGGCGAGCTCGGGGAGCGGCTCGGCGTGTTCCTGTCCAACGCACGGCTGCAGGCTCTGCCGGCCGTGCTCGAGACCGCCGGGCCGGAGAACCGCGGCCCCGACGCGGGCGAGATCCGCAAGGCGAAGGAGCTGCGCGCGCGCTGGCTGGCGTGAAGAGAGATCGCTACCGCTGGGTCGTGCTCGCAGCCGGGACGTTCGCGCAGGCGGGATTCTCCGCCTCCTCGGTGGGACTGCCCGCGCTCGGGCCCGCGCTGAAGTCGCACTACGGGCTGACGCTCGGCGAGACCGGCGTCGTGCTCGCCGGGATCGGGATCGGGATGCTCTTCACCCTCCTGCCCTGGGGCCTCGTCGCGGACCGCGTCGACGAGCGCTGGGTGATCGCGACCGGGCTCACCGGCGCGGCCGCCATGCTCGCGGTGGCCTCCACGACGCACGGATTCGGCACGGTCACGGGCGTCCTCGTCGGCGTCGGGGCGCTGGGCGCGAGCGTGAACGCCGCGAGCGGCCGGGCGATCATGGCGTGGTTCCCGGCGTCGGAGCTCGGTACGGCGCTCGGGATCCGGCAGACGGCGATTCCGATCGGCGGGGCCGTCGGCGCATTGGTGCTGCCCGTGCTCGCGTCGGCGGGCGGCACCCGCGCCGCCTTTCTCTTCCTCGCCGGCGCGTGCGCAGCCGGAGCGGTCGTCGCCGCCGGCTTCATCCGCACCGGAGCGGCGCGCGAGCCGAAGCTCGGAGTCGTCTCCCGCCCCGTCCGCGATCGCAGGATGTGGGTGCTCGGGACGGGCACCGGACTCTTCCTGACGGCGCAGATCGGCATCACCGGCTTCGTAGTCCTCTTCCTCCACGAGCATCGCCACGTCTCGGCCCACGCGGCTGCGGTGGTGCTCGCGGCGATCGAGGTGCTCGCCGTGGCCGCGCGCATCGGTTCCGGGACGATCTCCGACCGCCTCGGCAGCCGCCTCGGGCCGCTACGGGCGATCGGGATCGCCCTGGCCCTGTTCACGGCCTGCGTCGCCGCCGCCACCGACGCGCCGCTCGCCCTCCTCGTGCCGCTGTTCCTGCTCGCCGGCGTGCTCAGCATGGCCTGGAACGGGCTCGCCTACGCGTCCGCGGCGGAGCTGGCCGGCGCGGCCCGCACCGGCGCGGCGCTCGGCTTCCAGCAGACGCTGCTCGGCGTCGTCGTCGCCGGAGCGCCTCCGCTGGTCGCGGTCGTCGCCACGCACAGCTGGCGGCTCGCCTTCCTGCTCGCCGCGGCAGGGCCGGCCCTCGGAGTCCTGATCCTGCGCCGGCTCGCCGAGCCGGAAGCGGCTAGGACGGTGCGACCCGCGCGAACACCCGGAACGTCGGCGAGCCTTCCGGCAGCTCGCCGAACTCCGGATTGACGCAGCCGAGCTCGCTCTCCCGCTGCGAGAACGTCGACTGCACCGCCGCGTCGCACATCGGCAGCGGCCGCCGCAGCGCACGCACGGCGCCGAATCCCTCGCGCGTCCGCTCTGCGGCCGCGAGCATCTCGACGTCGATCTCGGCCTCGAACACCTTCTGCAGACAGCCCATGTACGTGTGCCCGTGCTCCTCGTACGCGTAGACGAAGGGGCACGACCGCTCGAGACACGACGCCGGGCGGACGACCTTCTCGCAGTGCACTGCGCAGCGCCTGCACTCGGCCTCGTCCTGAGGATGGAGCGGGAGGGTCGCGACGGATTGCTCGTTCACAGGCTCATTGTCGGAACGAATGCAGAGCTCCGCAAGACTTGACACCGCCGCGGAATGGAGGTAGGCCGCGCGGAGGGTCGGGGGCGGACACGGGTCGTTCATGCCCGCTCGGCCCGCTCTTTAGGCTTGCCGGATGGTCCGGAAGCTGCTCTGGGGATTGCTCCTCCTCGCTCCCGCCACGATCCTCGTCGACAGGCTGAGCGGAGCGGGCGACGTCGCGCTCTTCGTCCTCGCCGCCGTCGCGCTCATCCCGCTCGCGTGGCTGATCGGCGAGGCGACCGAGCAGGCGGCGGAGCACACCGGCCCCGGCATCGGCGGCTTCCTCAACGCCAGCTTCGGGAACGCGCCCGAGCTCATGGTCGCGCTCTTCGCCCTGGGGGCCAACCTGCCCATCGTCGTGCGCGGCTCGCTCTCGGGGAGCGTGATCTCGAACCTCCTCCTCGTCTACGGGGTCACGCAGATCGCCGGGCCGGACGGAGCGCGGATCGACCGCCGCTCGCTGCTCGTCCAGATCGGGCTCGTCGGCGCCGCCGTCGTCGCCTTCGCGATCCCGGCCGCGATCGGCTACACGGGGCCGCCGGAGCGCCACGCCGTGGTCGTGGCCTCCGTGCCGGTGGCGATCGTGCTCCTGCTGCTCTACGTCGCCGTCGTCGGCCGCAACCTCCGCCGGCACCGCGAGGAGGCCCGCGAGAGCGAGGGGCCGAGCTCGGGGGCGTGGTCGCTGCCGACGGCGCTCGCCGCGCTCACCGTGGCGACCGGCGCGACGGCGTGGGTGAGCGAGATCCTCGTGCACTCGCTGCATGCGTTCGCGGAAGAGGTCGGACTGAGCGAGTTCTTCATCGCCGTCGTGATCGTGGCGATCGTCGGCAACGCTGCGGAGCACGGCGGCGCGATCCTCATCGCGCGCGACGGGAAGATGCGGCTCGCCACCGAGATCGCCATCTCTTCGAGCGCGCAGGTGGGGCTGCTCGTCGTCCCGGTCGTGACGCTCCTCTCGCTCCTCTTCTCGCACCACCTCGCGCTCGCCTTCCGCTGGACCGAGCTCGTCGCGATGGCAGGCGCCACCGTCGTCGTCGGCGCGACGGTCTGGGACGGCCGCTCCCGGCGGAAGGAGGGCGCGTTCCTCGCCGCCGCCTACGTCGCGACCGTGCTCGGCTTCCTCTTCGGAGGCGGCCGGTAAAGGTTCGGTTAGCCGCCCTGTGGCGGTTCGGTTGGTGCCCCTTCCGCACTGCGGCGAATTTGGCTAGCGTGGACGCCATGGCCGTGAGGGAGGAGTCGAAGGACGGCGTCGCCGTGCCCGCGAACATCGCGGTGGATGCGCGCGAGATCGCGCGCCGTTACGGGGAGGGCGAGACCGCCGTGGACGCGCTGCGCGGCGTCGACCTCGAGGTCCGCTCGGGCGAGCTCGTCGCCGTCATGGGCCCGTCGGGGTCGGGCAAGTCGACGCTCATGCACATCCTCGCCGGCCTCGACAAGCCGACCTCGGGGTCCGTGAAGATCGCCGGCACCGAGATCACGGAGCTCGAGGACACGCAGCTGACGCGGCTGCGCCGCGAGCACATCGGCTTCGTCTTCCAGTTCTTCAACCTCCTGCCCATGCTCGACGCGGAGGAGAACGTCGTCCTCCCGCTCTCGATCGCCGGGCAGAAGCCCGACAAGGGCTGGCTCGACACGCTCCTCTCGCAGATGGGCCTCGCCGACCGGCGCCGACACCGTCCGTCCGAGCTCTCGGGCGGCCAGCAGCAGCGCGTCGCGATCGCCCGCTCGCTCGTCACGCGGCCGACGATCCTCTTCGCCGACGAGCCGACCGGCAACCTCGACTCGAAGACGGGGGGCGAGATCCTCGAGCTGATGCGGGCGTCGACCGACGCGTACGGCCAGACGACCGTGATGGTCACGCACGAGGCGCGCGCCGCTGCGATCGCCGACCGGATCCTCTTCCTCGCCGACGGGCAGATCGTGCGCGAGCTGGGCAAGCACGCCCAGCCGGCCGAGGTGCTCGAGGTGATGAACACCCTCAGCGCATGATCCACGTCGCGCTGAGGGGGATGGCGCGGCGCAAGCTGCGAACGGCACTGACGGCGATCGCGATCGTCCTGGGCGTCGCCCTCATCACCGGCACCTACGTCCTCACCGACTCGATCAAGGGGGCCTTCGGCGGGATCTTCACGTCGGTCTACCGCGGCACCGATGCGACGGTGACCGGCAAGTCGGCGTTCGACCTCAGCGGCAGCGGCACCACGACGGCGCCGCCCTTCGACCAGTCGCTGCTGCCGGCGATCCAGAAGCTGCCCGATGTCGCGGATGCGGTCGGCGGTGTCGGCGGCAACGCGCACCTCGTCCTCCACGGCAAGGTCGTCCACTTCGGCGGAGCGCCGAACCTCGGCTTCAGCGTCGACCCGGCGCGACCCGAGCTCAACACGCTCACGCTCGTCGACGGGAAGTGGCCGGGGCAGAACCAGGTCGTGATCGACCAGGCGACCGCCCACAAGAAGGACCTCCGGGTCGGTCAGACGATCGGCGTGCAGGCGAACGGGCCGACGCTGCGCATGACGATCTCCGGCCTCGTGCACTTCGGCGGCGCGACGAGCCTCGGCGGCGCGACGCTCTCGGGATTCAACCTGCCCACGGCGCAGCGGCTGTTCCAGCGCGTCGGCAAGCTCGACCAGATCCGCGCGAAGGCGAAGCCCGGAGTGTCGCCGACGCGTCTCGCCGCGCAGATCCGCAAGATCCTGCCGCCCGGGACGCAGGTGAAGACGGGACAGGCGCAGGCGAAGTCGGACGCGAAGGACACGGAGAGCTTCCTCAACTTCCTGCAGGACTTCCTGCTCGCGTTCGGCGGGATCGCGCTGTTCGTCGGCTCGTTCGTGATCGCGAACTCGCTGTCGATCACGATCGCGCAGCGGACACGGGAGCTGGCAACCCTGCGGACGCTCGGCGCGTCTCGCCGCCAGGTGCGGACCCAGATCGTCGTCGAGGGCATCGCCATCGGCACCCTCGCGTCCGTGATCGGAATCGGGGTCGGCCTGGGGCTCGGCGTCGGCCTGTTCAAGCTGTTCGACGCCGTCGGCTTCACGCTCCCGAACAACGGCCTCGTGCTGCACGGCCGGACCGTGGTCGTCGCACTCGTCGTCGGAATCCTCGTCACCGTCCTGGCCAGCCTCCGCCCGGCGCTCCGGGCGACCCGCGTGCCGCCGATCGCGGCCGTGCGCGAAGGGGCCGAGCTGCCGCCCGGCCGGTTCCACAAGTACCGACCCGTCGGCTCGGCGCTGCTGACGGTGGCCGGGTTCGGCGCGCTCGTCTACGGCCTCTTCGGGAGCGGGCTCGGCACGAAGCAGATCCTCATCTTCATGGGCGCCGGGACATTGCTGATCTTCGTCGGGGTAGCGCTCCTGGCGGCCCGCTTCGCGCGTCCGCTGGCCTGGGCGCTCGGCGGCCCGGCAGCGAGATTCGGCGGCGCAGCCGGCTCGCTCGCGCGCGACAACGCACGGCGGAACCCGCAGCGGACGGCGTCCACGGCCTCCGCGCTGATGATCGGCCTCGCGCTCGTGACCCTCGTCGCCGTGATCGCGGCGGGGATCACCAAGAGCTTCCGCGGAGCGGTGAACGACCTTTGGATCAGCGGCTACGCGATCACGGCGCAGAACAACTTCGACCCGATCCCGATCTCCGCCGGAGAGGCGGCCGCACGCACGCCGGGCGTTCAGGCGATCGCGAACGTGCGCGGCGGGGACGCACTCATCTTCGGCAAGGTGCACCAGGCGACGGCCGTGAACCCCGGCGGCTCGCAGATCTTCAACATCAACTGGCTGCACGGCGGGAGCAACGCGGTCATCGCCTCGCTCGGCGCGCACGGCGCATTCGTGGACGACGGCTTCGCGAAGACGCACAACCTGACGATCGGCTCTCCGCTGTCGCTGACGGCGCCGACCGGCCAGACCGTCGACCTTCGCGTGCGGGGCATCTTCAAGCCGCCGACGGGAGGCTCTCCCTTCGGGCCGGTGACGATCTCCGACGCGACCTGGGACCGCATCTACGACACGCCGCAGAACCTCTACTCGTTCGTCCGGATGCACGGCGGCGAGACGGACGCGAACAAGGCGGCGCTCGAGCGGCGGCTGAAGTCGTTCCCGAACGCCAAGGTGCAGACGAAGGCGCAGTTCATCGACAACCAGATCAGCGGGCTGAACGCGATCCTCAACGTGCTCTACGTGCTGCTCGCGCTGTCCGTCGTGGTGAGCCTCTTCGGGATCGTGAACACGCTCGTGCTCACGGTGTTCGAGCGCACCCGCGAGCTCGGGATGCTGCGCGCCGTCGGGATGACCCGCCGACAGGTGCGGCGCATGATCCGCGCCGAGAGCGTCATCACCGCGCTGATGGGCGGCGTGATCGGGATCGTGCTCGGCCTCGTGCTCGGCGGGCTGCTCGCCGCGCGGGTCGACTTCATCGTCTTCGCGCTGCCGTGGGGCCAGGTGATCGTCTTCGCGGTGGCGGCGATCGTGGTCGGCCTGCTCGCGGCGATCTTCCCCGCGCGCCGCGCCGGCAAGCTGAACGTGCTCGAAGCGCTCCAGTACGAGTAGGTGGACGACGAGCGGCTGATCGAGGAGGGGCTCGCCGGGAGGCTGGCCGCCGACAGTCCTGAGTTCGAGCGCTTCGTCGACGTCACCGCGCGGCGTCCGAGCGGCGACTCGGGGGCAGGGCACTACCGCGATCCGAAGGAGCACGAGGAGTCGTTCGCTCTCGCGCTCGCCGCGCTCGAACTGACCGGGCGCGACCGGTACGTCGAGCTGTGCTTCGGCGGCGGCCAGGTGCTGGAGCGCGCGCTCGAGACGGCGGCGAGCGCCGCGGGCATCGACCACAGCCCGGACATGCTCGCCCTCGCGAGCGAGCGAAACGCGGCGGCCGTCGCCGCCGGGCGCCTCGAGCTCGTCCAGGGCGACGTCCACGAGCTGCCGTGGCCGGACGGCGAGTTCACCTGCGCCGCGTGCCTCAACGCGTTCTTCTTCATCGAGCGGCCGGAAGCGTTCCTCGCCGAGGTGCGCCGCGTCCTGGCGCCCGGCGGACGCTTCGTGCTCCTGACGGCGGTGCGCGAGGCCGCGTGGAACGGCCCGTGGGCGCCGGCGCTGCGGACGTACGAGCCCGAGAAGCTGCGTTCGCTGCTCCTCGACGCCGGGTTCGCCGAGGCGAGCGTGGACGAGACGAGCGGCCAGCAGCTCGCGGTCGCCGTCGTCCGCTAGGCCCGGCCCGCATACAGCCGGTAGCCGCGAAAGCCGCGATGCGGGAAGGATCCGTAGAACCCCTCGCTCCCGTCCTCCGCGAGCACATCGACCCGCCGCGCGCCGGAGCGGGCGAACGCCTCCTCGACCAGTGCGCGGCCGACGCCCCGGCGGCGCGCCGCCTCCGCCACGACGAGCTCGCAGAGGTACGCCTCGAGGGCGCCGTCGGTGAGCAGCCGCGCGAAGCCGACGACCTCGCCGCCCTCGACCGCGACCAGTCCCACGACGCCGGGAGCGGTGAGAGCGCGCCTGGCGAGCGCCGGATCCTGCGGAAACGACGGCCAGCCTTCCGCCTCGTAGAGCTCCAGGACCGGGGACAGATGCTCTTCGGCGAAAGCAGCCAGCTCGACGCTCACTCGGGCGCTCTCCAGGGACCGGGCTCGCGCGTGACCGGGTAGCCGGCCCAGACCATTCGCGCCACCGAGCCGTCCGGCTCGCGCTGGACCCGGAGCGCCTCACCGTGCTCCGGGCCGGAGACCGTGCGCCAGCGGTCGTCCGCCTCCCGCTCGAAGACGGAGGACGGCTGCCAGTCGAGCGAACCGTCGAAGCGCGCCTCGAGCTTGCCCTCGCGCCAGCGGAACGCGAGCCGCGCCGCCTCCATGAACCAGATCCCGAGCAGCGGCAGGACGTCGTCGGGCGGCGGCTCGCCGACGCGCCACGTCTCGGCCGCGACCGGCCATTCCTCGACCGTCGTGCCCACGAGCGCGACTCCGAGATCGCCGAGACCGGCCTGGCTCTCGTTCGTGAGCGCCGCCGCGACGACCTTCTCCTTCGCCGAGAAGAAGAGCTGCGCGATGAAGCCGGGCATCGAGCCGCCGTGGCCGGCGAGGATCCGGTCGCCGTCGCGGCGCAGCCCGAGGCCGAGCCCGTACCCCGCCAGCCAGCGCTCGTGGTCGTCGATGACCTGCACCGTCCGCATCTCTTCGGCGCTCGACGGCGCGAGCACCGACTCGTCGGGATCGGCGAGGAAGGCGCCCCAGCGACAGATGTCGCCCACCGTCCCCCACAGCTGGCCCGCGGACGCCCAGGCACCGGTCTCCACGCCGATCGTGTCCCAGACGCCGTCGGCGTACGGCTGCGCGAGGTACCCCTTCGCGGCCGGCGGCTCGGGCTCGAAGCTCATCCGCGTCAGGCCGACCGGCTGGAAGATCCGCTCGCGGACGTAGTCCATGTAGGGCGCGCCCGAGACGCGCTCGACGACGATCCCGAGCAGTGCGTAGGCGAGGTTGGAGTAGTGGAACCGGGCGCCGGACGGCAGCACGAGCTCGGCCTGTGCGAGCGTCTCCAGCAGCTCGTCCGGCTGCGCGAACCGGAGCGTCAGCCACGAGTCGTCCTGTGTCTCGCGCTGCAGGCCCGACGCGTGCGAGAGAAGCCTGCGGATCGTCGGCTGATGCGCCGCACCCTCCACGTGACGGTCGAGCGTGTCCTCGAGGTCGAGCTTGCCGGCGTCGCGCAGCTGCATGATCGCGGCCGCGGTGAACGTCTTCGTGATCGAGCCGATGCGGTACTGCGTGTTCGGCGTCGCCTCGGTGGCCGTCTCGACGTCCGAGACGCCGACCGCGGTCTCCCAGACGAGCTCGCCGTCACGGAGGACCGCCGCGGCGACGCTCGGCATGCGCTTCTCGCGCTGCTCGCGCCGGACGAGCTGCTCGAGGCGTGCGGACAGCCGCTCGGGGATCTCAGGCATGGACGGAGAGCACCTCCTGGATTCGCTCGATCGCCTGCTCGATCTCGTCGTCGCCGACGCCGAGGTGGGTGACTGCGCGGAGCCAGTCGGGGCGAAGGCCGCCGACGCCGACGCCGCGCTCCGCGAGCCGCTGCTGCAGCTCGGGCTCGTCGGGGATCGGGACGAAGTTCGTCTCCACGGTCGCGGGATCGATGCCGATCCCCGCCGCGAGCCTCCTCGCGCGGGCGTGGTCGTCGGCGAGTCGCTCGACGTGGTGGTCGAGCGCGTAGAGCATCGCCGCGGCTGCGACGCCGGACTGCCTCAGGGCGCCGCCGAACAGGAACTTCCCCTCCCACGCCTGCTCGATCGTCTCCGCCGAGCCGGCGAGGATCGCGCCGAACGGGCAGCCGAGCCCCTTCGAGAAGCAGATCGTGACGGTGTCGGCCAGCGCTCCCCAGACGGACGGCTCGAGGCCGGCGGCGACGGAGGCGTTGAAGAGGCGCGCGCCGTCGAGGTGGACGGCGGCGCCGCGCGAGCGGGCGGTCTCGACCGTCGCGCGGAACTCCGCGAGCGGCCAGATGCGGCCGCCGGAGCTGCGATGCGTGTTCTCGAGCACGAGCACGCTGCCCGGGCCGAACTCGTCGAGCTCCTCGAGCTGGTCCGGCGTCGGCCTCCCCGCCTCCGCGACGAGGCCCTGCATGACGAGCCCGGAGTGGATCGCGGGGCCTCCCCACTCGTAGATGAGGACGTGCGTCCGCTCCTCCGCCACGACCTTGCAGCCGGGTCGGCTCAGCACGCGCAGCGCCGTCTGGTTCGCCATCGTCGCGGTCGGCAGGAAGAGGGCGGCCTCGTGTCCGAGCAGCTCGGCCATGCGGCGCTGGAGCTCGTTCGTCGTGGGATCCTCGCGCTCCTGCTCGTCGCCGACCTCGGCGGCCGCCATCGCCGCGAGCATCCCGGGCGTCGGCTTCGTGACGGTGTCGGAGCGCAGGTCGATCATCGGCCGTGACGCTACCGTAGCCCGATGGATCTGCCTCTCCTCGAAGCGACGCTGCGCGAGCGCGGCGAGCGGTCGTTCCGCGCCCGCCAGGTGTGGGAGTGGACGGCGCGCGGCGCATCCGGCTACGAGGCGATGACGAACCTGCCGCGCGGGCTGCGGGCCGACCTTGCCGCGACCGTGCCCTTCTCGACGCTCTCGGTCGACGCCGAGCGGGAGTCGCGCGACGGCACGGTGAAGACGCTCTTCCGTACCGCCGACGGGCATCCGGTCGAGGCCGTCCTGATGCGCTACCGCGACGGCCGGCGCTCGCTCTGCCTCTCCTCACAGTCGGGGTGCCCGCTCACCTGCACCTTCTGCGCGACGGGCGCGATGGCGTTCGGCCGCAACCTCACGACGTCGGAGATCCTCGACCAGGCGCTGCACTTCCGGCGGCTGACCGACCTCGACCACTGCGTCTTCATGGGGATGGGCGAGCCGATGCTCAACCTCGACGAGGTGCTCGGAGCGGCACGCCGGCTGCCGGATCTCGGCATCACGCACCGCCGCACGACGATTTCGACGGTCGGCTGGCTGCCGGGTCTCAGCCGTTTTGTCGACGAGGTTTCCGAGCCGATCCGGCTCGCGCTCTCGCTTCACGCGCCGGACGACGAGCTGCGCTCGCGGATCATGCCGGTGAACGGGCGCTATCCGATCGCGGATGTCGTCGCCGAGTGCCGCCGGCACGCCCGGGCCACGAACCGCCGCGTCTTCGTCGAGTACGTGATGCTCGCCGGCGTGAACGACGCGCCGGAACAGGGCCGCGCGCTCGGGCAGCTCCTCGGTCGCGACCATTTCAAGGTAAACCTGATCCCCTACAACCCGTGGGCCGCACGCGCCGTCGGCGACGCCGCCGGCGCGTGGCCGAAGACCCCGCCTACGGAGGCGGGCGCGTTGTACGAGGGCTCGTCGCGCGAGCGGATCGCGGCCTTCCGGCACGAGCTCGAGCGTGCGCGCGTACCGGTCACCGTGCGCCTCACGCGGGGCCGGGACATCGAGGCCGCCTGCGGACAGCTCGCGGCCGCGCCGCGCGTCAGACGCCGGTCGGCGCCTGCGTCGACGCCGGCGCCGGCTCGACGTCGGGCTGCGGGTGCTCGCCGAACCCGTACGTGACCACGGGATGCTTCGCCGCCCGAACCTCGTCGAGCCGCTTCACCGGCCGGCGGTGGGGCGCCTCCTGCAGCAGCTCCGGCTCGTCCGCCGCCTCCCGCGCGATTGCGAGCATCGCGTCGCAGAAGGCGTCGAGGGTCTCCTTCGCCTCGGTCTCCGTCGGCTCGATCATCAGCGCCTCGGGGACGATGAGCGGGAAGTAGATCGTCGGTGGGTGGAAGCCGTAGTCCATCAGCCGCTTCGCAACGTCGAGTGCGGTGCAGCCGTGCTGCTTCTTCAGGCTCCTCGCGGACACGACGAACTCGTGCATGCAGAGACGGTCGAACGGGAGGTCGTACGCCTCCTTCAGCCGCGCGAGGACGTAGTTCGCGTTGAGCACCGCCGCCTCCGACATCTCGCGCAGCCGCGGCCCCCACATCCGGAAGAACGCGTAGGAGCGGACGAACACGCCGAACGGCCCGGTGAACCCGCGCACCTTGCCGATCGTCTGCGGCCGCCCGTAGTCGAGTCCGAAGCCGCCCTCCTCCCGCCGCACGACCGCGGGCACCGGCAGGAACGGCTCGAGGATGTCGCGCACCGCGACCGGCCCGCCGCCGGGTCCGCCCCCGCCGTGGGGCTGCGAGAACGTCTTGTGCAGGTTGATGTGGACGATGTCGAAGCCCATGTCGCCCGGGCGGGAGATCCCGCACACCGCGTTGAGGTTCGCGCCGTCGTAATACATGAGCGCCCCGGCGCCGTGGAAGATCCGCTCGATCTCCTCGATGTTCTCGTCGAAGAGTCCGAGCGTGGACGGGTTCGTGAGCATCAGCGCCGCCGTATGCTCGTCGACCTTGCCGCGCAGGTCGTCGACGTCGATGTTCCCGCGCGCGTCGGTGCGCACCGGCGTCAGCTCGTAGCCGGCCATCGTGACCGAGGCCGGATTCGTGCCGTGCGCCGTGTCTGGGATGACGACCTTGCGGCGCTGCTCCGCCTCGCCGCGCGCGGCGAAGTACGCGCGGACGAGCAGGAGTCCGGTCAGCTCGCCCTGCGAGCCGGCGGCCGGCTGGAGCGACACCGCATGCAGGCCCGTCACCTCCGCGAGAATCTCCTGCAACCGCCACATCAGCTCGAGCGCGCCCTGCGCCCCCTCCTCCTCCTGGAGCGGATGGAGGCGCGCGAACCCGGGGAGCGCGGCGAGGCGCTCGTTGATCCGCGGGTTGTACTTCATGGTGCAGGAGCCGAGCGGATAGAAGCCCGTGTCGACTCCGAAGTTGCGCGTCGAGAGCTCCGTGAAGTGGCGGACGAGCTCGAACTCGGGCACCTCGGGCAGGCGGGGAGGCTCGCTGCGGCGAAGCTCTTCCGGCAGCTCGGGCGGCGGCGTCAGGCTCTCGTGGCGCGGCAGCGCCGACGCGCGGCGACCGGACTGCGACTTCTCGTAGATGAGCTTCATCCGGCGACCTCGGCGAGCACGTCGGCGAGGCGGTCGATCTCCTCCGGCGTGCGCCGCTCGGTCACCGCGACGAGCAGGACGTCGTCCATGCCCTCGTAGTCGCGACCGAGCGCGTAGCCGGGATGGACGCCGCGCTCACGGGCCGCCGCGACGACCTCGCGCGCGTTCCGTCCGACGCGGACGGCAAACTCCTTGAACGTTGTCTGCGTTGCGAACACCGGCTCGACTCCCGCCCGCTCCGCGAGGCGCTGTTTCGCGTACGCGGCCAGCGACAGGCAGGTCTCCCCCAGCTCGCGGAGACCCTGCGGTCCCAGCCACGTGAGGTAGACGAGCCCGCCGAGGGCGAGCAGCGTCTGGTTCGTGGTGATGTTGGAGGTCGCCTTCTCCCGCCGGATGTGCTGCTCCCGGGTCTGCAGGGTGAGGACATAGCCGCGCTCGCCCGCGGTGTCGACCGTCTCGCCGACGATCCGGCCCGGCATCCGACGGATGAATTCCTGTCGTGCCGCCAGGAAGCCGTAGTTCGGCCCGCCGAAGGACGGGAAGTTCCCGGCGGACTGTCCTTCGCCGAGCGCAAGCGCGGCCCCGTACCGCCCAGGCGCTTCGAGCACGCCGAGCGAGAGGAGGTCGACGTGCGCGACCGGCAGCGCACCGGCCTCGGCGGCGGCCGCGACGAGCTCCGGCGCCGGCTCGAGGCAGCCGAAGAAGTTGGGCTGCTGGAAGATGACCGCTGCAGCGTCCGCGGCAGCGCGTTCAAGCTCCCCGGGGTCGGTCGTTCCACCCCGGTGCGCCACCTCGACGACCTCGAGCCCGAACCCGGTCGCGTACGTCTTCACGACCTGGCGCACCTGTGGATTCGTCGCCTCGGTGACGACGATCCTGTCGCGGCCGGTCGCGTGCTTCGCGACGTAGCACGCGTCGGCGGCGACGCTCGTCCCGTCGTAGCCGGAGGCGTTCGAGACGTCCATGCCCGTGAGCTCGCAGACGGCGGTCTGGTACTCGAAGATCGCCTGCAGCACGCCCTGGCTCATCTCCGGCTGGTACGGCGTGTACGCGGTCAGGAGCTCGCCGCGCTGGAGGACCGCGTCGACGACCGCCGGCACGTAGTGGTCGTACATGCCTGCGCCGAGGAAGCAGAGCTCGCGGCTTGCGTCTGCGTTCCGCTCGGCGAGCTCGGCGACGTGTGCGAATACCTCCTGCTCCGACAGCGCAGGTTCGAGGTCGAGCTCGCGTCCCAGGCGGATCCCCTCCGGGAGGTCGCGGAAGAGCTCGTCGACCGTGGCGACGCCGATCGTCCCGAGCATCTCGTCTCGGTCGGAGTCGGTGAGCGCGAGGAACGGATGCGTCACTGGCTTTCGAGCAGCTGGCGGTAGGCGGCCGCGTCGAGAAGCGACGCGGCTTCGCCGGGCTCCCCGACGCGGATGCGGATCAGCCAGCCGTTGCCGTACGCGTCCTCGTTCACGGTCTCCGGAGCGTCGACGACCTGCTGATTCACCTCCACAACCTCACCGGAGAGCGGTGCGATCAGGTCGGAGACGGCCTTGACCGACTCCACCTCGCCGTACGACTGGCCCTTCGTCACGGTCGACCCCACCTCCGGCGGCTCGAAATGGACGAGCTCGCCGAGCGCGTCGGCGGCGAACCAGGTGATCCCGAGCACGGCTTCCTCGCCCTCGACGCGGGCCCAGTCATGCTCCTCGTGGTACTTCAGATCGTCGGGATAGCTCTCGGCGGGTGCCACTCATCCCTCCCTCTTGTAGATCGGCTTCTTGACGACGCGTGCCCGCCGGGGGCGGCCGCGGACGTCGATCGTAAGCTCCGTCCCGGCCCGCGCCTGCGGCGCCGGCACGTACCCCATTCCGATCCCGCTGCCGAGCATCGGCGAATGCGAGCCTGACGTCACCTCCCCGCCGCCTTCGATCGGCATTCCGGGGCGGGGGATCGCCTTGTCCTCCATCACGAACGCGACGAGCCGTCGCTCCGGCCCCTCGGCCTTGATCCGCCGGAGGACGTCGACCCCCTCGAATTCCTTGTCGAGGTAGCAGGCCCATCCGAGCCCGGCCGAGACGGCGTCCGTCTTCGGGCCGATGTCGTTGCCGTGCAGCGGGTAGCAGACCTCGAGTCGCAGCGTGTCACGGGCCCCGAGCCCGCAGGGGACGACGCCGCGTTCGAGCACGGCGTCCCAGAGCCGGACGGCGTCCTCGCTCATGCACAGCAACTCGCAGCCGTCCTCGCCGGTGTAGCCCGTGCGGTTGACCATGACCTCGACACCGTCGAGCGAGGTCTCGGCGAACGTGAAGGGCGCCGCGGACGGCAAGCCCAGCCGTTTGACGGCCTTCGGTCCCTGCACGGCGAGCAGCGCGCAATCGTCGGAGCCGTCGCGGACGTCCGAGCCGGGAATCTCCCGCTCCTTCAACCACGCATACGCGCTCGCGCGATTCGCGGCGTTGACGACGAGGAGATAGGAGTGCTCGGCGAGCCGGTAGGCGATCAGGTCGTCGACGATCCCGCCGTCCCCGTTCGTCAGCAGCGTGTACTGCGCCTCTCCGGGCGAGAGCCGGTCGAGGTCGTTCGAGAGCGCGCCCTGGAGAAGCTCGCGGGCGTGCGGCCCCTCGACCTCGAGCTCGCCCATGTGAGAGACGTCGAAGACCCCGGCATCCGCCCGCACTGCTCGATGCTCCGGGATGACGCCCGAGTACTGCACCGGCATCTCCCAGCCGGCGAACGGCACCATCCGCGCTCCAAGCTCGACGTGCCGATCGTGCAGCGGCGTGTGTGAGAGCGTAGCGGGCATCGCCATGGCCGATCCTAGTGCGTGCCCCCACCGGCCCGGCTCAGTCGCGAACCTGTCCCCAGAACGGAGCCGCCCCGGCTCGTCTGAGACGAGCCGGGGCGGCGGACCGGGTCGTGGGGTTGACTCGATTAACGGTCAACCCTTGTTGAGGGCACGGTCGATGTGCCCTGTTTCTACGGCCGCAAACCTGCCGGAACGAAAGTCGCTTCGAGCGGGGGTTCCGGAGCTATTCGCCGCGGAGGAAGGACGGGACGTCGAGCCCGTTCTCGCCCTGCTCCGGCGTGCCGGACGAAACCGCGACCTGCGGCTCGGCGCTTGCGCGCCGGCGGCGGCGCCCGCCGCCGAACCCGGTTGCGATGACGGTCACGCGCACCTCGTCGCCCATCGCGTCGTCGATGACCGCGCCGAAGATGACGTTCGCGTTGACGTCGGCGGCGCTCGTCACGACCTCGGCCGCCTCGTTGACCTCGAAGAGCCCGATCTCGGGGCCGCCGGTGATGTTGAGCAGGATCCCCGTCGCACCCTCGATGGACGACTCGAGCAGCGGCGACGAGACCGCTGCGCGCGCCGCTTCGGCAGCACGGTTGTCCCCGCTCGCCGAGCCGATTCCCATCAGCGCCGACCCGGCCTCGCGCATGATCGTCCGGACGTCTGCGAAGTCGAGATTGACCAGCCCGGGGACGGTGATCAGGTCCGTGATCCCCTGCACTCCCTGCCGCAGGACGTCGTCGGCCATGCGGAACGCGTCGACGACCGAGGTCTGCTTCTCGACCACCTGCAGCAGGCGGTCGTTCTCGATCACGATCAGCGTCTCGAGCTTGTCGCGAAGGCTCTCGATCCCCTGCTCGGCCTGCTGCGAGCGCTTCCGGCCCTCGAAGCCGAAGGGCTTCGTCACGACGCCTACCGTGAGCGCCCCGAGCTCGCGACCGAGCTCCGCGACGATCGGCGCACCGCCGGTTCCCGTGCCGCCGCCCTCTCCCGCGGTCACGAAGATCATGTCGGCGCCCTTGAGTGCCTCCTTCAGCTCGTCGCGGCTCTCCTGCGCCGCCGCGAGACCGACCGCCGGATCCGCGCCGGCGCCGAGACCCCGGGTCGCGGCCGAGCCGATGTGGATCTTGACGTCCGCGTCGCAGACCATGAGCGCCTGGGCATCCGTGTTCACCGCGATGAACTCGACGCCGGACAGGCCGGCGTCCACCATC
>DATCYP010000056.1:0-26448 GCA_036526375.1 Gaiellaceae bacterium | reverse complement strand
CGTCCCGTTGATGATGAACGTGCCGAACTCGGTCATCATCGGGAAGTCGCCCATGAAGACGCCCTGCTCCCGGATCTCGCCCGTGTCCTTGTTCACGAAGCGGACCTTCATGTTGAGCGAGGCCTGGTAGGTCAGGTCCTTCTCACGGCATTCCTTGATCGAGAACTGAGGGTCGCCGAACTCGAACTCGCCGAACTCGACGGCGAGCGTGCCGGTGTAGTCCTCGATCGGCGAGATGTCGTCGATCGTCTCTCGTAGCCCCTCGTTCTTGAACCACTCGAACGAGGCCTTCTGGATGTCAATGAGATTCGGTAGGTCGAGAACGTGCTCGAGACGACTGAACGTCGTGCGAGCGCGGGGCGAAGCGACCGTGGTGGTCAAGTAGAACAGCCTCCCTTGGAGCGTGCGAAAACGGGCAAGAAATCGGCGTCGGAGCTGCGAGCGGCCGAACGTCGGCGCAACCCGCCAGGGTACCGGAACGACCCCCCTGACCGCAAGCCGAAGCCGCGGCGGTCGCCGGTATCGGCGGAAACTGTAGCTCGGACCTCCGCGAACGGCAAGAAGGGCGCTCGCGGCGCCCTTCTCGGTCGAACGTCTGTGCGGTCGGGCTACTTGAGCTCGACCGTGGCGCCGGCCTCTTCGAGCTGCGCCTTGATCTGGTCGGCCTCCTCCTGGGCGATGCCCTCCTTGACCGGCTTCGGAGCCGAGTCGACGAGGTCCTTCGCCTCCTTGAGGCCGAGACCGGTGACCGCGCGCACGACCTTGATCACCTGGATCTTCTGGCCGCCCGCCGCCGCGAGGACGACGTCGAAGGACGTCTTCTCCTCCGCCGCGGCGCCGTCGCCGCCGGCCGCCGCCCCGCCGGGCGCCGCGACCGCGACCGGAGCGGCGGCGGTGATGCCCCACTCCTCCTCGATCTTGTTCTTCAGCTCGACCAACTCGAGGACGGACATCTTCCCGAGCTCGTCGAAGATCTTGTCGACCGCCATCTAACTCTCCTCTTCCGTGTCGTCTTCCGTTTCGGCGGCGGACGCTGTGGCGTCCGCCTGTGTGTCTTCCGCCGACTCCTCTTCGGCGACCGACTGTTCCGATTCCTCTTCCGGCTCCTCCGCGGCTTCGGGCTCGGCTTCCGGCTCCGTGTCGTCGCCGCCGAGCTGCTCGATGCGGGCGTCGATGAGCCCGACGAGGTTCTGCAGCGGCGCGTTGAGGAGCCCGGCGAGAGTCGTGAGCGGCGCGACGATTGCACCGAGCACCTGGCCGCGCAGCACGTCCGCGGGCGGCAGCGTCGCGAGGCTCTCCACCTCGGCCGCCGTGACCGCGCGTCCCTGCATGATGCCCCCGCGGATCTCGAGCACCCGCGTCTCGCGCGCCGAGTCGGCGAGCGCCTTCGCCGCCGCGACCATGTCGCCGTCGGCGTCGAGGAACGCGATCGCGCTCGGACCGTCGAGCAACGCGAGCAGCGCATCGGCGCCGGCGGCCTCCGCCGCCCGGCGCGTGAGCGTGTTCTTGACGACGGTGAAGCGCGCTCCGCTCTCGAGCAGCCGTGTGCGCAGCTCGTCGATCTGCGGCATCGTCAGGCCGCGGTAGTCCGCGACGAGCAGCGTCTCCGCAGCCTTCAACCGCTGCGTCAGCTCGTCGACAACCTGTTCCTTCTGTTCTCTCTTCATCTCACCTCGACTGGTCTTCCGGCCTCGCAAGGAGGACTGCCAGTGGTCTTCGGCGGGTCAGTTGCTAGGCCGGAACTGTAGCGGCCTCCTGCGGCTGCTCGTCCAGCTCCTCGACGATGCCGCGGGTCCGGGCCGGGTCGACGTGGATGCCGGGGCCCATGGTGCTCGTGAGCGTGATCTGCCGGATGTAGCGGCCCTTCGCGGCCGACGGCTTCGCGCGCACGATCTCGTCGAGGACGGCGGCGTAGTTCTCCACGAGGGCCCGCTCGTCGAAGCTCTTCTTGCCGATCACGACGTGGACGTTCGCCCCGCGGTCGGTCCGGTACTCGAGCTTGCCGGCCTTCGCCTCGGAGACGGCCTTGGCGACGTCCATCGTCACCGTGCCCGTCTTCGGGTTCGGCATCAGCCCGCGCGGCCCGAGGATGCGGCCGAGCTTGCCGACGTTCCCCATCTGGTCGGGCGTCGCGATCGCGACGTCGAACTCGGTGAAGCCCTCCTCGATCTGCTTCGCGAGGTCGGCAGAGCCGACGACGTCCGCGCCGGCCTGCTCGGCCTCACGCGCCTTGTCGCCCTCGGCGAAGACGGCGATCCGGACCTCGCGGCCGCTCCCGTGCGGCAGCATCAGCGTGCCGCGCAGCTGCTCGTCAGCGTGGCGGACGTTGAGCCCGAGCCGGAAATGGAGCTCGACCGTCTCGTCGAACTTCGTGTCGTCCATCGCCTTGAGGAGACGGACGGCCTCGACCGGCGAGTAGACCTGTTCGCGCTCGAAGCTCGCGCGCGCCCCGCGATAGCGCTTGCCGTGCTGAGCCACTAGAGGTCCACCTCCACTCCCATGCTGCGCGCCGTTCCGGCGATGATCCGCGCCGCCTGGTCGATGTCGCGCGCGTTCAGATCGGGCATCTTCGTCTCGGCGATCCGCTCGACCTGCTCCCGCGAGAGGCGCCCGACCTTGGTCCGGTTCGGCTCGCCGGAGCCCTTGTCCAGGCGCAGCGCCTCCTTGATCAGGACGGCGGCCGGCGGCGTCTTCGTGATGAAGGTGAACGACCGGTCCTCGAAGACGGTGATCTCGACCGGGGTGATGCGGCCGTTCTGGTCGCCGGTCTGCGCGTTGAAGGCCTTGCAGAACTCCATGATGTTGACGCCGTGCTGGCCGAGCGCCGGGCCGACAGGCGGCGCCGGGTTGGCCTGGCCGCCGGGGATCTGGAGCTTGATCAGGGTGAGAACCTTCTTCGCCATCTAGTTCCTCAATCCAGCTTCTTGACGTTGTCGAAACCGACCTCGACCGGCACCTGCCGCTCGAAGATGTTGACCATCACCTGCAGCTTCTGCGCGTCCGGGTTGACGTCGGTGATCTCGCCGTCGAAGTCCGCGAGCGGGCCCGACGTGATCTTGACCGACTCGCCGAGCTGGAACTCGACCTGCGAGCGCTGCGCGACCGCGGTGCCGGCACCCGTGTGGAGGATCCGGTCGACCTCCGGCTGCGAGAGCGGGACCGGCGTCGCGCCGGCGCCGACGAAGCCGGTCACGCCGGGCGTGTTCTTCACGACCGTCCAGGCGTCGTCGTTGAGATCCATGTTCACGAGCACGTACCCCGGGAGTGTCCGCTTCTCGGCCTGCACCTTCTGGCCGTCCTTCGTCTCGATCACCTGCTCGGTGGGGACGACGACGCGCCGGAAGCGGGCGCGCTGGTTCATCGACTCGATCCGGTGCTCGAGGTTGGCCTTCACCTTGTTCTCGTGCCCGGAGTAGGTGTTGATCACATACCAGCGGAACATTGCGTCTTCTCTCTCGGCTTCCGTTTCCCGGCGACTATCGCAGCAGCACGTGCTTGACCACGTACTCCCAGACGCGGTCGTTCGCGTAGAGGTAGACGCCCGTGATGAGACAGGCGATGAGGACGACCGCAGTGCCGCTGATGAGCGCCTGCTGCGTCGGCCACTCGACCTTCTTGAGCTCGGCCCACGACTCCTGGACGAAGCGAACACCGGGCGCTCCGGGGCGGACCTCGTCGCGGCGGTCTGCACGCGGCTCGGACGGCTGACTCGGCGGCTCCTCCTCGGTGGTCGGACGCGGCCGGGGCGCGGGCCGGAGCGGCGGCGTGCCCGCCGCCTTCGCGCGGCGCTGCCTGCGCTGCTGGCGCGTCGAGCGGGCCACTAGCGCGTCTCCCGGTGCAGCGTATGGCTGCCGCACCAGCGGCAGTACTTGCGGAACTCGACGCGGTCGGGCGAGTTGCGCTTCGACTTCTGCGTCTGGTAGTTCCGGCGCCTGCACTCGGTGCAGGCGAGCGTGATTGCGACTCTGACTCCGGTTGCCATTCCTGTATCTCGTTCGAGGGGACGCGCTCCAGTAGCGCCGGGTGGGCTCGAACCACCGACCTCTGCATTATGAGTGCAGCGCTCTGACCAGCTGAGCTACGGCGCCTCGCGCCGGCGCAGTGTAGCGAGAACTTACGGCTGCATCTTCACCGCCACCGCCACGAGTCCCGCCCCCACCGCGACGACCGCGGCGGCTCTCGCAGCCCGCCTCGGGAGGGACGGCTTCGGGCGCACCTCGTAATAGAGCCGCTCGGGCTTCGGCACCTGCGGGCCCGTGGCGCCGTGCTCGCGCGCGAGCTTCAGCACCTGCGCGACGTGGAGCGCACGCCGACCGGTGCGGCCCTGCTCGATCTGCGTCTTGCACGAGAACCCGTCGGCCACGACGAGCGTCTCGTCGTCGAGCTCGCGCACCTTCGGCAGGAGCCCCTGCTCGCCGCAGTCCATCGAGACGCCGTGGTGAGCGGCCTCGAAGCCCCACGAGCCGGCGAGCCCGCAGCAACCGGCGGTCAGCGTCTCGACCTCGACGCCCATCCTCTGCAACAGCTCGACCTCGGGATCGATGCCGCCCGTCGCCTTGTGGTGGCAGTGACCCCACACGAATGCCTTGCGCTCGAGACGCGGCGGCTCGACGTCGAAGCGCTCGAAGAACTCCGCGAAGTGGTACGTGCACTGCGCGAGCCGCTTCGCGTCGTCGTCGTGCGGCAGCAGCTTTCCGAGCTCGTCCCTGAACACGGCCACGCAGCTCGGCTCGAGACCCACGATCGGGATCCCCTCGCGGTACCACTCGCGCAGCTGGTCGAGGCTGCGACGGAGGTAGCGCTCCGCGAGGCCGAGGAAGCCGTAGTCGTAGAGCGGCCGCCCACAGCAGACGTGCCCTTCCGGGACGATGACCTGCCAGCCCGCGGCCTCGAGCGCCTCGACCGCCGCCACACCGACGTCCGTGTGCATGTGGTTGTTGAAGGTGTCCGGAAAGAGGACGACCTTCCTGCCGGCCGGGTTCGTCGTCCCGCCGCGCTGCGCGAACCACTGCTGCAGCGTGAGCGGCGCGAACTTCGGTACCGCGCGCTTCTGCGTCATCCCCGCGGCGAGCTTGAAGGCCTGCGCGAGCGGCGGCGTGTGCGTGACGAAGTTGACGAGCCCGGGGACCAGCGACGCGAGCCTCGACACCTGGTCGATCAGGCCGAACGCGTACGCCTGGCGCGGGCGGAGCCGGTGCTTCCAGCGCTGGTGGAGGAACTCCGCCTTGTACGTTGGCATGTCGACGTCCGTCGGACAGTCGTGCGTGCATCCCTTGCACGCGAGGCAGAGGTCGAGCGCCTCCATCACCTCGTCGGACTGCCAGCCGTCCGTGATGACCTCGCCCTCGAGCATCTCGAACAGGAGCCGCGCGCGCCCCCGCGTCGAGTGCATCTCCTCGCGCGTCGCCATGAAGGACGGGCACATGACGTCCATCCCGTCGGGTCGCCGGCACCGGCCGACGCCGACGCAGCGGATCGTCGCATGCGCGAAGTCGCCCTTGTCCTCGGGGTACGCGAACTTCACCCGCGGCCGCCACGGGTCGTGGTCCGGCCCGAGCTTGAGGTTCTCGTCGAGCCGGTAGGGGTCGACGACCTTGCCGGGGTTCATCTTCCCGTCGGGATCCCAGATCCGCTTGAACTCGCGGAACGCGCCGACGAGCTCCTCGCCGTATTGCTTGTGCAGGAGCTCCGCCCGCGCCTGGCCGTCGCCGTGCTCGCCGGAGAGGGAGCCGCCGTACGAGACGCAGAGATCGGCCGCCTCCTCGACGAAGGCGCGGAACCTCGCCACTCCGCCCTTCGAGCGAAGGTCGAAGTCGTAGCGGACGTGCATGCAGCCCTGGCCGAGGTGCCCGTAGTACGTGCCCCAGTACCCGTGCCGCGCGGCCAGCGCGCGCAGGTCCCGGAGGTAGTCGCCGATCCGCTCGGGCGGGACGGCGGAGTCCTCCCAGCCCTCCCAGTGGTCCTCGCCCCGCGGAAAGGCCGCCATCGCGAGACCGACCTCCCGCAGCTGCGCGAGCTGCCGGCGCGCCGGATCGCCCTCGACGAGCTTCCCGTCGACGGCGCCCGGCCGGAGCTCGGCCAGCAGCCTCCGGGCTCGCTCGCTCGCTTCGTCCTTCGTCTCCCCGCCGAGCTCGACGTACATCCAGCCGTTCCCTGCCGGGAGCGCGTCGAGCGCCTCGACGTTGAGCGACGCCGCGCGCTCGAGCTCGACGAGCAGGTCGTCGAAGCCCTCGACGGCGAGGGGTCGATGCGCCAGAACCTCGGTCACGTGGTCTCCTGCGGTTGCGATGTCGTCGTAGCCGACGACGATCCCGCACTTCGCCGGCGGGTCGGGAATCAGCTGCAGCGTCGCCTCCAGCACGGTCACGCACGTGCCCTCGGTGCCCACGAGCGCACGCGCGACGTGGAAGCCTCGCTCCGGCAACAGGTCGTCGAGGTTGTAGCCCGAGACCCGACGCGGGATCTGCGGGAAGCGCTCGCGGATCAGACTCGCGTGGCGGTCGCGCAGGTCGCGCAGACCGGCGTAGATCTCGCCGCGGCGACCACCCTGGGCGACGATCCTCTCGAGCTCGTCGTCCGCGGTCGCGCCGACCTGGAGACGGATACCGTCGTAGGTCAGGACTTCGAGGGAATGCACGTTGTCCGAGGTGCGTCCGCCCTCCCCGAGGAACATCGCCTGGACCGAGTGGGCGCCGCACGAGTTGTTGCCGACGTTGCCGCCGATCGTGCAGTACGCGTGGGTCGACGGGTCCGGGCCGAAGACGAGCCCGTGGCGGCCCGCCCTGCGGTTCACGTGCTCGTTGATGGCACCGGGTTGAACGGAGACGAGCCGGCGCTCCGGGTCGACGTCACCGATCCCCGTCAGGTACTTCGAGCAGTCGAGGACGACCGCGACGTTCACCGTTTCCCCGGAGAGGCTCGTGCCGCAGCCGCGTGGGGTGACCGGCGCGCCGTGGTCGCGGCAGATGGAATGGACGGCGACGACGTCTTCGATCGTCCGCGGGATCACGACGCCGATCGGCGGCTGCCGGTAGTTCGAGGCGTCGGTCGCGTAGAGGGCGCGGCTCGCGGTGTCGAAGCGAACCTCTCCCGCGACGGCCGCTCGCAGGTCGGCCGCGAGCGCGCGGCGGTCGACCTCGGCGGGGCTCACGATCGGAGGTCGCCGCCGAGCCGCTCGAGCTCCCCCTGCAGGCGCCGCAGCGCCTCCCCCTCTTCCGCACGGTTCCGCTCGAGCAGGCCGCGCGCGTCGTCGGACAGCTCGACCGCCGGCGCGAGCGCGAGCAGCGTCTCGTAGGCGGCGAGCTCGTGATGCTCGGTCGCCGCCGCCGCGGAGGCGTGGAAGACGTCGGCGAGCCGGTCGCCGGCGAAGCTGCCCGCGAGCTCGTCGTGGTGCTCGGCGAGCTTCGCCACCGGTGGGCTGAGATTCGAGCTCGGTTCGGCGCCGACCGCACGGAAAACCTGCTCCAGCCGCGGTCCGTGCTCGCGCGTCTGCTCGAGGTGGTCGCTCACGGCCGACGCGAGCCCCTCGCTCTGGATCGCCTCGTGCAGCTCTGGGAGCACCTCGAACGAGAGCGTACGCTCGATCCAGAGCAGCTCGCCGAGGAGCTGGAGGAAGAGGTCGCGCGGGTTGCTCAGTGTCGGAGGGATGCGAGCGCTCCTTTCCGGCGGGCGTCGGCCGGGCGCGAGACGCGCTTCGCCTTGAGCAGCCCGGCGAGGCGGTCCGAGAGCGCCATGATCACGAGGGCCGGGTTCGCCGCGCCCTCGGTCGGGAAGACGCTGCCGTCCGCGACGAAGAGGTTCGGCACCTCCCACGCGCGCTGGCTCGAGTCGACGACGCTGTCGTCGGGCGAGAAGCCCATCCGGCAACCGCCGACGAGGTGGGCGTACCGGTCGATCTTCAACGTGTCCTGCGCGCCGGCGTGCTCCCAGATGTCCTCCATCACCTTGGTGGCGTACGCGATGTTCCGCTTGTCGTTCTCGCAGAGCGAATACGAGAAGTTCGCCACCGGTATCCCGTACCGGTCGCGCTCGGACGCGAGCGTGACGCGGTTCTCTGCGAGCGGCATGAGCTCGCAGAGGACGCCGAGGAGCGTCCAGTGGTTGTAGTCCCGCATGTACTCGCGCAGGGACTGCCCCCAGTGGCCCTCCGCCTGCACGTGCTGCGCCCAGTCGATCGGGAGGGGCGCGACCGTCTGCAGCGAGAAGCCGCGGGCGAACCCGCGCGACTCGTCGGTCTCGTAGAACTGTTCTGAGGACACCTCGGGCGGCGGTGCCTTGTACATCCGCAGCTGGTACGGGAAACGGGCCGCGACCTGGGTCGCTCCCTGCACCATCACGTACCGGCCCACCTGGTCGCTCCCGTTGGCCAGGCCGTGCGGGAAGCGGCGGCTCGTCGAGTTGAGGAGGAGCCGCGGGGTCTCGATCGCGTACCCGCAGACGGCCACCGTGTCCGCGGGCTGGAACCGCTCGATGCCGTCGGGGTCGACGTAGGTGACCCCGGTGCAACGGCCGGCCTCGTCGACCTCGACGCGCACCGCCATCGAGTTCGCCCGCACCTCGACGCCGTATTCGATCGCGTCGGGGAGGTGCGTGATGAGCGGACTCGCCTTCGCGTTCACCTTGCAGCCCTGCAGGCAGAAGCCGCGGTAGATGCAATGGGGGCGGTTGCCGAAGACGCCGTTCGTGATCGCGACCGGGCCCACGCGCATCTCGATGCCGAGGTCGAGTGCACCTCGCCACGCGACGCTCGCCGCGCCCGCGATGGGATGCGGGGCGTGCGGGTAGCTGTGCGGATCGCCCCACGGCCAGTCCTGACCGGCGACCGGCAGCTCGAGCTCGAGCCGCTCGAACGACGCCTTCAGGTCCCGGTACGAGATCGGCCAGTCGACCGCGACGCCGTCCCGCGACCGCACCTCGAAGTCGGAGGGATGAAACCGGGGCGCATAGCCGGCGAAATGGGTCATCGAGCCGCCGACGCCGACGCCGGAGTTGTTCTTGCCCATCTCGATCGGATCGCTGCCCGAGATGATCCGCTTGTCCGTCCAGTACAGGGCGTGCGATCCCTTCTCGTCGCTCACCCAGTCGCGGTCGGGATCCCAGAACGGGCCCTTCTCGAGGATCACGACCCGCCAGCCGGCGCGCGCGAGCCGCTGCGCGAGAGTGATGCCGCCCGCGCCCGCCCCGACGACGAGCAGGTCGACCGGCGCCGAGAGCGGATGGTGCGCCATCCGGTCGAGGTTCTGCAGCCCGCGCTTGTGCATGTCGAGCAGGAACGGGGAGTCGTTGTCCTCGGGCATCAGGACCGAGCCCTTGACGAAGCTCTTGAGGCCCCTCATTCGAGCCCCCGCTCCTGCGTGTCCTGCACCGGATCGCGCTCGTATGCCTCCCTTCCCTCCCACTCCTCGCGCTCGGCGCCCTGCAGGTGCGGGCTGCCGAAACGGGAGTAGCCGCGTGGGTAGGCGGGTCCGCCGAAGCCGATCTCGTTCCAGGCCCAGGGGTGGGCGTAGAACTGCTGTGAGAGGTGCCGCGTGACGACGCTCCACGCACGCGAGACGTTGAGGGTGGCCCAGACGCCGCCGTGCAGCCGGCCGTTGTCGAAGTCGTGCACCACCTCGAGCTGGTCCTCCGGGGAGAGGAGCGCGAACCGCTCGGCGCCGCGCCGCCTCGCCTCCTCGTCGAGCCCCCGCGCGACGCGCCGCCAGGTCTCGCGGTCGTCGGGCATGTCGAAGTACTGGTAGCCGTCGAGCTGGCCCTCGAAGAGCTTCTCGTCGACGTACGCCATCACCGGGATGCGCGGCTCGGAGTCCTGGGCGAGGAAGAGGTCGGCGAACACGGTCAGCGTCTCGAGCTCGGCCTGGTCGAAGAACCGGATCTCCGGCACGTCGTGGACGCGGTCGAGGATCAGCTTCCGCGTCACCTCGTCCCAGTGGTCCTGCTGCTCGAGGACGTCGTAGTCCGGGTAGCGGCCGTGCATCTGGGGCGTGATGCCGCGCCGCTGCCGCGGCAGGTCGTAGGGATCGGCGTGCGCCTGCTCCGGCAGACGGCGGTTCGGCAGATGATGCGGCTCGCGGAAGTCCGGGGGCACTACTTCTCCCGCTTCACGACCGCGGCGAGTAGGCCGAGCATGCCGACGAGGCAGAGCGAGCCGGGCGCGAAGAGCGGCGGTCCCATCGCGAGGTTGTACGTCGGCTCCTCGAAGCCACCCGGGCGCTTCTGAACGCCGCGGATGTGCGTGATCACCCCGATCGCGCCGTCGAGGGCGTACAGCGCCGACATTGCCGGCAGCCAGGTGCGCGCGGCCTTCTCGGAGAAGACGCCTGCGACACCGGCCGCGGTGAGCGGCGGCGTGAGGACGATCGGCGTCCACATCCACTTGTCGCCGAACGAGCCCTTGTAGTGCTCGTAGTAGATCTCGAACGCGAGCGGAGGGACGCTGAACGCCGTCGTCGCGGCGAAGAGCTTCTGCATCCGGCCCTCGCGGACGTTCGCGAGCGTGCGTGCGAGGAGTTTCATCGTGGTCCTTCTTCTCTCCGTCGCCCGGAACGAAAACGCCGCCATCAGGCGGCGAGCCTCTCGGCCTCCGCGCGCTTCAGCTCGAGACCGTTGCCCGGGCGGGAGCGGTCCGGCCGCAGGACGCCTCCGTCGGGATCGGGCACACCGTCGAACAGCATCCCCTCGATCCGGACGTGGTCGTGGAAGTACTCGAGATGCCTGCGGCGTTCGACCGCGCAGAAGGCGTGCGTCGAGATCGCAGGCGCGCAGTGGGCCGAGATGTCGATCTCGGCCGCGTTCGCGAGTCCCGAGGCGGAGAGGAGGCCCGTGATCCCGCCGCAGCGAGTGACGTCTGCCTGCAGGCAGTCGACGCAGCCGACGATGTTGCGGAAGTCGGTCGGGACGTAGGCGTACTCCCCGGCGGCGATCTCGAGCCCCGCCGGACCCTCGTCGCGGATGAGGCGCAGGCCTTCCAGGTCGGCCGAGGAGACCGGCTCCTCGAACCACTTCACGTTCCACGAGTCGGCGTAGCGCTCGGCCCACGCGAGCGCCTCCTTCCGCGCGAAGGCGCCGTTCGCGTCGACGAAGAGGTCGACGTCCTCGCCGATCGCCTCGCGGGCCGCGTCGAGGCGCACCGGGTCGCGTTCCGGGTCGCGGCCCACCTTCATCTTCACGCGCGGGATGCCCGCCTCGGCCCAGCCGCCGAGCTGCTCGCACAGGCGCTCGTTGCTGTAGGAGGTGAAGCCGCCGCTGCCGTAGATCGGGACCTCGTCGTGCGCAGCGCCGAGCAGGACGACGAGCGGGACGCCGAGCAGGCGGGCCTTCACGTCCCACAGCGCCTGGTCCACGGCCGACACGGCGCAGAAGCCGATTCCGGGCCGACCGGCGTTGCGCACCTGCGCCCCCATGCGAAGCCAGGCGGCGCGCACGTCCATCACGTCCTCGCCCTCGACGGCGCCGGCGAGCTGGGAGGAGATCACCTCGGCGGCCGCGGCGTCGCAGTACGTGTAGCCGAGCCCGGTGCGGCCGCCGGCGTGAGCCTCGACGACGACGATCGTCGTCGAGTCCCATTCGAGCGTCCCGTCGGACTCCGGCTCGTCGGTCGGAATCGTGTACGCGTGAACCTCGAGCCGCTCGACGGGTGTTGCCGCGCTCACTTCAGATGCTCGGTGAACTCGACGAGCTTCCCGCGCAACGACTTCTCCATCACGCCCATGCGCTCCGGGTCGCCCTTGACCATGGCCTTCGCCATCTTCTTGGCCTGCTCCTCGCGGATGTGCGGCGGCAGGGGCGGGACCTCCGGGTCGACCTTGACCTCGAGGACGACGGGGCGGTCGGCCGTGAGCGCCTCCTCCCAGGCCGAGCGCATGCGGTCGCCGTCGTCGCAGAAGATCCCCTTGAGGCCGCAGAGCTCGGCGTAGCCGGCGTAGTCGAAGTTCGGCAGCCACTGCGTGCCCGGGAACTTCGGGTCGCCCTCCATCACCCGCTGCTCCCAGGTCACCTGGTTCAGATCTTGGTTGTTGAAGACGCAGAAGATCAGCCGCTGGTCGGGCCAGCGCTCCATGTAGCGCTTCACCGTCAGCATCTCGTTCATGCCGAGCATCTGGAAGGCGCCGTCGCCGACGAAGCAGACGACCGGCCGCCCGGGATGGGCGAACTTCGCCGCGATCGCGTACGGGACGCCGGGCACCATCGTCGCGAGCGTCCCCGAGAGCGAGGCGAGGTTGCCTTTGCGCAGCTTCAGCTGACGCGCGAACCAGTTGGTCGACGAGCCCGAGTCGGCGGTGACGATCGCGTCGTCGGGCAGCACCTCCGAGAGCTCGTGCACGACCCGCTGCGGGTTCATCGGGTCGGCGTCCATCATGGCGCGGCGCTCGACGATGTCCCACCAGTCGCGGACGCTCTTCTCGATCCGCTCGCGCCAGCCGCGGTCCTCCTTGCGCACGAGATGCGGCTCGAGCGCCTTCAGCGTCTCCTTCGCGTCGCCGATCAGCATCACGTCGGCCGGGTAGCGGATGCCGATCATGCCGGCCTTGATGTCGATCTCGACGCAGCGCGCCTGCCCCTCCTTCGGCAGGAACTCCGCGTACGGGAAGCTCGTGCCGACCATGAGCAGCATGTCGCAGTCCTCCATCATGTCGTAGCTCGGGATCGAGCCTAGGAGGCCGATCGCGCCGGTCACGTAGGGCAGGTCGTCGGGGAGCACGTCCTTGCCGAGCAGGGCCTTGGCGACGCCGGCGCCGAGCAGGTCGGCGATGCGCTCCAGCTCCTCCGCGGCCCCGCGCGCGCCCTGGCCGACGAGCATCGCGACCTTCTCGCCGTCGTTGAGGATCTCGGCCGCGTGCTCGATCTCGGACTCCTGAGGCAGGATCCGCGGACGCTTGTAGCCGACGCTCGAGTAGACGGAGCCGTGCTCGCGCGGCGGCGATTCGACGGCGTCCAGCTCGGCCACGTCGTTCGGGACGATGATCGTGCAGACGCCGCGGTGGTCGAGCGCGATCCTGCAGGCGCGGTCGACGAGCTGGCGGGCCTGCTCAGGGACCATGCAGTACTGGACGTACTCCGAGACATCCCTGAACAACACGGGCAGGTCGATCTCCTGCTGGTAGTGCGAGCCGAGCGAGGAGCGCTTCTGCTGACCGACGATCGCGACGACCGGGACGTGGTCGAGCTTCGCGTCGTAGAGGCCGTTGAGGAGGTGGACGGCGCCCGGGCCGGAGGTCGCCATGCAGACGCCGAGCGCGTCGGGCCCGGCGAACTTCGCGTGGCCGCAGGCCATGAAGGCGGCCATCTCCTCGTGGCGGGCCTGGATGAAGTCGGGGTCCCCGTCGGCGCGGTCGAGCGCCCCGAGGAAGGCGTTGATCCCGTCACCGGGGTAGCCGTAGATCCGGTGGACGCCCCACTCGCGCAGGCGCTTCAGGACATAGTCGGCGACGAGCTCGCCCATGGGTCATTCCTCCTCGGAGTTGCTCTCCCCGAGGTTGTGGACGGCAGGCACGAACGGGAAACGCCGGAGACGCCTCAGACCCCGGCCAGGGCGCGCAGGAGCACGGTGCGGAACGGGACGTTGTACGCGACCCGATCCTCGAGCGGCAGGAGGCGCAGCAGGGAGAGCCAGCCGAATGCGTGCACGAAGCGACCGAGTCGCTCTGCCAGCTCGAACGCCGCGACGTGCCCCGTCCCCCACGGCTCGAGATAGGCGTCGCGCAGCCTCGCGAACCAGGGATCCGCGGAGTCGAGGCCGTTCCGCTCCTCGAGGAAGCGAAACGTCACGACGAGCGAGACGAACGGGTGCGAGAGCGACGCGTCGCCCCAGTCCGCGATCCGCAGGTGATATCCGTCCACGAACGCGTTCGTGTCGTGGAGGTCGTCGTGCTGGACGGTTGCGGGCAGTCCGTGTTCGGCGAGCTCCTCGCAGCGCGCGGCGAAGGTCGGGGCGAAGCGCCGCAGCCGCTCCGTCTCGGCGGGCTCGAGCGGGAGCTCGGACGCAGCGAGCTCGGCGTAGAGCTCGGACCAGCGCGGCAGCCTCCGGTCGGGCACGGCGTCCGGCACGTTCGCCTCACGCTGGAGCTCCGCGTAGCGGGGGAGGAGCCGCAGCCACAGCTCCGGCGGGTTGCCGAGCTCCCTGAAGGACGTGCCCGCATCGGCCGTCAGAAGCCAGCCTCGAGCTGGATCGCAGGCGAGAACGCGCGGCAGGAGGTCCGGTTTGCACCGGGCGAGCGACGCGACGAGCTCCGTCTCGAATCCATGGCTTCGAGCGGACGCCTTGAACCACACCGGGCCGTCCGCGGTCGGGATCCGCGTGGTCGTGGCCCAGACGCGGTCGCGGACGACCTCGCCCGGACCGACCGGCTTGCAGTGGGCGCCGATCCATTCCTCCGCGCTCTCCATCCGACGAGTATCGCCTTGTGGACGTCGGGCGCGAATGGGAGACTCCGACCCCGTGGAAAGCGCAGTCGCACCTCCCGTAACTCTCCCGCGGCCGGAGCCGCTCATCCCGACGAGGCTGCTCGCGGTCCCCGCGACGGCGCTCGCCCTCCTGCTCGCCGCGATCTTCTCGAACGCCCTCTGGCCGCTCGACTTCCTGCACGTCGCAGGCGGTGGGCTGTGGACCGGAATCGACCTGTTCATGGGCTTCGTCGTCGGGCCGATCATGCGGCGGCTCGACCCGCCGGTGCGCGGTGCGGTGATGCGCCGGTTGATGCCGAAGATGATGGTCGTGATGCCGACGCTCGCGCTCACGACGATGACGGCCGGCTGGCAGCTGGCACGCAAGCTCGGCGTGCTCGACACGCCGTATCCGCGGCACTGGTGGCTCGTGGCCTCCTTCGTGATCGTGGCCGTGCTCGCGCTGACCGCGTTCGCGGTGCTGCTACCGGCGAACGTCGGCGTCCTGCTCGAGCTGCGCAGGGAGCAGCCCGACGGACAGCGGATCCAGCGACTGATGAGCCGCTACACCATCTGCACTGCCGTACAGGGCTGCATGCAGATCGCGACCCTGGTCGTGATGACGAGGATCGCAACGTTTTGAGGTTCCTGCGCACACCGCCCGGCACGGCGCTCGTCTCGCTCGCGTTCGCCGCCGCCGGAGTGATCGTCGTCGCGTCGTACGTCCCCCGACACGCGCCGCTGCCCGCGCCGCTCGTGCTCGTCGTCCTCGCGGGCCTCTTCTGCCTGGCAGCCGCCTTCCGCGGGCGACGGCTCCTGGTGGGGACCATCGCGCGCCCCACGCTCGTCGCCGCGGCGATCGCGGTCGCCTTCCTCGAGCTCGTCTTCGTGTACGACGGGACGCGCGGAGCGCCGCTCGCGCTGCTCACGCTCGCGCTCGTCCTCGTCGCGCTCGACCTGCCGCTCCTCATCTCGACCTACGGCTCGACGACTTAGCTAGGCGCGCAGCTCGGGCAGAATTTCGCGCCCGTAGACGCCGAGCGCGCCGTGCGGGTCGGCGCCCGAGACGTTCATCAGCGCAACGATCGTCGCGCCCATCCCCTCGAGCAGCTTGATCCGGTTCACGTGGCTGGACGGATCGGAGGAGACGATCGTCATCGCCTTGAGCTTCCGGTCCGAGACCTCTTCCTCCCCCAGCCGCTCGATCTCGGCCGGGTCGTGCACGTCGTCGGTGTAGTTCGCGTCGACGAGCGTGCCCCTCCACTCCCGCGCGGCCTCGAGCGCCGCTTCGTCGTCGTCGGCCCAGGAGAACAGCGTCTGCAGGATGACCTCGCCGGGCTCGCGGCCGTGGCGCTCGCACGAGCGCCGGTAGGCGTCGATCACCCTCGGCGCGCGCCGGGGGTCGCCGAGCGTCCAGATGCCGTCGGCGAGGCGGCCGGCGACCTCGGCCGCACCCTCGTAGAACGCGGACATGTACACCGGCGGGCGCCGCTGCGGCTGGTGGTGGAGAACCGCGCCGCGGGCGCGGAAGAAGCGACCCTCGAAGTCGACCGTCTCGCCGTCGAGCAGGCGCACGACGATCTCGAGCGCCTCCTCCGTGCGTGCGAGCTGCTCTGCGGGCGACGGCCAGTCCATCCCTGCCGGCACCTCGTTCATCGCCTCGCCCGAGCCGACCCCGAGGAACGCGCGCCCCGGGGCGAGCGCCTCGAGTGTCGCAGCCTGCTGGGCCACGACGACCGGGTTGTAGCGGTGGACGAGCGCGGTCACCGCCGGCCCGAGCGCAGCGCAGCTCGTCGCGTGTGCCCGGCGCCGAGCCAGACCCAGGCGTTGCCCGACGACGTCGGCGCGGTGGGAGGCGTCCACCACGGCGGCGAGGTGGTCGGAGCAGCAGATGCCGTCGACGCCGGCCTCCTCGGCCTCGATCGCCTGGCGCGGGAGGTCGGGCGGGGCGAACCGTCGTGCGCGAGCGACACCCAGCAGGCGACCTGCTCGGGACGCCGGCGCCGCGCCCAGAGGAGGCCGCGGATCGGCGCGAGGACTCCCATCCGGGATACCGACACGGGGCCGCACGAAACTACCTGTGGGCGTCGATGAACTCGAGCGTGCGGCGCCAGGCTTCGTCGGAGGCCTGCTGGAACTCCTCCTGCTTCCGGTCGAAGAAGCTGTGCGGCGCGCCCTCGAACTCGATCAACTCGTAGTCCTTGCCCGCCTCGCGCAGAGCCTGCTCGAACTCGAGGTTGTCCTCGTGGCTGATGGCCTGGTCGGCCCCGCCCTGCAGGGCCAGGATCGGCGCGCGCATCTCGGCCACGAACGGCAGGGCACGCGACGGCCGCCCGTAGAAGCCGACCGCGCCGTCCAGCTCGTGGTGGAACGCGGTCGCCGCCCACGAGTAGGAGCCGCCCATGCAGAACCCGACCGTGAAGACCGAGGTACAGCCCTGCTCCAGCAGATGCCCGATGCACGCGCCGGTGTCCTCCATCGCCTGCTCCAGGGTGAGCTGCTCGACGAGAGGCCAGAAGTCCCATTCGTTCGGCCGCTTCTCGACGCCGGCGGTGCGGCCGAAGTAGTCGAATGCGATCGCCGCGTGGCCGCGTTCGGCGAAGCGGAGCGCGAGCTCCTCGTAGAAGCGGTAGAGGCCGCGGACGTCGGGCAGGATCACGACCCCGGTCGAGATCTCTCCGCCAGCGGCGCTTCCAGCCTCCGGCAGCGCCCGGAACGCGGCGAACCGGGTGCCGTCGGCGCTCTCGAGGACGAGGTCGTCGTGGGAGACGGCCGCGCCCGAGATCCGCGGGATCGGCGGCTCGGAGTCGACGTCGAAGCACATGGGCGCGAGCCTACGAGAGGAGGCGCCTGCTCTGCGGCGTACCCTGAAGGCGGTGGACGACGAGTCGCACCGCGAGGAGATGAACGCCGCGATCCGCGCCCAGCGGGAGCGCGGAGCGGTGCCGCGATCGATGCTTCCGCCGGAGGACGACCCGGCGCAACCCGTGCCACCTCCGCCACCCGAGCCGCCAGCTCCCGACCCTCCGCCGCCGAAGCGCAGCCTGCTCGCGCGCATCTTCCGGAGCTGAACCCGTAACCAGGAGCCCGCTGTGACGTTTACCCGACGTCGCAATGGGAGACGGCACGCGCGCAAACGAGGGCTGCGCTTGAAGCGGGGGCTGCAGATCGCCGCCGCCTGCGTCGTCGTGCTCGTGGGCGCCTTCGCCGTCGGCAGTGCGGTCGCTGGGCCCTTCTTCTGGTACTCGTGCAGCCTCGACGGCCTCCAGGCGCACGGCCCGTCGCAGGCGAGCGTCATCCTCGCCAGCGACGGCACGCGGCTCGGGCTGCTCGGCGCGAACGGGATCCGCCAGCCCGTCCCGCTCGCGCACATCAGCCCCGTGATGCGGAAGGCGATCGTCGCCGTCGAGGACCGGCGCTTCTACGAGAACAACGGGATCGACTACATCGGGATCATCCGGGCGCTGAAGAGCGACGTCACCTCGGGCGGGTTCACGCAGGGCGCGTCGACGATCGAGCAGCAACTCGTGCGCAACCTCTACCTCAGCCCGCAACAGACGATCAGCCGGAAACTCACCGAGGCCTGCCTCGCCGTCCAGCTCGACAAGCAATGGAGCAAGGACAAGATCCTCGAGACGTACCTGAACGACATCTACTTCGGCCAGGAGGCGTACGGGATCGAGGCGGCCGCGCACGCCTACTTCGGCGTCCACGCCAAGGATCTCTCGCTCGAGCAGGCGGCGCTCCTCGCCGGGCTGCCGCAGGCGCCGTCGGCCTACGACCCGCTCAGCCGGCCGGACGCCGCGAAGGCCCGCCGAGCGGAGGTGCTGAGAGCCATGCGAGACACCGGTGACATATCCGAGGCGCGTTATCGACGAGCGATCCACACGCCGCTCGGTCTCAATCCGCAAAGGGTGCGAGGGCTCGCGGGCGAGACGTATCTGACCGGCTACATCACGAACCAGCTCGTGAACGAGTACGGAGCGGAGCGAGTGCGCCGCGGCGGGCTCCGCATCTACACGACGCTCGACGCGAAGATGCAGAACGAGGCGACGCGCTCGATTCTCGGCACGCTCAACCGCAAGAACGACCCCGCCGGCTCGATCGTCTCGATCGACCCGAAGACGGGCCAGATCCGCGCGATGGCGATTGCCCAGACCGGGAAGCGCATCTCCTTCGATCTCCCGGTGGACGGGCGGAGGCAGGCGGGGTCGACGTTCAAGATGTTCGTGCTCACGCACGCCGTCGAGCGGGAGATCAACCCGTACGCGACCAAGTACCTCTCGGCACCTTTCGTCGGCCCGAACAACTGGCACGTCCAGACGTTCGAGCGCACGTACTCCGGCCGGATCCCGCTCACACAGGCGACGCTTCTCTCGGACAACACGGTCTACGCTCGCCTCACGCTCGACGTCGGACCCAGGCCGGTCGCCGAGCTCGCGCACCGGATGGGGATCCAGTCGAGGCTCAAGCCCGTCCCCTCGATCGTGCTCGGCGTGAACGCGGTGAGCCCGCTCGACCTCGCCAGCGCCTATGCGACGCTCGCGGACGGTGGGGTCGCGCACGACCCGACCATCCTCACGAAGGTCGTCTTCCCCGGCGGCCACGCCGAGCAGGCCTCGAAGCCCAAGGGGAGGCGCGTCGTCGACGACAAGGTCGCGGCGGTGGTCACGCGGGTCCTGGCGGCGAACGTCCAGGCGGGAACGGGGACGGCGGCGGCGCTCGCGGGCCGGCCGGCGGCCGGCAAGACCGGGACGACGGACAGCTTCGCCGACGCGTGGTTCGCAGGCTGGGTGCCCCAGCTCACCACCGTCACCTGGGTCGGGTATCCGGAGCGCGAACGACCGATGCGCGGCGTGCACGGGATCGCGGGCGTCACGGGCGGCACGCTGCCGGCGCAGATCTGGCACACGTTCATGACGGACGCGTTGCAGGGTCAACCGGTGGAGCAGTTCGCCAGCCCGGGCGCTCCGCCGTACAAGCCGTGGTGCGGGCGGTACCAGTTCGCGCGCACGTTCCACGACGCGCGCCCGCACGACAGCTGCCAGCAGAAGCACAAGAAGGCCAAGACCACGACGCAGCAGAAGACGACGACAAAGCGAAAGACCACGACGGCCAAGACGACAACGACCGTGCACACGACGACGCAAGCAACGACGCATGCGACGACGACCGTGCACACGACGACCGTGCCCACAACGACACAAGCCACGACGACCACCGAGCCGACGACCACGACGACCGGCGGGCCTCCCTGATCGAACCACCCCTCGGTGACGAGAGCCCGGCGTCCCGGGCTCCCCCACCGCCGGACGCCGTTAAGCGGCCCTCTTCTTCCCCAGCATCTTGTCCCACCACTCGCCCTCGTCGACAAGGGTGGCGACGACCTTCGGCCCGCTGGGCCACCGCGGCATCGTTACCCGCCGCTGCTTCGTGAGTTCCTCGAGCACCGTGCTGCGCAACGTGTGCAGCCGCTCGTGCTGTGCCTCGATCTCGCGGGCCAGGTCCCTGCGCTCTGCCTCCCGACGCTCCACGTCGTACTCGACCTCGAGCAGGCTGTCCCTGTGGGTGGGGCCTTCCTGAAGTGTGCTGGACATGCGGCGCTCCTCCTCCAACTCGCTGTACCCAAGGACGCCGCAGTTGTCCTGGCCCCAATCGTCGTCCGGAGCGGGCTTTCCGGCGATCCCTCGAACAGGCGTTTCTGCGTTTGGTCGGGACGATCGCAAAAGCAGTCAAGTTCGATGCTTCTCCGGCCGATAAGACCCGTGTGACGTCCCTGCGGCAGGTCGGATCCCGGAAATGAGCGCGGAACAGGAGCGCACCCCGCAGCGTCAGCTCGGCGAGCTGATGACCGAGCTCGGGCTCATCAGCGAGGAGCAGCTCGCGACGGTGCTCGAGGTGCAGCAGCAGTCGAAGCGGCCGCTCGGCCAGATCATCGTGGAGCTCGGCTTCGCGTCGGGCGCCGCGGTCGCGCACGCGCTGGCGATGCAGAGCGGCGGCGCGCTCCGGACCGAGTACGGCTTCGCGCTCGGCGTTCCGCCGGTCGACGCCGAGTCCGAGGAGACGCGCGCCGGGCTCCCGAAGCTCCGGCTGGCTCCGACGGCGGTCGCCCCGGCCGCGCGGCCCGATGAGCCCGTCGAGGAGACCGAGCCCGTCGCCGCAGCGGAGCCGATCGACGAGGCGGAGGCCGTCCAGGAGACCGAGCCGGTCGAAGAGGCCCCCTCGCTCGAGAAGACGGAGGCCGCCGAGGACGATCACGAGATCGAGGACGAAGCAGCCGTCGAACCGTTGGAGGTCGTTCCGGAGGCCGAGGAGAGCCCGCAGTCCGAACCGGACGAGGCGCTCGACGAGCCCGAGGAGAGCCCGGAGACCGAGCCCGAGGAGTCGATCGACGAGGCCGAGGTGGGCGAGGAAGCCCCGCTCGTCGTCGAGCCCGAGCCGGAAGCGCAGGGCCTCGAGGTCGAGGAGTTGCGTGCGGAGATCGAGCGCCTCCAGGTTGCGCTCGCCGAGGTGCAGGCAGCGGCCGTAGCCGAGCAGGAGCGGCTGCAGGACGAGGCGGCGAGCCGCGAGGCCGCACTTGCCGAGGCGCAGGTCGAGCACGAGCGGGAGCTCGTGCGGCTGCAGGAGGAGCTCGATCGCGCCGCGGCAGAGCTCGAGCGCCTGCAAGGCGCGCTGACCGAGGCGCAGACCGGGCGCGAGCAGGAGCTCACGCGATTGCACGAGGAGCACGATCGGGCCACCGCGGAGCTCGAGCGCCTGCAGACGACGCTCGCAGAGGCGCGCGACACGGCCGCCGAGCACGAGCGTCGGCTCGCCGAGGCGCACGAACGGCATTCCGCCGAGCGAGACGAGCTCGCCGACCACCGCGACCGGCTCGAGCAGGAGCTCGGCGACGCCCTCGAACGGCTCGCCGGCGCCGACGCCGACGCCGCAGAGCGCGAGCGCCTGCGCGCCGAGCTCGAGCAGTTCGAATCCACCCTGGCCGAAGCACAGTCCGCCGCGGCCGACGAGCGCGAGCGGCTGCTCGCCGACGTCGACCGGCTGGAGAGCGCGCTGGCCGAGACGCAGGCCGCGCGCGAGCGGGAGCTCGGCGAGCTTCGCGACGAGCACGCACGCACGCGCCAGGAGCTCGACGGCCTGCAGACGGCGCTGGCCGAGGCGCGGGCCGCTTCCGCCGACCAGGAGCGCCGGCTCGCAGAGGAGCGCGAGCTCCACGCCGCCGAACGGAGCGAGCTCGGCGGACAGCGCGAACGTCTTCAGGACGAGCTCGGCGACGCGCTCGAGCGCCTGGCCGCGCTCGGCCGGGCGGCCGAGGAGCGCGATGCGCTTCGTGCCGACGTGGCACAGCTCGAGTCGACGCTCGACGAGACGCGGGAAAGCTCCGCGAGCGAGCTGCGCCGCGTCGTCGAGGAGCGCGACGGACTGAGCGCCCAGCTCGAGGAGGCGCAGGAGCTGTTGCGGCAGGCAGAGCGGGTACGCGAGTCGCAGATCGCCCTCCAGGCCGAGCGCGACAGCGCAGTCGCCGAGCTGGAGCGCCTGCGCACCGTCGCCGCAGACGCCCAGGCGGAGGTCGAGGAACAGACGCGCCTGCTCGCAGAGGAGCAGGACCGCAGTCACGCCGAGCGCGAGTCGCTGGTCGCCCAGCGGACGCTGCTCGAGACGGAGCTCGGCAACGCGATCGAGCAGCTCGCCGCCGCCGCGACCGCGGCCGACGAGCGCGAGGCGCAGCTGCAGCTCGGCAAGGAGCGGCTGCTCGACGCGCTCGACGCGATCCGCGGGCTCGCCGCCGAGCTCGGCTCCGACCTCGAGGAACTCCCCGAGGAGCCCGTGACCGCCGACGCCGAGCCCGAGCACGAGGTCGAGGCCGAGGTCGAGGCCGAGGTCGAGCCGGAAGCGATCGAGTACTCGCTCTTCGTCCCCGGGCCGAACGGATACGACCTCGTCCCGCAGACCGGCGTTCCGCCGCAGGCAGGCCAGACGGTGGAGCTGATCTTCCCCGACCAGGACGAGCCGGCCCTCTTCGAGGTCGTGCGCAGCGGTCGCACCCTCCCCGGCGGCGACGTCTGCGTCTATCTCGCGCAGGTCTGAGGCGCTCGGCGCCTAAAGAAGGCCGGCAGGAAGGCCGATAACTACTCCGCCGATACGCGAACTGGAGGCCTGTTGTGGACGACTATTTCGAGAGCGAGACGACGTACGACGACGAGCAGCGCGTCGAGCCGGGTGACGAGCGCAGCGCCGCGATCGCGACCGCGCGCAGCTGGGAGCTTCCCTACCTCGACGACGAGCCGATCCTGATCGACGGCGAGTCCGCTGCCCGCGTCGGCGGCGAGGAACTCGCACGCATCGGCGCCGCGCCGGTCCGCTGTGGCGACGGCAGCGTCCGTGTCGTCCTCGCCGACGCGACCCCCGAGCGCATCGCGAGCATTCGCGAGCACTTCTCCGGCGACGTCGCGATCGGCGTCGTCAAGGTCTCGACCCTCGCGTCCCTGCTCGACGCAGCGACGATCAGCGTGGCGGCAGCCGGCGCCGACTCGGTCTCCTCGGGCGCGGCCGCCGCGGCGCCCGTCTGGGGACGGTCGCTCGAGCGCGTGCTCAACCTGTTCGACACCGAGGCGACGCGCCTGCACGAGCTCCGCGGAAAGATGCAGGAGCTCGGCGGCGAGATGGCGGCGCGCGAGCAGCGCGTGCAGGAGCTCGAGGCGGAGCTCCAGCGGATCCGCGTCGAGCGCCTGCGCGACCAGGAGGCGGTCGACCGCCTCAAGCATGAGCTGGCCGACCGCAACAGCCGCCTCGAGCGCGCCCTGTCGAAGACGCAGGAGCTCGTGGCGATCATCCAGGGCGGTCACCTGAGGTGAGAAGGGCGCCGGCGCGCACGCTCGCCGCGGCGGGCACCGCAGTCACGGGAGCCTTGGCCGCTGCGGCCGCGTTCCTCGTCGTGCGCGGCCTTCCCGGCCTGCTCTACGCCGCCGGCATCTGCCTGGCCGCGTTCGTCGGCGCGCTCGCGATCCATGCCGGCCGCTCGGAGGACGCGTCCGACCCCGAGGCCGCAGCCGCTCCGCCGCGGCCGCTCTGGCGCCGCAAGAAGCACATCATCGCGGAGCTCGAAGCAGACCTCGCGGCGACCGGCGCGGAGCTCGAGGAGCACCGCACCGCGCTCGCGAACCTCGCCACGCAGCTGACCCGGGAGTCGGAGGCTGCGCAGCGGAACGCCGAGCGGCTCGAGCAGCGGATCCGCGAGCTCGAAGCCGAGCGGGACGGTCTCCACGAGCTCGTGGCCACGGAGCGCGGCCGGTTCGAGCAGACGCTCGACGAGCTCGGCGGCGGCATCGGCGGCCACGCGAACGAGCTTGCCCAGCTCGAGCGGGAGCTCGAGGCGCTGATCGCGCGCTAGCGCGCAGTTCGTCCGAAGGAGGGATCGGCGCAGCCGCGGCCGGTGCCGACTCAGACGGCTGACTACTCGGGAGAGACGATGGTGCTGAAGATCCTCATCGTGGGAGGCCTCGCAATCGGGCTGATGGCCGCGATTCGGGACGGGCGCATCCTGAGGGACGCCGGACTGCTCAGCAGCTGCACCCCGGTCGTCGTCAACGGCCAGCAGGACAGCTCGATGCAGAGCTGCTCGAAGGGTCGCCTCGACGGCTTCCCCGACCTCACGAACAAGTCGTGCGAGCTCGTCTCGGTACGGCCGAAGCGGGAGTACTGGCGCTGCGCCGCCCCGATCGTCTCGTCGCAGAAGCCGACCGGATGAACGAGGCCGCGCCCGCATCCGCTCATCCGGGGGATACACGCTAAAGCCGGTGCCGTAGCCGGCCGATTGGAAAGGCTGCCGATGGATCTCGAACTCGTGCTCCGCCGCGCCGTCGAGCTTGGCGCCAGTGACATCCACCTGAAGGTGGAGCGTCCTCCGATCGTCCGCCGCGACGGCAATCTCGGGGAGCTCGCGGACGAGGTCCAGCTGACCGAGCGCGACCTCGAGCTGGCGCTCGAGCAGGTCTGCGCCGAGACGCCGAAGCGGCTGCAGACGTTCCTCGAGACGGGCGAGCTCGACAGCGCCTACGCGCCGGCGGGCCTGCCCCGCTTCCGCGTCAACGGCTTCCGCCAGCGCGGCTCGATCTCGATCGCCTTCCGCGTCATCCCCCGCGAGGTCCCGGACTTCGCAGAGCTCTCGCTGCCGGCCGGCGTTCGCCGCCTGGCCGAGGAGCATCGCGGGCTCGTGCTCGTGACCGGCGCGACCGGCTCGGGAAAGACGACGACGCTCGCGGCGATCATCGACCACATCAACCGTTCGCGGCGCCAGCACATCGTGACGATCGAGGACCCGATCGAGATCGTCCACGGCGACCACGGTTGCATCGTCAACCAGCGCGAGGTCGGGCTCGACACGGCGTCGTTCGCCCAGGCGCTGCGCCGGGGCCTCCGCCAGGACCCGGACGTCATCCTGATCGGCGAGCTGCGCGACGCGGAGACCGCCGAGACCGCTCTCGCCGCCGCGGAGTCCGGCCACCTCGTCCTCTCGACGATGCACACGGTCGACGCCTCCGAGACGATCGGGCGGATGGTCGAGTTCTTCCCGGCCGTCAAGCAGCAGCTGATCCGCTCCATCCTCGCCGGCGTCTTGCGCGGCGTCATCAGCCAGCGGCTGCTCCCGCGCATCGGCGGCGGCCGGATCCCGGCCGTCGAGGTCATGATCGGGAACGCCCGGATCGCCGACCTGATCCGCGACAACAAGCCCGACGAGATCACCGAGGCGATCGCCGAAGGCGACTTCTTCCAGATGCAGACGTTCAGCGAGGCGCTGATCCAGCTCGTGCTGGAGGAGAAGGTCGACCGCGAGGTCGCCGCCAACGCCGCCTCGAACCGCCACGACTTCCTCATCGCGCTCGATCGCGCACTCAAGCAGCACGCCGTCGCGGCGGTCGCGGACCTCGATCCCCTGCCGGATTCGGAGCCCGAGGACGCCGCGGACGCCGAGCCGCCCGCGGACGGAGCGGCCGACGAGGCCGAGCCCTCGGAGCTGCCCAGGCTCCGCGTCGCCGGCCAGCAGTAGCCATGAGACGCCTGCTCCCGCTCTTCGCGGCCGCGCTCGCGCTGGCCGTCTCGGGTACCGCGTCGGCCGACACCTTCACGGTCGTGCGCTCGCACTCCGGCGGCCCGGCACCCCTGGCCTTCTCCACGGGAGAAGGCGCAATCCCGTTCACGCAGGGCCAGAACGGCCCCAACTCCTTCACCACCCTGCGCAGCATCTGGCAGGCGGCCGGCAGCCAGTACGGCATCCCGTGGGAGGTGCTCGCCGCGATCAACAAGGTCGAGACCGACTTCGGTCGCAATCTCGGGCCGAGCTCGGCCGGGGCCGTCGGCTGGATGCAGTTCATGCCCTCCACCTGGGCCAGGTGGGGAATCGACGCGAACGGGGACGGTGTGGCCGATCCCAACAATCCGACGGACGCGATCTTCAGCGCGGCGCGCTATCTCGCGGGCTGCGGCGGGCAGTTCGACATCTCCGGCGCCATCTATTGCTACAACCACGCGTCCTGGTACGTGAGCGAGGTCCTCGGGCTCGCCGCCCAGTACGAGAGAGGCGGCGGCAGCGGGCTCGTCCCGGTCGACCAGGCGCAGTTGCAGTCACGGCTGGACGCGATCAGCGCCCGCATCCGCACCGCGAACAAGCAACTGGTCGCGGCCGTCGCGCGCGCACGCGTGGTCGCCCACGCCGAGCGCCGGCTCCTCCACTCCGCGGCCGACGCCAAACTCCTGTCCGACCAGCTCGAGGCGCACAAGCGCGCCGTGCTCATGAGCGTCCGCTACAGCGCGGCCGAGCGTCGGGTGACCCGTCTGCGCAACCTTCTCCACTCGGCCACGGCTCAGCTCAGCCGCGCGCAGGCGCAGACCAGCAGCATGCCGTTCCCCGGAACCTCCACGTGGACCAGTGGCCTGCAGTTCGAACGGATCGACCAGGGCGTGGACTACGTCTCGAGCCGCCCGTATCAGGCGCTCGCGGCCGGCACCGTCGTCTACATCGACCCGAACTTCTGGCAGGGGACTCCGGCCGTCTACGAGAAGCTCGACACC
>DATCYP010000055.1:0-14003 GCA_036526375.1 Gaiellaceae bacterium | reverse complement strand
CCCAGATCCTCTACCTGCTCTGGGTCGTAGGCACAAGCATCGCCCTCGCCCGCAGAAGCTCTGTTCCCGCACAGGGACCCGTCGCCGCGGCGGCGACACTGCACGCCTAGGCCGTGAAGCTCGCTCAATCCAGCAGTGGGCGAGGCCGCCAGCCTCGCCCACGGCGGGGTGCGACCGGGTGCGACCTTCGAGCCTCCGGGAGCGGTCAACTGCAACTCGCGCTCGGAAGAAAAGCCCCCACGGACGGCAGGTCCGCGCTTCGGAGGTGACCCCCTCCTTACCCGCGATTCAGCGCAGACAACACGAAGTGCCGATTTGCAGGCCTTTTCAAGCCCTCTGACGGACTCGAACCGTCGCGAGGCCGTCAGTCGTTGGCTCTGTTGACGCCCGGGGTAGCGGTCGGTGAGCATGCCGTAGAGGGCGGAGAAAGGCGCGGGGACGGAGCCCCTCCTTGCCCAGGGAGGTGCTCTATGCGCTCAAGTCAGACAACAAAAACCCCCGGTGTGCGGGGGTTTTAAGCCCTCTCCCGGACTCGAACCGGGGACCGCCTCCTTACCATGGAGGTGCTCTACCAGCTGAGCTAAGAGGGCTGGAAGGCGGATTGTAGCCCCGTCCCGGGTCGCCGCCCGCCGACCCTCCCCGTAGCCTCAGCGCGTGGACGTGCGCCGCGCGATTCCGCCCGCCGAGGAGCTCGGCGAGTCCCCGCTCTGGCCCGCCGCCGCGATTGCCGCCGCCGCCGGTCTCTACGCGGATCTCCCGTCCCGCTTCATCGCCGGCGCCCACGCCGGCGCGTTCGGGGTCGTTCGCTGGGTCGTGCCGGCGCTGACGCTGCTCGTGCTCGCATCCCTCGCCGCGATTCGCCCGCGCGGGCGGCTCACCCGCCGGCGCCTGGCGATCGGGACGATCGGCATCGTCAGCGTCGCGAATTCCGTCTCGATCGCACTTCTGATCCATCTGCTGATCAACGGCGCACACGCACAGGCGTCGACGCTGCTGCGCGCGGCGGTTCACATGTGGGTCGTCAACGTCCTCCTCTTCGCGCTCTGGTTCTGGCAGCTCGACGGGGGCGGCCCCCTCTCGCGGCCGGGCTGCACGCCGGCCCAGCGGGACTTCCTCTTCCCACAGCAGACGGAAGAAGCCCTCGCGGAGTCGGGCTGGCGACCGCTCTTCCTCGACTATCTCTACGTCTCGTTCACGAACGCGGCGGCGTTCAGCCCCACCGACACGATGCCGCTCAGCCGCTGGGCGAAGATGCTGATGCTCGTCCAGTCTGCGATCAGTCTCTCGCTCGCGGTGATGGTCGTCGCGAGGGCGGTCAACATCCTGCACTGAGCGCCTTGTGCTGAGAATCACGATGGCGTAGGGTCGCCCGGGTCGGCCGGGTATCGGCCGTCACGAGAGGAGGAGTCCGATGCGGTCCCGCTCCATCCTCAGGGGAACCGGGGTCACCGCGCGTCTGGCCGCGGCACTCGTCTTCGCCGTGCTCCTTCTCGCCGGAGCCGCGACGGCGTCCGCAGGAACGACTCCGACCTGGCAGGCGCTGACGAACCCGCCGCCGTTCAACCCGGGGGCGATGTTCCTCCTCACCGACGGCACGGTGATGGTGCAGGACCTCGGTCCAACGTCGGGCGGCAGCCCGGACTGGTGGCGGCTCACGCCGGACAGTTCGGGCAGCTACGTCGACGGGACCTGGAGCCGGGCCGCGTCGATGCCCGACGGCTACGCGCCACATGCCTACGCGGCGGCCGTGCTGCCAGACGGTCGGCTGGCCGTCGAGGGCGGCGAGCAGCTCAGCGGGGTGAGCTCATGGAGCAACCTCGGCGCGATCTATGACCCCCTTGCCGATGCGTGGAAGGCGGTCTCGCCTCCCGCCGGCGGGAGCGGCCTGTGGCAGTTCATCGGAGACGCCCCGAGCGTCGTGCTTGCAGACGGGCGCTGGATGGTCGGCGACTCCGGCACGACGGCCAGCGCGGACGACGCCATTCTCGATCCGACGACACTGACCTGGACGACGACCGGTGCCGTAGGGCGGATCTCGGGCAACGGAGAAGTCGGGTTCTCGCTGCTTCCCAGCGGCAAGGTTCTGAGCGTCGACGTACTTCCTCCGGCCTGCACGGCTCGAACGACCGAGACCTTCGATCCGGCCACCCTCGCCTGGTCCGGCGCCGGACTGACCCCGGCGCCGCTCGTCGTCTGCGGCGACCTGAACGAGATCGGACCGCAGCTGATGACGTACACCGGGAAGGTCTTCGCGGAGGGGGCGACTGCCTCGACCGACCTCTACACGGCGGCGAGCGGGACCTGGTCGGCGGGCCCAAATCTTCCGATCGTCGGCGGCCAGCAGCTGCACGCGGGGGATTCGCCGGCAGCCCTGATGCCCGATGGCAAGGTGCTCATCGCGGCCAACGCCGGGGTGTGCCAGCCGCCCACCCAGTTCTTCCTCTTCGACGGCACGAGCTTCAGCCCGGCCCCTGCCAACGCTGCGTCGGGGTTCCCGAACAACTGCAACAACTACATGCTCCTGTTGCCGACCGGACAGGTGCTGTCCACCCCCGAACCGATGGAGGTCTTCACGGACCCCGGCACCCCGAAGCCGGCCTGGGAGCCGACGATCACCTCGCTCCCGACCAAGCTCGCCACGGGCGTCACGTACACGCTCGCCGGACTACAGCTGAACGGGCTCTCCGAGGGCGCCGCGTTCGGGGACGACTACCAGGACAGCACCGACTATCCACTGGTGCAGATCACGAACGACGGCACCGGAGCGGTCACGTACGCGCGCACCTGGGGCATGACGAACCGCTCGATCGCGCCGGGGGCGTCGTCCTGCACCGACTTCGCGCTTCCGAGCGGGACACCCACCGGGTCGGCAGAGCTGCGCGTGGTCGCAAACGGAATCGCCTCCCCGCCCGTCCCGGTCACCGTCGGGGCCGGCGGCAGCGGCTCGCACTCGTGCCCGAGCCACACGCTCTCGCTGGCGAGATCCGGAACCGGGTCTGGGACGGTGAAGAGCTCGCCGGCGGGCATCATCTGCGGCGGGACCTGTTCTCACGACTACGCGAACGGGACGATGGTCACCCTGACCGCAATCCCGGCCACGGGCTCGGCGCTCGCGGGCTGGTCCGGCGGCGGCTGCTCCGGCACCGGCGTGTGCATCGTCACCGTGGACGGCCAGAAGTCGGTCACGGCCACGTTCGCTCTCATTCCCGAGACGCTCTCCGTCACCAGGCAGGGTGACGGAGCAGGAGCCGTCACGAGCGCGCCGGCCGGGATCGACTGCGGAACGGGCTGTAGCCACGGCTTCGCGTACGGAAGCTCGGTCACGCTCAGCGCAAGCGCTGCCGCCGGCTCTTCCTTCGCGGGCTGGACGGGCGCGTGCACCGGCACGGCGGGATGCGCGCTCACGATGACCGCGGCCCGTTCGGTCACGGCGGCGTTCGTCAAGGACTGCGTCGTGCCCAGGCTCGAGGGCAAGCGGCTGCAGAAGGCGAAGCGCATGCTCCACGCCCGCGACTGCTCCGTGGGGAGGATCAAACGTGTCTTCTCCACGAAGGTGAAGAAGGGTCGCGTGATCTCCCAGAGGCCGAAGCCGCGCAGGCAGCTGCGGCACGGCGCCAGGGTCGGACTCGTCGTCAGCCGCGGAAAGAAGCGCTGAGGGTGGACGATGGGGGCGGGAGGATTCGAACCTCCGTAGGCTGAGCCGACGGGTTTACAGCCCGTTCCCTTTGGCCGCTCGGGCACACCCCCTCGAGGGAGCGCCATTGTAGCTTTGGGTCGTGGCGAGCTACGACGTCGCGATCCTCGGCGGTGGGCCGGCAGGCTCGACCGCCGCGTACCGCCTCGCGACCGCGGGCGCGAGCGTCCTGCTCCTCGACAAGGCGACGTTCCCGCGCGACAAGCCGTGCGGCGGCGGCGTCACCGGCCGCGCTGCGCGCCTGCTGCCGTTCTCGATCGAGCCCGTCGTGGAGGACACGGTCGACCGGCTCGAGTGCGGCCTCCGCTACCGGTACCGCTTCACGCGCCGCGCCCGTGCGCCGCTCGCGTACATGACCCAGCGGCGGCGGCTCGACCACTTCCTCCTGCAGAAGGCGGCCGAGGCGGGCGCCGAGGTGCGCGAGGGGGAGACCGCCGACGCGCGGGAGCTCGACGCGAGGATCGTGATCGGCGCGGACGGGTGCAACGGCTCGTCGGCGAAGCAGCTCGGGCTCGCCGAGGGCGTCGTCCACGGCGTGGCGCTCGAGGCGAACTATCCGTACGAGCGGCGCTACGCGGGCGCGATGGTGCTCGAGATCGCGGTGATCCGCGGCGGCTACGGCTGGATCTTCCCGAAGGGCGACCACGTCAACGTCGGTGTCGGTGGAAACGGGGAGGAGGGGCCGCGACTGCGCGCAGAGCTGCGGCGGATGTGCGAGGCGTACGGCGTCGACCCGGACGCGGCGAGCGACACCCGGGGCTACCGGCTGCCGCTCCGGCTGCCGGGTACGCAGCTCGCGCGCGGGCGGACGGCCGTGATCGGGGACGCGGCCGGGCTCGTCGATCCCTTCTCGGGCGACGGGATGTACGAGGCATTCCTGTCTGCGCAGCTCGTCGCGGATGCGGCTCTCGACGTGCTGGCCGGCCGCGCCGAGAACCTGGACGCGTACCAGGCGGCGGTGGAACGCAGGATCGCGCCGCTCACGCGTGCCGGCTGGGGAGCGAAGCGCGCCTTCGAGCGGTTCCCGCGCACGACGTACGCGCTCGCCCGGCTGCCGATCACCTTCCGCGCCCTGGAGAAGCTCCTCCGGGGAGAGCTGCGGGAGCCCGCCGCCGCGCGCGGCATCGAGCGCGTCGCGATCCGTGCGATCTATGCCGTGTCGAAAGCCGCCGCCGCCGCCGGGACTACTGGTTCCCGATCAGCTGCATCATCCGGAACATCGGCAGGTACATCGCGATGATGATGATGCCGACCATGAACCCGACGCCGATCATCATCAGCGGCTCGATGATCGAGGTCAGGGACTGGATGGTCGCATCGACCTCGTCCTCGTAGAAGTCGGCGATCTTGCTCAGCATCTGCTCGAGCTCGCCCGTCTCCTCGCCGATCCGCACCATCTGGCTGACCATCGGCGGAAAGATCGGATCGTCCGTGAGCGGCTGGGCGATCGGGACGCCCTCCTGCACCTTCGTGCGCACCTCGATCAGGGACTGCTCCACGACCCAGTTGCCGGCCGTCGAGCCTGCGATCTCGAGCGCCTTGATGATGTCGACGCCGGCGGCGACGAGCGTCGCGAGCGTGCGCAGCAGCCGCGCCATCGTCACCTTGAGCACGGTGTCGCCGATGCGCAGCGGGAACCGCAGCCTGAAGCGGTCCCACGCCTGGCGGCCCGACTCCGTCTTCTTGTAGCGGAGTCCGCCCCAGATGAGGCCGATGATCAGCGGGAAGACGATGTACCACTGATCGCGGAGGAGGTTGGAAGCGTGGACGACGATCCGCGTCAGGAACGGCAACTGCCCACCGAGATCCGTGAAGATCTTCGCGAAGATCGGGACGATGAACATCAGCATCGCCACGAGCACGAGCGATGCGAAGGTGAAGACCACCGTCGGGTAGACCATCGCGCCCTTGACGCGGCGCTTGATCTTCGTCTCCTTCTCGATCTGCTCGGCGACCCGGTCGAGGACGTGGTCGAGCATGCCCGACGCCTCGCCCGCCTGCACCATTGAGACATACAGCTCGCTGAAGACCTTCGGGTGGCGCGCCATCGCCTGCGAGAGGAGAAGCCCTCCCTCGACGTCGGCCCGGAGCTCGGCGATGACCTCGGCCAGGTAGACGTCGTCGGTCTGGTCCTCGAGGATCACCAGCGCCGCGACGATGTTGAGGCCCGCCTCGATCATCGTCGCGAACTGGCGCGAGAAGACCTGCATCGAGCGGGGCTTGATCTTCTTGAACGCCGTCCGCAGGTTGTCCTCGCCGCTGGCCGGCAGCTCGCGGAGCGAGTGCGCCAGCAGGCCGCGGATGCGCAGCTGCTCGCGCGCCGACTCGAGGTCGGGAGCGTGGATCTCGCCGACGGTCTCGAGACCGTCGATGCTGATCGCGCTGTAGGCGAATCCGGCCATTACGTCGCGCAGGCGGTCGCGGTCAGGTCCTGGGCGCACTGCGAGAACGTCGTGCTCGCGGGCCCGTAGAGGGTCTTGCCGGTGGTGCCGTCCTTGACGGTGATGGTCACGACCTTGACGGCCGTGCTGCCGCTGTACGCGGGAGTGGGCGTGATGCCGGAGGTCTGCGCCGTTCCAGCGGTGATGGCCGTGGTGACGCTGTACGTCCGGCCGTCGGCGCCGGTCTGATTGGCCGTCGTCGTCCCGACGGCGAAGCTCGCGCTCGAGTAGGACATGTCGCGGAACGCCTCGATGTTCTTGTCCGCGAGCGCGGCGGCGGTCGAGATGCGGCTCGCGTTGCGGATCGCGACCGCGCCCGAGGTGAAGGCGCCCAGCGTCGCGAAGATCCCGAGGTTCAGCACGAGCAGGGAGATGAGCAGCTCGATGAGGCCGAGCCCCGTTTCCTCCCGCAGCTTCGCCGCGAGCCTGCTCCGCGGGGCGCCGCGGAGGTCGATGAGGGCGACTGCGCTCACGACCCCAGCAGCTGGAGCTTGTAGCGGGCGTTGTTCGACGTGTCCACGAGCGTGATCGTCCGGTTCGGCCGCAGCAGCACCGTCTGTGCGCCGCTCGCGTACGAGCCGTTGGCGATGCCGATCCGCACGGCGCCGCTCGTCACCGCGACGAGCCTGAAGATCGGGTTCGAGCTCGGGAAGCTGGCGCCGACGCGGACGGATTCCCGCTTGCCGTTGACCATGAGCATCACGGCGCCGCTGTGCGCCAGCATGCGCGAGGACGTTACGACGGGGGAGCTGCTTGCCGGCGCCGAACCCGATGCGGGTGCGGACGCCGAGCCCGTGCCCGCGCCGGAGCCGGAGCCGGAGCCGGAGCCGGTCAGCCCGGTGTTCGCCGTGACCTGCTGGTCGAACGGATCCTTGCTGGCGAACGTGGAGAAGCCGGTCAGCTGCTGCTTCGAGTTGGAGGGCGGCAGGTCGGAGTTCGTCAGCTTCGCGCTCGCCGTCGGCGCGGCCGTGGCCGGAGGCGTGGTCGGCGTGGACGTCGCGGGCGCCGTCGTGCCGGGCGTGGTGGTCGTGCTCACAGCGGTGGTGGGCGCGGGCGGGGCCGCCGCCTTCTTGCTGCCGAGGAAGTGCGGGACTTCCCAGGCGAGCACGATGGCCAGCAGGATTCCACCGCCTATGGCGAGCCTCTTCGCGCGCCGGTCCTTGGCCTCCCGGACGCTCTTCATTGTCTTCTTGCGGCTCATGAAGTCCCTCCGCTCGTGCTCGGGGCGGCTGAAGTCGCCGGCGTCGTGGTCGTGGTGCTGGTCGTGGTGGTCGTCGTGCCCGTGGTCGCCGTTGTGTCGGTGGCGCCGGGGACCGGGGCGGCCTGCGGCTGCTGCGGCACGAAGGCGTTGATCGTGAGCACCGCCTGCACGTGGGGGAAGGTCGATTCGGCGGTCCCGCTGCCGGCGCTCGCAGACCCGGCCGACGACGAGCACGATGTCGCCGGGACTTCGCAGAACGCGATGTCGCTGACGTCGAAGAGCCGTCCGGAGGCAGAGAGGCGGCCGTGGTCGATCCGCACAAGGTTGCGCAGCCGCTGTAGGAACGTGACGAGGTCGTAGAAGCTCCCCGAGAACTGGACCTGGATCGGCTCGACGGCGAACGGGGCCGTCGTGTCAGGGGTCACCACGGCGCCGGGCACGGCCGTGGTTGCCGCGGCGTTGGGCGTGATCTGGTCGAAGGTGATCCCCGACGCGGAGGCGAGCCCGCTGAGCTCGAGGATCACGTTCGGTGTCTCGAGCTGCTTCGGCATCGCCTTGGCCAGGCTGAAGACGCCCGCCGAGCGCACCGCCGGCAGCGCCTGCATGAAGCCGGTCGAGCGATTGCTGTCGATCTGCTTCTGCACTGCAGCGGTTTGCTGCTTGAGGCTGGCGGCGCTGGAGCGCTTCGGTGCGATGAGAGCGAACCAGCCGATGATCGCGACGAGGAGGAGCGCACCCGCGATGGACGCGATCTTCTTGCCGTCTGAGAGGGTCGCGAAGCGGGCGGTCACGAGGCACCCCTTCCCTTGCGAATGTCGGACACGATCGTGAAGCCGACGACCTTGGCGTTACCGAGCATCGTCGAGCCACTCGTCTTGAGCTGGACGTTCTTCAGGTCGGGGTCGACCTGGAGGCGCTCGAGGAACCGCGCCACGCTCGGCTGCGAGTAGGTGTAGCCGTCGATCTCGAGTGCCGTCGGCGTCGGCGGAAGCGCGCTCGGCGCCGTCGGCGTGGCGATCGTGCCCGGCGGCAGCGCCGACTGGAGCGGCATGGTGCCGGATACCTTCGTCAGCCAGACGTCGTCGGGCATCACGAGGGCCATGTGGCTGAGGATCCGATCCCACGCCACGCGCTTGCCGATCGCTGCGGCGAGCGCCAGGCTGCGCTCTTCGCGCTGGCTGAGCACGTCCTGCCGAAATGCCTGCGTCTTGGCGGAGAGCTGCTTGGCCGGCGTGGCGGCGAGCATCGCCCGCGCATCCGAGAGAGCCTGGCGCTGGCGGTCGACGCTCCGGTTGGCGAGCAGGAAGCCTCCGACGAGGAGGAGCAGGACGGCGGCGCCGCCGATGCCGGCCACGAGGCCCACGGTGTTCGGGCGCTCGCGCTTCTGCTCGACTTGCTGGCGGGGGAGTAGGTTGACGGCGCGCATCAGTCCTCGATTCCCAGTCCGATTGCGACGGCGAGAGAGCCGTCCTGGCCGCCGGAGCTGATGCCGTGCCCAGAGCCGACGCGAGCGAACGGGTCGGCGACACGGACACTGATGCCGATCAGCTCCTCGAGCTGGTCGGCGAGTCCCTGCAGATGAGCGCCGCCGCCGGTGATGACGATCTCGGCGAAGCCCAGGGAGTCCGGCTGATCCTGATAGAAGTGGAGAGAGGACGCGAGCTCGCGGGCGAGGCTGTTGACCTCGCGGCGGGCCGCCTCGACGGCGCGGGTCGTGCGGTCGTCGCCCGGCTCCGGCGCGTTGCCGGAGATGTCGAGCGAGCGCTTGATCCGCTCGGCCTCGGCGGCGTCGACCTCGACGGCGCGCTCGATCGCGGACGTGACGCGGGCGCCGCCCCAGTCGAGGACCCTCGTGAACTCGCACACGCGGCCGTCCGAGACCGCGACCGTGGTGCGGTCGTGTCCGATCGAGACCGCGACGCGGGCGGCCTCGGCGCGCTCGCCGGGAGCGAGCGGCTCACCGCTGACCGCGCGCAGCAGTGCGAAGGCCTCGATGTCGATGCCGGCGAGCTCGATCTTCGCCGCGGCGCAGGTGGCCGCGAAGCGGTCGACGAGGTCGCGGTAGGCGACGGCGAGCAGCACCCGGTCGGAGGTGGTCGCGTCCTCGACGACGTGGTAGTCGAGCATCGCCTCTTCGATCGGGATCGGCAGGGTCTCGTAGGCGCGGAAGCGGATCGCGTTCGCGAGCTGCTGCGGGTCGTCGACCGCCGGGCGCTCGAACAGACGGACGCCCGTACGGCTGCTGCCGATGCCGAGCCGGACGTTCTTGCGCGGCAGGTCCGCGGCCGAGAAGAAGGCGGCGATCTCGTTGGCGAGCGCCTCGGAGTCCCGCACCTCGCCTCCGGCCACGAGATCGGGCGGAAGGGTGTGCCGGGCGGCCTTGACGAGCTTCGGCCGGCCGTTGTTCACGACGACTGCGGCCGCGAGCTCGGAGGCGCCGATGCTGAGGCCGACGACCTGCTTGTGCTTGCCGCCGGACAGGGTCGACGCGGTCTTCTTCTGCTTTGGCGCGCGCTTCGGCAGCGAGCCGTTGCGCTTCGGCGATTCCTTCTTCGCCTTCTTCTCCTGCGTCGGCGCGGTGGCCTCGGCCGTGGACGCCGCGGCCGCACCGTTCGGCGAAGGCTTGCGCCCGAAGGAGATGTCCTTCTTCAGGAAGTCTGAGAGGCTCACTGTGCGGCTCCTGCGACTCGGAGGCCGCGGAGGGCCTCGGGGAGGTGTTCATCGGAACGGGGGGCGACGCCGCTGCGGGCGAGCAGCGCCTCGAACTCCTCGCGCCGGCTCGTCACGTTGAAGGCGGTCTCCTGGCTGATGATGCGCTGCAGCACCAGCTCGGCGAGGCACTGCTCCATCGTCTGCATGCCGCGCGTCGTGTTCGTCTGCATCACGGAGTAGATCTGCTCGGTCTTCCCCTGACGGATCAGGTTGCGGACGGCGTCGTCGGGCAGGAGGACCTCGAGGGCGGGCACGCGCCTGCGGCCGTCGGCGGACGGGAGCAGCGTCTGCGTCACGACCCCCTGGAGAGACGCGGCGAGCTGCATCCGGACCTGCCCCTGCTGGGCGGCCGGGAAGACGTCGATGACGCGGTCGATCGTGCTCGGCGCGCTCTGGGTGTGCAGCGTGGCGAGCACCAGGTGGCCGGTCTCGGCCGCGGTCAGCGCGGTCGAGATCGTCTCGAGATCCCGCATCTCGCCCACGAGGATCACGTCGGGGTCCTGGCGAAGCGCACCGCGCAGCGCCTCGGAGAAGCCCTTCGCGTCGGCGCCGACCTCGCGCTGGTTCACGACCGAGGTCTTGTGCTGGTGGAGGAACTCGATCGGATCCTCGATCGTCACGATGTGCATCGGCCGGCTCTCGTTGATCGAGTCGATCATCGTCGCGAGCGTCGTCGACTTACCGGAGCCCGTCGGGCCGGTCACGAGCACGAGGCCGCGCGGCTCGCGGGCGAGCTGGAGGAGAACCTCCGGCAAGCCGAGCTCTCCGGCCGACTTGATCAGCTGGGGAACCAGGCGGAAGGCAGCGGCGAGGCTGTCGCGTTGGAAGAAGACGTTGACACGGAAGCGGGCGACGCCGGGGACGGAATAGGAGAAGTCGATCTGGCGGTCGATCTCGAGCCGCTTCTGCTGCTCCGTCGAGAGGATGCGATAGAGAAGGTCGCGCGTCTGCTCGGGAGAGAAAGGCTCGAAGTCGTCGAGCGGCGCCAGCTTGCCGCGGATGCGCAGCAGCGGCGCCGACCCCGAGGTGATGTGGAGGTCGGACGCGTCTTCGGTCGCGGCGCGCTCGAGAAGCGTGTCGATGGAGAAAGGCTGCGGCGTCATGCGAACCGAGCTATCGGCGGGTGGTGTCTGCCTCTTTAGGGGAGCCGCCGGGAATCACTCGTTCGAGGGGGAGCACCGTCTACGAAAGAGAGGCATCCCTCGCCGCGGGGGAGGTCGGGGGCGCGAATCACTCACTAGAGGGGGAAGAGCCGCCGCGCTCGCTGCCGATAGAGGCCGGGTCTGGGTACCCGTCCAACAAAGGAGAACTGCATGCATTCCCTCAGACAGCGCATCAACGCCCGGGACGAGAGCGGCTTCACGCTCATCGAGCTCCTGGTCGTGCTGATCATCATCGGCGTCCTGCTCGCGATCGCCGTCCCGTCGTACCTCGGGTTCAAGGATCGCGCCCAGAAGGCCGCCGCCGCGTCGAACGTTCGCTCGGCCATCCCCGATGCCGAGGCGTACTACTCGGACGTCGGCAACTACACGAACATGAAGGTCAACAGCGGCGACGCGCCCGACACGAACGGCCTGGAGAGCATCGACACCGGTGTCGACAAGACGCTCGTCGTCTTCGGCTCCGCCACCGGCTACTGCATGTCCGACAAGCAGGGCTCCCACATCGCCAAGGTCGTCGGTCCTGGCGGCACGGTCGACGACAGTGCCGCTGCGGCCTGCACTTCGGCCACCGGCTAGTTCCACCACTTCGACCAGAACCACCGAGGGCGCGGGAAACCGCGCCCTCTCCTTTTGCTCCATTCCCCTGGGATGAGGGATGCGAATCCCTCACAGTGGGGGAGACCGCGCGACGGCGAATGCCGATTGCTAAGCCATGGCGGATCGTTCCCGAGACAGGATCGGTCCTCGGGACGAGCGCGGCTTCACCTTGATCGAGCTGCTCATGGTCCTGATCATCGTGGCCGTCTTGCTCACGATCGCGGTCCCGTCGTTCATCGGCTTCAAGGACCGTGCGCAGCAGCGCGCCGCCGCCGCCAACGTCCGCTCGGCCATCCCCTCTGCCGAGGCGTATTTCTCGGACGTCGGCAACTACACGAACATGAAGGTGAACAGCGGCGACCCGCCCGACACGAACGGCCTGGAGAGTGTCGACACGGGTATCGACAAGACCCTCGTCGTGTTCGGCGCGCCGAACGGCTACTGCATATCCGATAAGCAAGGCACGCATATCGCCAAAGTCGTAGGGCCCGGTGGGGCGGTCGACCAGAACGCCGCGGGAGCATGCACCTCCGCCGCCGGCTAGCCGAGAGTTCGCCGGAGGCCGGCGGTCCGCACGTATCCCCCGTTCCAGGGAGGCCCGCCGCCGTGGGACTGCCGATAGGAGGCTCATGAACGAGACGCTGACCACGCGCCAGCTCCGGCTGGTCGCGCTCCTCCTAGGGGTCGTCGTCATCGCCGGTGGATACTGGTTCGTCGTCGCGAAGCACAAGAGCTCGTCGCCGAGCACCAGCTCCACCCCGGTCTCGACGACGCCGACGGCTACCACGCCGAGCAAGACACACACGCACACGGCCACCCCCTCGACGAAGCTCGCCACGCACGGCTTCCCGGTCGCGATCGCCCGGGCGCTGACGAAGCACCCGGTCGTCGTCGTCTCGCTCTACTCCCCTCGTGCAGGTCTCGACAAGCTCGCGACGGCCGAGGCCAGGGCGGGCGCCGCTGCGGGTAGCGCGGGTTTCGTCGCCATCAACGTCTTCCGTCAGCAGGCCGGCATCCCGCTCCTCCACAAGCTCGGCATCGTCGATACGCCTGTCGTGCTCGTCGTCACGCGTCGGCGCGCGGTCACCGCGGAGCTCAAGGGCTTCGTCGACCGCAACGTCGTCGCGCAGGCCGTCGCCGACGCGCGCTGATGAAAAGGCCGGGGCGCGGAAACCCCGAGGAGGCCGAGCCGCGTGAGCTCTTCGTGCGCAGCGCAAGCCGATACGGGCGTCCCGTCGTGACGATGAGGGCCCGCGACCTCGGCGACGCGTGCGTCGTCGACGTGGAGGTCGAGTCCCGCGACGACGGGGCAGAGCCGCGGTCGTACAACTTCGCCGACGCCCAGCAGGCCAGCACGTTCGTGACCGAGGCCGTGGAGGCCCTGGTCTACCTCGGCTGCGAGATCCACGCCTGAGAGGCACGAGCGAGGACGACGTGGATCCGGCGCAGAGGGACGAGGCGGAGTTCCTGGGGCACGAGGCAGAGCCCGGCGCCGACATCATCGCCCTCCCTCAGCTCGAACGGCTCCCTCCCGATCCCGACGGCGTCGATCTCGGCGGCGGGTCGAGCTTCACCGCGGACAACCGCTCAGCCCGCCTCGAGGCGCTCGAGCTCGTGCGGGCGGCCGTCGAGCTCGCCGACCGGATCGAGCGCGACGCGCAGGAGACCGCGAAGGACCGGATCGCGCGCACCGAGGAGGAGGTCCGGCTCCGCCGGCTCGCCCTCGACGAGCGCGAGAAGGAGCTCGACCACTTCAAGCGCGACCTCGAGGCTGCGCGGGAGAAGATCACGCAGGTCGAGCAGGAGCTCGGGCAGCGATGGCAGCAGGCCGAAGAGGCGGCGCGCGAAGCGCAGGCGCGTCTCGCATCCGTCGAGGAGGAAGCCGCGGCGACCATCGCGGCCGCGAACGAGCGGGCCGAGGGGCTGCAGGCCGAGGCGCGCGCCGAGGCCGAGGGCATCGTGGCCGCCGCCCGGGCCGAGGCGGAGTCGGCCACCGAAAGCGTGCGCTCGGAAGCGGAGGCAGCGCTGAGCAACGCGCGCGCAGAAGCCGAGGAGCTGCTCTCGCGGGCGAGTGCGGAAGCCGCGCAGACCGCCGAGACCGCCCGCGCCGCCGCCGACGAGCTGCTGGCGAAAGCGGGCGTCGAGGCGCGCGACATCGCCGAGACGGCGCACCGCGAGGCCGAGCAGCTGCTCGC
>DATCYP010000054.1:0-26737 GCA_036526375.1 Gaiellaceae bacterium | reverse complement strand
GAGGTACTCGCTCGTGCCGAGCACCGTCCCGGTCTGCGTCACGCCGTGGTCGACGTGGAGCGAGCGGGCGATGCCGAAGTCGGTGACCTTCACCTCGCCCTCGCTGCTGAGGAGGACGTTCTGCGGCTTCACGTCCCGATGGACGAGCCCGTGCCCGTGTGCGAACGCGAGGCCGTCGGCGACGGCGAGCGCAAGCTCGAGGGCGCGCCGCACCGGCAGGCGGCCCGTGCGCACGACGAGCTCCTTGAGGTTCTCGCCGTCGACGTGCTCGAAGACGATGTACTGCCGGCCGTCGTCGTCGCCGCGGTCGATGACGGTGACGATGTTGGGGTGCGAGAGCCGCGCGACCGCGCGCGCCTCGCGGCGAAAGCGCTCGAGGTACTCGGGGTCGTCCGCGTAGTGCTCGTGGAGGATCTTGATCGCGACCCGCCGGTCGAGCTGGCGGTCGTGTGCGCGGAACACGCTCGACATCCCGCCGGTCCCGACGAGCTCCTCGAGCTCGTACCGGTCGGCGATCAGGTCGCCGGGTTGCGGGGGCCGTGACACGGCAGGGGTTGTCGACCTCGGTCCCGGCACAGCCCTAGAACGCGCGAGCGGCCGGCGCAGCTACGCAAGGACCGCTTCCAGCGCCTCCTCCCACGCCGCGAGCCCCTCCTCGAGCTCGGCGTCCGTGATCACGAGCGGGCAGAGGACGCGGTTGCAGTTCGAGTGGACGCCGGCCTTGAGGAGCAGCAGCCCCCGCACGGCGGCTTCCTCGGCTACGCGCGAGGCGATGCCGGGCGCGGGCGTCTTCGTCTCGCGGTCCTCCACGTACTCCACGGCGAGCATCGCGCCAAGGCCGCGGACGTCGCCGATCGCCTCGAAGCGCCCCTGCCAGGAGAGCATGCGTGGCCGGATCGTGTCGCCGATCCGCTGCGCCCGCTCGACGAGCCCCTCCTCCTCGAACACGTCGAGGACGGCGGCGGCTGCCGCGAGCGCGACGGGGTTGCCGGGATAGGTTCCGCCGACCGCGCTGTCCCAGAGCGCGTCCATGACCTCCGCCTTGCCGAGGACGCCCGAGAGCGGCAGCCCGGCTGCGATGGACTTCGCCACCACGATCAGGTCCGGCTCGACGCCGAAGTGCTCGACGGCGAACATGCGGCCGGTGCGGCCGAATCCGGTCTGCACCTCGTCGACGACGAGCAGGATCCCCTCGCGGTCGCAGATCGCGCGCAGCCCCTCCATGAACGGCGGCGGCGCCGGGATGAAGCCTCCCTCACCCTGCACGGCCTCGATCACGATCGCCGCGACCGTCTCGGCGGCCACCTGCGTCGAGAGCGCGCGCTCGAGCGCGTCCAGCGCGTCGTGCGCCGTGATCCCGCGGTATTCGTCCGGGAACGGGACGCGATAGACCTCCGGTGCGAACGGCCCGAGCCCGGCCTTGTAGGGATGCGTCTTCGAGGTGAGCGTCAGCGCGAGGAGCGTGCGCCCGTGGAATCCGCCTTCGAAGCCGATCACCGCGGGGCGGCCCGTGTAGCCGCGCGCGAACTTGACCGCGTTCTCGACGGCCTCGGCGCCCGTGTTGAAGAAGGCGGCCTTCGCGCGTCCCGAGAACGGCGCCAAGGCGACGAGACGCTCGGCGTACTCGACGTAGACCTCGTAGGGAACGATCGTGAAGTCGGTGTGGAGGAAGCGCGCGGCCTGCTCCTGCACGGCGGCGACGACGCGCGGATGGGCGTGGCCGACGTTGAGGCAGCCGACGCCGCCGGTGAAGTCGACGAACGTGTTGCCGTCGACGTCGGTGACGGTCGCGCCGTTGCCGTCCGCGATCATGATCGGCAGGTAGAGGCCGAGCGGATCGGCGACGACCTGCTCCTTCCGCTCGGTGAGCTCGCGGGAGCGGGGTCCGGGAATCTCGGTGCGAAGCTCGATTGCGCGCGTGACGGCCACGAAGCCACGATAGCCGCTGCACCAGTCGACCTGGTTCGGACCGCTCAGGCTGGAGTCGACGCCCGCACCGTCAGCCGATAGCGGAACGTCTGGAAGTACCTCCCCAGAGGCTTCTCGACGAGTTTGAGGACAGGGATGAAGCTCGCCGCCCACCCGGCGCGCTCGATGGCGAATCCGCAGTCTTGCAGGACGTTCGTCAGTTGCTCGGCAGTGCGCAAACCGATATGGGTCGGATTCTGCGCGAGAATCAGGTTGTGCTCTTTCAACCGCTCTATTAGATGAAGCGGGTTGGGTGTGTAGATGGAAAGACTTCCCCCAGGAGTCAGCACGCGTTGCAGCTCGATCAGCATCTTCCGGAACGTCGAGTCGTCGAGATGTTCGACGAGATCCCCGGCGACGGCCTTGCCGAAGGAATGATCGTCGAACGGCAACGCCGCGACGTCCGCCAGCCTGAACTCCAGAGCAGGAAACAACGACCTCGCTTTTTCGATCGCCCGCTCTTCGGAGTCGACCCCGACCACCGATGCGCCGAATTCGGAGAAGTAGTGCGTCAGCGCGCCGGCGGCGCAGCCGAGGTCGATGATCCGGTCGCCCGGTGCAGGTTCGACGAGCGCTCGCAGCTCCCGGAGGCGCAGCTCGGTCCAAGGCGTCCTCTCCAGGTACTGGTTCGCCATCGTGTCCATGAAGCGCTCGTCGTACTCGGACGGCGACTTCCGGAAGGTGGGCCGGCGCATCGGGGTGACGCTAGTCGGTTCCATAGAATCGCCGCAATGGTCCTGTCCGACGCGACGATCGCCCGCCTGCTCGCCGAGGGGAGGATCGAGATCGACCCGTACCACGACGCGCTGCTGCAGCCCTCGAGCGTCGACGTCCGCGTCGACCGGTTCTTCCGCGTCTTCCACAACAACCGGTATCCGTTCATCGACGTCAAGACCGAGCAGGCGGAGCTGACCGAGCTGGTCGAGGTCGACGACGACCACCCCTTCGTCCTCCATCCCGGCGAGTTCGTGCTCGGCTCGACGCTCGAGCGGATCCGCCTTCCCGACGACCTCGTCGCCCGGCTCGAGGGCAAGTCGAGCCTCGGGCGGCTCGGCCTCCTCATCCACTCCACCGCCGGCTTCATCGACCCCGGCTGGGACGGTCACGTCACGCTCGAGCTCTCGAACGTCGCCAACCTGCCGATCACGATCTACCCGGGGATGAAGATCGGGCAGATCTCCTTCATGCAGATGACGGAGCCCGCCGCGACCCCGTACGGCGCCGACTCGATCGGCTCGAAGTACAAGGGCCAGCGCGGCCCGACCGCGAGCCGCTACTGGCAGAACTTCGAGGCGGGCTCTTGACGGTCCTGGTCACGGGCGGGACGGGCTTCGTCGGGCCGCATGTCGTGCACGCGCTGCGCGCGCAGGAGACGCCCGTGCGTGCGCTCGTGCGGGATCCGGCGCGAGCGACGCGCCTCACCGCCTGGGGCGTCGAGCTGGCCGCGGGCGACGTGGCCGATCCGGCTTCCCTTCGCGCCGCGTGCGAGGGAGTGGACGCCGTCGTCCACCTCGTCGCGATCATCCGCGGCCGGCCTGACGACTTCGAGCGCGTGATGTCGCAGGGGACGCGGAACGTCGTCGCGGCGGCGCAGGACGCGGGAGTGCGGCGGTTCGTCCTCGCGAGCGCGCTCGGGCTCGACGAGCGGTCGAAGGACGCCGTGCCGTACTTCGCGGCGAAGTGGGAGATGGAGCGAGCCGTCAAGGAATCCGGGCTCGAGCACGTGATCTTCCGGCCGAGCTTCGTCTTCGGCCGGGACGGCGGCGTCCTGCCGACCTTCGTCCGGCTGGCGCGCTTCGCGCCGGTGACGCCGATCGTCGGCGGCGGGAGGCAGCGGCTGCAGCCGATCTGGATCGAGGATCTCGCGGAGTACTACGCCCGGGCGCTCGACGAGCAGGCGGCGGCGAACCGGACCTTCGAGCTCGGCGGCCCCGACGCGGTGAGCTGGAACGAGTTCTGGGAGCGCCTGAAGCGCGTGCTCGGCGTGCGCCGCCCGTCGGTGCACGTCCCGTTCGGCGCGATGCGGCTGCAGGCGATGCTGACCGAGCGGCTGCCGGGCGCGCCCGTCACGCGCGACCAGCTCACCATGCTCGAGCTCGGCGACAACGTCGTCACCGACCCGAGCGCGGTCGAGACATTCCGGCTGCCGCTCGTGCCGCTCGACGAGCAGCTGCGTCGCGCGACGTGACGCGCGGCGTCGTCTACGCCGAGCCCGACGCGGCGCCCGCGGTCGAGGAGCTGACCGTCGACCCGCCCGGGCCGCGCGAGGTGCTCGTCCGGGTCCTCGCCTGCGGGCTCTGCCATTCCGACCTCCACGTCGTCGAGACGAAGGGCTATGGCCTGCGCTTCCCGATACTGCTCGGACACGAGGGCGCGGGCGTCGTCGAGGAGGTCGGGGGCGAGGTGACGTCGGTCGCTCCCGGCGACCGGGTCGTCATCGCCTGGCGGGCGCCGTGCGGCGACTGTCCCCAGTGCCGGCGTGGCGACCCCCGCCGCTGCTCCTCGCAGCTTCGCGCGAAGCGACGGCTGCACCGTGCCGCCGACGGGGCGCTGCTGACGCCGGTGCTGCGCTGCGGGACGTACGCCGACCACGCGGTCGTGCACGAGGCCTGCGCGGTGAAGATGCCGGACGAGCTACCGGTCGAGCAGGCGGCGCTCCTCGCCTGCGGCTTCTCGACCGGGGCGGGCGCAGCGCTCTGGGCGACCCCGGTGCGAGAGGGCTCGTCGGTGGCCGTGATCGGCTGCGGCGGTGTCGGCCTCGCCGTCGTGCAGGGCGCACGCCTTCGCGGCGCCGAGCGGATCGTCGCGGTCGACATCGTGGCGGAGAAGCTCGAGCACGCTCGCGCCTTCGGGGCGACGGACGTGGTGGACGCGACCGCCGCCGACCCGGTCGAGGCCGTCCGGGGGCTGGCCGGTGGCCGGGGAGTCGAGTTCGCGTTCACGGCGATCGGAGCGGCGAGCGGCCTCGCGCAGGCGATCCGGATGTGCGCCTACGCAGGCACGGCGACGCTCGTCGGGATGCCGCTCCCCGGGGCGAAGCTCGACGTGGACCTCTACACCGACGTCTTCGGCCCGAAGGTCACGGTCGCGGTCACGCACGGCGGCGACACGATTCCGCAACAGGACTTTCCCTTCCTCGCGCAGGCCGCACTCGACGGCCGCATCGATCTCGCCCGCTTCGTGACGAGCACGATCTCGCTCGACGAGGTGCCGGAGCGGCTGAAGGGGATCGGCCGGGACGGCGAGATCCGCACCGTCGCCGTGCTCTGACCTCTACTGCCTGCCGAACGCTGCGCGGCGGGGCAGGTCGACCTCCTCGTTCACGAGGTGGCCGTCGCGCTCGACGTAGCCGTCCTTGCCGCCGATCGCGAGCAATACCGCCTCCTCGTCGAAGGGATTCGACACCTTCCGCGGCGTCGTCGCCTCGACGTGGAAGAACCCGCCCTCGCCGAGGACGCGCGTCTCGCCCTCCACCTCCACCTCGACCCGGCCGCGGTGCACGAAGTACAGCTCGTCCTGCGTGTCGTGCCAGTGGAGGAAGCCGTCGTGGCCCGGCGGCATCACGATCCCGTTGATCCCGAAGGCCGTCACACCGAGCGCGGCCCGGACCTTGCGAAAGCCGGGCCCGTCGCCCAGCTCGTCGAGGGAGGAGAACGCGTACGTCACGTGGAGCAGGCCTCGGACGTGTGGGCGAGCGGGAGCCGGCCGAGGAGCTCGGCGAGTTGCTCGCGCTCCTGCGGCGAGAACCGCGCGCCGAACAGCTCCTCGATGTCGGCGAGGTGCGAGTCCCGCGCCTCCTCGATCTTCTTCACGCCGGCCTTCGTGAGCACGGCGTAGGTCACGCGCGCGTCGGACTCGCAGCGCTCCTTCCCGACAAGGCCCGCGGACTCGAGCCCGTCGAGCAGCCGCGTGATCCCGGACGCGGTGAGGAGGACGGAGCGGGCGAGGTCGATCCTCCGCATCCGCCGACCTTCGGCGTAGTAGAGCTGCACGAGGACGTCGAAGTCGCTGAGCGTGAGCTCGTGGAGCGCCTCGAGGCGCGACGAGAGCTCCCGCGTCAGGGCCGCGTGCGCGCGGAGGAACCGCACCCAGGCGGTGTCGGGGAGGCCCGACTCGTCCGAGGTTTCTTGTGTGCTCAATACTTGACTAGACAATCTTCTCTCGCTATATTGATTGCGACCTCAAGTATAGCTCCCGTTCAGTAGGAGGCAAGTTCTCAGATGAGCACGCTGGAATCCACCACCATTCTCGCCCCGGCAGGCACGACCTGGGTCGCCGACCCTGTCCACTCGAACGTCGCGTTCGAGGTCGAGTACGCCGGCGTGAGCACCTTCCGCGGCAGCTTCCGCGACTTCGACGCCACGCTCGAGGGCTCGGCCCTCGCCGGCTCGGCGCGCGTCGCGAGCGTCGACGTGAAGGACGAGCAGCTGTCCGGCCACCTCCAGTCGCCGGACTTCTTCGACGTCGAGCGGCATCCCGAGATCTCGTTCCGCGCCGACGAGCTGACCCTCGGCGACGGCGGCGCCGTTGCCGGCTCCGGCGAGCTGACGATCAAGGGCGTCACGAAGCCGGTCGAGTTGACGGGCCGCCTCGCGTCGGCGCCGAGCGTCGATCCGTTCGGCCGCGAGCGCCTCGGCCTCGCGCTCGAGACCGCGATCGACCGCAACGAGTTCGGCGTCGCGTGGAACGCGCCGAACCAGAGCGGCGGCAACTACCTCGGTGACGAGGTCTCGCTGCGGGCCGACCTCACCTTCGTGAGGCAGGAGGCCTGACGATGCGGATCCTCGCCGTCTCCGGCAGCCTGCGGGAGGACTCGTTCAACACGAGCCTCCTGCGGGCTGCGCTCGAGGCCGCGCCCGACGGCGTCGAGCTCGAGCTCTGGCAAGGGCTCGGCGAGCTGCCGCTCTACGACGACGACCTCGAGGCCGCCGTGCCCGCGTCGGTGCGCCGCCTGCGCGAGGACTGGGCGGCGGCGGACGCGATCCTCTTCGCAACGCCCGAGTACAACGGCTCGGTCCCGGGAGGCCTCAAGAACGCGATCGACTGGGCCTCCCGCCCGAAGCTCGAGGGCGTGCTGAGGAACAAGACGGTCGCGGTCGTCGGCGCGAGCACCGGTCAGTTCGGCGCGCTCTGGGCCCAGCAGGATCTCAAGCGGATCCTCGGCATCGCCGGCGCACGCGTCGTCGGGACGGAGATCCCGGTCGCCCGCGCGCACGAGCGGTTCGACGCCGACGGCCGCCTCCTCGACGGAGAAATCTTCGAAGAGCTCCGGCTGCACCTGACCACTCTCGCCTCGGAAGCCGTCGCGGTTCCCGAGCGAGTCGCTGCCTGAGCGAAAGACGAGGGGCCGCTCGAAGCGGCCCCTCGTCACAGTAACCAGCGCGTAGTGGCAGAGGCGCCTTCCGGCCCGGCCCCGGTAGTTGGGCCGGGCGGCGCGGAACGCGGTGTCCCCCACGCTGGCTAGGCGGTTCCCCCGTTAGGTCCCGGGGACGGCACCCCTACCCGCTGGTACCTCCACTGCCCGTACTGTCTGAAATCACTGCCGGACCACCTCCTTTCCGCGGTATCGGCACATTAGCCGAAGGCGCGGCTACTGCAAGACGACACTCAGCTCGAGTCCGCGATCGAGCGGGACAGTGACGCTGAGGAGGGAAGGGTCCGCCTGCCGCGCCGCCGAGTACGCGGCCAGCTGGTCGGCGTGGAGGATCACGTCGTCGGCGACCACGAGCGCCCCGGGCTCGAGCTTCTCCCGCGCGAGCGCGAACAGCTCCTCGTAGAAGCGGTTCGCGGCGTCGAGGAGGACGACGTCGAACACGTCGTCGATCTCCCTCAGCGTCTCGCGGGCGTCGCCCTCCACGAGCAGCGCCGTCTCCTCGAGCCCCGCGTCGGCGACGTTCCGCCGCCAGTCGGCGATGCAGCTCTCCTCGCGCTCGAGGGAGAGGACGCGGCCGCCGAGGTGGCGGACGCCGGCAGCGAGCCAGATGGTCGAGTAGCCGCGCCCGGCGCCGATCTCGAGCACCTCGCAGTCGGTCTGCGGAGCGACGAGGGAGAAGAGAAACCGTCCCGTCGCCGGCGCGACCGGCACGCCGGGCGGCCGCGGCTCCTCCCCTTCGAGCCGCTCGAGCACGCCGCGGACGCGGTCGTCGAGCACGCGCCCGAGCCTATCCTTCACCGGGTGCATGCCGAGCTGACGATCGAGATCGCTCGGACGCCGGAGGACGTCTTCGCCTATCTGACCCACGTCTCGAACCTGCCGGCGTGGCAGGCGGGCGTGAAGAGCGCGACGCTGCGCGACGGCCGCGTCGAGGAGTGCCGCTCGCTGCTCGGACGCGAGCTCCACACGTCGCTCGAAGTCGTCGAGCGGGAGGCGCCGCGCGTCTTCACCCTGCGCGCGCTGAACGGCCCGGTCCCGTTCACGGTGCGGCACGAGCTCGAGCCGGCAGCAGGCGGAACGCGCCTCACCGTGACCGCCGAGGGCGACGTCCCCGGCTTCGCCGCCGGACTCCTCGCGCGGCGGGCCGAGAAGCAGTTCCGCCAGGACTTCGAGCGGCTGAGGCAGATCCTGGAGGACTAGCCGGACGCCTGCCGCTCCGCCTCGACCGCGTCGCGCACCCAGCAGTCGGCGCGATGGCCGTTGACGATCCCGCACGCCTCCATCGACGAGTAGACGGTCGTCGGGCCGACGAAGCGGAAGCCCGCCGCCTTCAGCCGCTTCGAGAGCTCCTTGCCGTCCGCGCGGTCGCGGTGCTCCCACATGACCTCGTCGAGCGGCGTCCCCGCCTCGCGCAGCGCGAGCGTGGCCCGGGCGTTGGCGATCGCCGCCTCGATCTTGCCCCGATGGCGGACGATCCCCGCGTCCGCGAGCAACCGCTCGACGTCCCGTTCGCCGAAGCGTGCGACCCGCTCCGGCTCGAAGCCGGCGAACCCGCGCCGGAACGCCTCGCGCTTGCGGAGGATCGTGATCCAGGCGAGCCCGGCCTGGAAACCCTCGAGGCAGAGGCGCTCGTACAACCCGCGCTCGTCGCGAACCGGACGTCCCCACTCCTCGTCGTGGTACGCGAGGTAGAGCGGGTCGTCCGTCCCCCAGCAGCGAATCAGATCAGCCATCGGCGCCCGCGGTGAGGCGGGCCGCGGCCACTTCGGAGGTCGAGCGGCAGCCGGCCAGGCCCATCGTGAGGTCGAAGTCCGCGCGGAGGTTGCGGATCACCTCGCGCACGCCCGCTTCCCCGGCGAGCGCGAGCCCGTAGACGTACGGCCTGCCCAGCAGGACGGCGCGGGCGCCCAGCGCGAGCGCCTTGAACACGTCGGCGCCACAGCGGATGCCGCTGTCGAGCAGCACCGGCACCCGATCGCCGACCGCAGCGACGATGGCCGGCAGCGCGTCCACCGACGCGATCGCGCCGTCAACCTGCCGTCCGCCGTGGTTCGAGACGACGATCCCCGAGACGCCTCGCTCGACCGCGGTTCGCGCATCGTCGGGGTCGAGGACGCCCTTCAGCAGGATCGGGAGCTTCGTCACGCCCTGCAGGAACGAGAGGTCGTCCCAGGTCAGCGACGGCCGCGAGTAGATGTCGAGGAAGAGCCGGACGGCGGCGCGCGGGACGCCGGAGCGCAGGTTGCGCCGGAAGGAGCCCGGGTAGCGGCGAGTGAGCTCGAGCAGCGAGCGGACGGCCTCCGGCGTGATGCGGCCGGCGGGCGGCGCCGGCTCGCGCAGGCGCTCCTCGACGAGGCGCTGGAACACCGGATCGCTCGTGTACTGGGCGATGCCCTGCGCCAGCGCGAACGGGAGGAAAGCGAGGTCGAGGTCGCGCGGCCGCCAGCCGAACAGCGTCGTGTCGAGCGTGACGACGATCGCGTCGCAGCCACTCGCCTCGGCCCGCCGGACGAGGCTCGCCGCGAGCTCGTCGGAGGTGCTCCAGTAGAGCTGGAACCACCGAGGAGCCTGGCCCATCGCCGCGGCGCACTCCTCCATCGAGAACGAGGCCTGGCTCGAGAAGATCATCGGGACGCCCTCGGCGGCGGCCGCGCGGGCGACGGCGAGATCTCCATGGCGGTGCGCCAGCTCGAGGACGCCGATCGGGGCCAGGAGGAACGGACTCGACAGCCGGCGCGAGAAAAGCTCGATGCTCGTGTCCCGGGCGGCCACGTCGCGGAGCACACGCGGCACGATCCGCAGGCGGTCGAACGCCTCCCGGTTCGCCGCCGCCGTGCCCTCGAGGCCCGCACCGCCCGCGACGTAGGCGAATGCCCGCTCCGACATCGTGGCGCGGGCGCGCTCCTCCAGCGCCCGGAACGCCACCGGCACCTTCGGGGTCGTTCCGCGCACTCCCGCGAGATAGATGTCTGCCTGGCGGCGGCGTCCGGCGGACTCGCCCGGAGACGCGTTCACGCGCCGGTCACCGCATAGAGCCGCCACTCCCCGGGGACGCCCTTGAGCTCGGCGCCTCCTCGATCCTCGAATTCGATCCCCGAGCCGGCCACGAGGTCCTTGACGGTCTGCGAGACCAGCACTTCGCCTGCGTCCGCCCTCGCCGCGACCCGCGCCCCGATCGAGACGGCGACTCCCGCCACCTTTCCGTCCACGACCTCGCACTCGCCGGTGTGGAGGCCGGCGCGCACCTCCAGACCGAGGTCGGTGACGGCGTCGCGGACGGCGCACGCGCAGCGGATCGCGCGGGCGGGCCCGTCGAAGCGCGCGAAGAAGCCGTCGCCCGCGGTGTCGAGCTCGATGCCGCGAAACCGCGAGAGCTGCGCACGGGTGCGCGCGTGGTGCTGCTCGAGGAGCTCGCGCCAGCGGCGGTCGCCGAGCTCCACGGCCCTCTCCGTCGAGCCCACGAGATCGGTGAAGAGGACGGTGGCGAGCACGCTGTCGTAGGGACGGGCGGCCTCGAGGCAGATCGGCTCGACGAACTCCCTGACCCCGGCGATCACCGACTCCCAGTCGCCGTAATACGGCATGTGCGGGCCACCCGGCAGCTCGACGAAGCGGGCGCCCGGAATCTGCTCGGCCATCCAGCGCGCGCCCTCGATCGGAATGACGTCCTCGCGGCGATGCAGGACGAGGGTGGGCACGCGGATCGTGGACAGGATCGGCCGGACGTCGATCTCGGCGTTCATGCGCCCCAGCTGCACCAGGGCGCCCGGGCTGATCTTCATGCGATCCCACCGCGCCCAGGTCCGCACCGCTTCGGGCGTCGCGTCGAGTCCCTGGCTCTCCAGGAACTCGCGCGCGCTGTCCTCCGATCCCCATCGCTCGGCGTCCGCCTCGTATTCGGCCAGGTACTCGTGCCTGGGCTCTCCCCAGGGGAAGTTCGGCCCCCGGACGAAGCGCGGCAAGGAGCCGTAGTTGACGAGCGCGCGTACCCGCTCGGGATACGTGGCCGCGAAGAGCAGCGCCATCGGGCCGCCTTCCGAGACCCCGCAGACCGCGGCCGACTCGCTCCCCGCCGCGTCCATCACCGCACGGATGTCGTCCATGCGGGTCTCGAGATCCGCGATGCCGGCCACGCGGTCGGAGAGACCCGTGCCGCGCTTGTCGAAGACGATCAGCCGGCAGAAGGAGGAGAGCGCACCGTAGAAGCGGGCGACGGCCTCCATCTCCCACCTGAGCTCCAGGTGCGAGAGCGCACCGGGTGTCCAGACGAGGTCGAACGGGCCTTCGCCGACCACCTGATAGGCGATCGAGACGTCCCCGGACTGCGCGTAGCGGACTTCGGGGGTCACCGGCGCAGTGTCGGGCCTGGGCGCATCCTCCGCAAGGGCCGGCCCGGGGCGTTAAAGATTCCGCCGGAAACAGCGAATGTCGGCTACACGACCGGGTTGCCGTCCGACCGGATCTCTTGTATCTCTGAGCCAGGGCCGGGGAAGGCCAGCCGGGAAGGGGAGGAAAGGCCGTTGTCGGCCAATGAACGCGGCAGAGGGCGTGCAATCTGGGCACTCGCTCGTGTGGCGGTGCCGCCGCTCGTCGCGCTCGTGCTCGGCGGAGCCGCGATGGCGCTGATCCTCGACTCGGGCACGGGGCATCTCCCCGCCCATCTCCGGTCGATCGGCATCGGCCCCGGTTCGGGTCCCGGTTCCGTGTCGCCTGCTCCTCCGGCGGCAACGGTGGCGGTGCCCCCGCCGGCAGCCGCTCCCACGCACCACCGGGCGGCCGCGACGACTCATCGTTCGAAGCCGCCGTCCGTCGTCGGCGCGCTGACGCCCGCCCGCGGCCACCCGGCCACGCACCCGGTCAGCCGCGCCACGCACCCGACCCCGCGGGGCGGGAGTCATCCCGCGAAGCCGCCGAGCTCGCACGGAGGGTCGGGGCCGCCGACACCCTCCACTCCCACGCCTACCACTCCCACGCCCACCACGCCCACCTCCACCACTCCGACGACCACCACCACTCCGGCGATCCAGCCGCCGCCTGCAGCAGGCCACGGGCACAAGCACGACAAGGGCAAGCCGCGAGACGAAGGCCCCGACCGGGCCTCGCCGCCGCCGCACGGTCGCGCACTCGGACATCGCCATCACGGCCCACCCGGGCAGGTCTGCAAGGAGCACCACCCGCCGCCCTGCGGCCGGGCCGTCGGCTACCGGCACACCGTCCCGCCCGGACTGGCGCGGCACGGGCACGCGCACCACGGCCCGCCCCCCGGGCACGCGCACCACGGCCCGCCCCCAGGGCACGCGCACCACGGCCCGCCCCCAGGGCACCCGCACCACGGCCCGCCCCCCGGGCACGCGCACCACGGCCCGCCCCCCGGCCACGACAATCACCGCCCACCGGGACAGGCTCGCAAGGAGGACCCGCCCGGACCCAGCCAGAGCCAGGGCCACGGCCACGGTCACGGCGACGAAGGCCACGGGGCGCACGGACGGGGCCACGATCACTGACGCTCGTGCCGCGTCGCGCCTCTCCACTGGGGCTCGGGCTCCGGTTACGGCTGATGCTCACGTTGGCGGCGATCGCGATCTTTCCGATCGCCTGCGTCTCGTACGTCGTGGTCCGGGACGAGGTCCGCAACGTCACGCGTTCCATCGACTTCGACGTGCACGACGCCGCGCAGGCCGCGCAGGCGCGGTTCTCGCGCCTTCTCGACCGGCGCCAGCTGCACGCGGTCGGCGCGGCCTCGTCGCCGCAGCTGCAGGCGGCGATTCGGCGCCGCGACACGAAGAGCCTCGAGCGGTTCGCGCGGAGCAACGGCGTCCTGCTCGAGATCGACGGGCATACGTACGGAAGACGGTTGGCGCACGCCGCCACGGCTCCCGTCCAGCTCGTCAGGCAGGGGCGGGGAATCGGCTCGGTCACCGCGCAGGTGCCCCTCGGCGCAGCCACGCTGAGGACGATCTCGGCGGGCGCCGCGGATGGAGTTCGGCTCGTCTTCGTCCACCCCGGTGGTGCCCGGGCGACGCCGGGCGGACGCGGCGTGACGCTGCCGCTGGCGAAGGACGTCGGCGTCCGGGCCTACGTCCCCGGCTCGGTCGAGTCGCACCGGAAGGACGCCGCCTACACCCGGGTCGCCGAGGCCGGCCTCCTCGCGCTGCTGGCGTTGATGCTCCTCACCCTCGTGCTCACCCGTCCGCTGCTGCGCGCCTTCCGCTGGACGGAGGAGCAGGCGAGCGAGGCGCGCATCGACGCGCTCACCGGCCTCGCGAACCGCCGCGCGGTCGAGGAGATCCTCGCCGCCGAGATCTCGCGCGCCCAGCGTTTCGCCCACGAGCTCGCGGTCGTGCTCCTCGATCTCGACCGCTTCAAGGAGATCAACGACTCCTTCGGCCACGCGGCCGGAGACGTGATGCTGCGCGCGGTCAGCCGGCTGCTCACCTCGCTCGCGCGTCAGGGAGACACGGTCGCCCGCTGGGGCGGCGAGGAGTTCGTCGTCGTCCTGCCCGAGACCGACCTCGCGGGAGCGCAGCGGTTCGCCGAGCGACTGCGCCGCACGATCGAGGCGCACTCGGTCGGGGACATGCACACGAGCGCCAGCTGCGGCGTCGCGACGATGCTTCAGGAGGACACGGTGGAAGAGCTGATCGGCGCGGCCGACCAGGCCCTCTACCAGGCGAAGTCGAACGGCCGTAATCGCACCGAGAGCGCCGTCCGCGGCCCACGCCCCGCCGCGGCCTAGCTCGGGCCGCGGCGTTTTCGAAGCACCCGCGCCGGAGAGCGACATTCGAGTGGGGATCCTCTCGCACAGCAACGTCGGGGCGAGGTCGCACCGGCTGCTGCTCCTGACCGCGCTCGCCGTACTCCTCTATGTCGGCGGCGGCGTTGGGATGGCCTACATCGCCGGCTTCGACCGCGTGTGGCACGCGGCGCAGAATCCGAGTTGGCCGTGGCTCGCCGCGTCGCTGGGCGGAGTCGTCCTCGCCTTCGTCGGCTACTACTTCGGCTACCGCGGCGTCGGGCGGATCGAGGGAGGCCCCGACGACCTGAGTCACGCCGACCGGCTGGCCGTCGTCGCCGCCGGGTTCGGCGGCTTCCTCGCGCACGGCGGCGTCGGGATCGACCGCGCGGTGATGCGCGCCGCCGGAGGATCGAAGCGCGAGGCCCGCGTGCGGGTGACACTGCTCGGCGGGCTCGAGCACCTGGTCCTGGCGATCCCCTGCAGCATCGCGGCGATCGTCCTCATCGTGCAGGGCGTGTGGAAGCCCCCGCTCGACTTCCTCATCCCGTGGGCCGTGGGGCCGGCCCTGGGCTTCGGCGTCGCCTACTGGGCGGCCGAGCGGTACCGCGACCGTCTCCGCGGCCGCGGCGGCTGGCGCGAGAAGCTCTCGGTCCTGCTCGACGCAGCCCACCTGATCGGCGCGATGTTCCGCAGCCCGGGTCGCTACGCGGACGCGATCGCCGGGATGCTCGTCTACTGGCTCGGCGACATGTGGGCGCTCTGGGCAGGGATGGCCGCGTTCGGATTCCGGATGAACGCCGCCTCGCTGATGGTCGCCTTCGGGACGGCGATGATCGTCACGAGGCGCACCGGGCCGCTCGGCGGCGCGGGCCTCCTCGGAGTCGCGATCGCAGCGACCGTCTGGTACAGCGGCGCTCCATGGCCCGCCGCCGTCCTCGGCACGTTCAGCTATCGCTTCTTCGCCCTCTGGCCGCCGCAGCCCCTCTCGTTCCTCATGCTGCCGCGGCTGCGCCGGCTCCTCGAATCCGCACCGGACGCCGACGCCCCGACAGCGGCGGAACGGGACGCGGGTGAGCGCACCGGGGAGCCCGCACTGCGGCGCTAGCGACCTTCGACACGCCGCTCGAGGCGCGCACCCGCTAGGGAAGCTCGAGGACGACCGTGCCGTCGACGACGCGCACCGGGTAGGTCTCGACGGGCTCGGTGGCCGGCAGCGAGATCGGCCGGCCGGTCGAGAGCTCGAACTGCGAGCCGTGCCGGGGACAGACGACGCAGCAGCGGTCCTCGTCCCAGTCGCCCTCGCAGAGCGGGCCGTCGTCGTGCGAGCAGCGATCCTCGATCGCGTACAGCTCGCCCCCGCAGTTGTAGACGCCGACGAAGAGACTTCCGTGGCGGACGATCTTCGACGAGCCGGGCGGGAACTCGTCGGCCGCGGCGACCTCGATCTCTGCCATGGGACTACGTGAGGTCGAGCTCGTCGAAGCCGGCGAGGCCCTCGGGGAGCGGCGTCCCCTTCGCCTTGTGGAGCGCGACCTTGAGCGTCGTGAGGCCGAGCATCGCGCACTTGAGACGCACGGGCGTGAGCGGGACGCCGATCTCGGCGAGCAGCTCGTCCTTGTCGAGCGCGGCGACCTCGCCGGCGGTGCGGCCCTTCGTCATCTCCATCAGCATCGACGTCGCCGCCTGCGAGATCGCGCAGCCGCGCCCCGAGAACTTCACGTCGTCGATCGTCTGCCCGTCCTCGCCGAACGCGACGTAGATCGAGACCTCGTCGCCGCAGAGCGGGTTCTGTCCCTCGGCCTCGGCGTCGGCGTCCTCGATGACGCCGTGACCGCGCGGGTTCTTGTAGTGGTCGAGGATGACCTCGCGGTACAGGCTCTCGAGCCCGGCGTCCATCAGGCAAACACCTTACGCACGGCGTGGAGGCCCTCGACGAGCTGGTCGATCTCCTCGGGGATCGTGTAGAGGTAGAAGCTCGCGCGGTTCGTCGCGGCGACGCCGAGCTTTTGCATCAGCGGCTGGCAGCAGTGGTGGCCGGCGCGGATCGCGACGCCCTGAAGGTCGAGGATCTGCGCGACGTCGTGCGGGTGGATGTCCTCGAGGTTGAAGGAGACGATGCCGGCGCGCCGCTCGGCGGATGGGCCGTAGAGCTTGATCCCCGGCACCTCCGCGAGTCGCCCGAGCGCGTACGCGACGAGCTCGTGCTCGTGCGCCTCGATCGAGTCGAGTCCCACCGCCTCGAGGTAGTCGATCGCCGCGCCGAGCCCGACGGCCTCGGCCATGGGCGCCGTGCCCGCCTCGAACTTGTGCGGCAGCTCGCCCCACGTCGTCTTCTCCAGGCGCACCGAGTTGATCATGTGTCCGCCGGTGAGGAACGGGTCCATCGCGAGCAGCAGGTCCGTGCGGCCCCAGAGGGCGCTCGCGCCGCTCGGCCCGCACATCTTGTGGCCGGAGATCGCGAGGAAGTCGACGCCGAGCGCCTGCACGTCGACCTTCGTGTGCGGAGCTCCCTGGGCGGCGTCGCAGACGTAGACCGCACCCTGAGCGTGCGCCCATTCGGCGAGCTGCGCGACCGGGTTGATCGTGCCGAGCGAGTTCGAGATGAGGTTCGTCGCGACGACCTTGACGCGGCCGTCGCGCGCGACCTCGTCCAGGCCGGAGAGGTCGAGCTCGCCCTGCTCGTCGAGCGGGATCATCCGCAGCTCGGCGCCGGTCTTGCCGGCGATGAACTGCCACGGCACGAAGTTCGAGTGGTGCTCGAGCTCGGTGACGACGACCAGGTCGCCGGGGCCCAGGTTCGAGAGACCCCACGCGTACGCGACGAGGTTGATCCCCTCGGTGGCGTTGCGGACGAAGATCACCTCGCGGGCGTCGGGCGCGTTGAGGAAGGCCCGCACCCGCTCCCGCGCGTGCTCGAGCGCCTCCGTCGCGCGCTCCGCGAGCACGTAGACGCCGCGGTGCACGTTCGCGTAGGAGGTCTCGTAGAACTCGGTCATCGCGTCGAGCACCTGCCGCGGCTTCTGCGAGCTGGCCGCGGAGTCGAGGAACGCGAGCGGTTTGCCGTGGATCTCCTGCTCGAAGATCGGGAAATCCGCCCGCAGCGTACGGGCGTTGAACTTGGAGACGGCCTCTACAGCCACGCTCAGATGGTAACCGGGGCCTTCACATCGACCTCTAATCGTGCGTCAGCACACTTCCCGCACCATGAAGAAGGACTCTCGGATAGAACGGGCCCGGCGGCGCGCACGCGGGGCGAAGGCGGGGCTCGGGGCGCTGACCGCGCTCGTCTTCGGCGTCGCGTTCGTCGGCGCGAAGAGCCACGCTCCCGGCCACGCCAAGGGGAAGGCGACGCCGTTGGCCGCTCCCTCCTCCTTCGAGCGGGCCGTCCGCAGCGGCGCTCTCCAGAGCGGCCAGATCGCGCCCCCGGCGCAGCCGCCCGCGGTGTCGAGCTCGACGTCGTGAGCGTCGGCGGCCTCGAACGCTCTCGCGCCATGGGCTGCGACGTCGCCGTCGCGGGCGGCGATCCGGCCGTCGTGGCGGCGGTACTCGAGCGCTGGGAGGCGGCGTTCAGCCTCTTCCGCGCCGAGTCGGAGCTGTCGCGTGTGAACCGGTCGCCGGCGCGCGTGGTCGGCGTCTCGTGGCTCTTCGCCCGCGCGCTCAGGGTGGCGCTCGACATGGCCGCCGAGACGGACGGCCTCGTCGACCCGACGCTGTGCGGGCGCCGGCACGAGGTCGTTCTCTCCGGGTGGGTGCTCTCGCGCCCGCCGGGTCTGGCGCTCGACCTGAACGGCGTCGTCAAGGCGCTCGCGGTCGACGAGGCCGCGGCGACGCTCGACGGGCCCGGCTTCGTGTCGGTCGGCGGCGACCTCGCGGTGCGCGGCCCGGTCGACGTCGCACTGCCTGCCGGAGGCGCGATCCGCGTCGTCTCGGGCGGCCTTGCCACAAGCGGGACGGCGACGCGCGGCGCTCACCTCGTGGACGGCGCGACCGGGCGACCGAGCGACTCGTGCTGGGAGCAGGTCACCGCAGCCGGCGCGACGTGCCTCGCTGCCGACGTCGCCGCGAAGGCCGGCTTCCTGCTGGGCGAGCGCGGTCCGGAGTGGCTCGACGATCGGGGCATCCCCGGCCGTTTCGTAGCTCTCGACGGCGGGGTCGTCGAGAACGGCGCGTGGGCGGGCGCCGCGCGGGCGGTGCAGCCGTGCACGTGACCTCGAACCCGGCGATCTGGTACGCGGCGCGCGCGTCCGGCGTCGCGGCCTACGTCGTCCTGAGCCTCGTCGTGATGCTCGGGATGACGCTCGGCGGCAAGGCGCAGAACCGCCGCTGGCCGCGGTTCTCGGTGGAGGACGTCCACCGCTTCGGCGGGCTCCTCGTCGGCTCCCTCATCGGCATCCACGTCCTGACCATCGCTGCCGACTCGTTCCTGCCGTTCTCGCTCGTCCAGCTGCTCGTCCCGTTCACGTCGACCTACCGGCCGCTCTGGACGGGCCTCGGAGTCGCCGCCGCCGAGATCCTGCTCGCGCTCGCGATCACGAACCACTACCGCAAGCGCCTGCCGTACAGCTTCTGGCGGAAGGCGCACTACCTCAACTTCGCCGTCTGGGGGCTCGCCTCCGTGCACGGGCTGATGTCGGGAACGGACCGCGGCGCCGCCTGGCTCGCGATCCTGTACGGAGTCGCCGTCGCCGGGGTCGTCATGGTGCTCGTCTGGCGCTTCGGCCGCCACGTCTTCCGCTCGCCGCGGGTGGCCACCGCCGGAGCCGTCACGGTCGTCGCGCTGCCGCTGCTCATCCTCGGACCGCTCCGCCACTCCCCGCCCGCCTGGAATGCTGCGCACGTGAGCGAGAGCCTCACCGGTCGCGTGATCCGGAACGGAACCGCCGCGCAGCAGATCGTCTCCTTCGTCGGGCAGTCGCCGCGCCCTCAGAAGCTCCTCGTGCGCGCCGACCTGCTCGTCGCGCCCGGGAGGCTCGAGAACACGTCGCTCCAGCTCGAGTACCTGCCGAGCGGAGACGTCTGCCGGGGCAGCGTGACGAACGTCGCCGGCCAGAGCTTCAGCGGGACCTGCACGCTCCCGAACGGGGAGCAGCGGACGATCGAGGCGAGCTGGGTGCCGAACGCCTCGCAGACCGGGGTCGTCGGCCAGATCCAGCTGAGTGACTAGGCTCGCCGCGCTCGCCGCGCTCGCGGTCGTCGCGGCAGGTTGCGGCGGCAGCACCAAGCCGCCGCCGCCGAAGACCACGACGAGCACCGCCCGGCCGCCCGCGAGAGCGCACCTGACCGTCGCGCGGATCGGCTCGCTGCCGCAGTCGTTCTCGAAGGCGTCGGCGGTCGCCCTCCCCGACGGGCGGCTGATGGTGCTCGGCGGCTACACGGGGAACGCCTCGCTGGACACGATCCTCGCGGGGCCGCCGAGCCGGCTCCGCGTCGTCGGCCGGCTGCCGCAGCCGACCCACGACGCGGCAGCGGCGCTGCTCGGCGGCTCGGTCTATCTCTTCGGCGGCGGCGAGAGCGTGTCGATCCCGAGCGTCGTCCGTGTCGACCCCCGCACCGGGTCGACTGTCGAGGCGTCCGAGCTCGGCGAGCCCCTGTCCGATCTCGGCGCCGTCGCGATCGGCGGCCGGGCCTATCTCGTCGGCGGCTACACGGGCGCGCAGTTCGCAACGGCGATCCTCCGGTACCGCCCGCACGGCACGGCGGTGACGATCGCGCGGCTGCCGACCGGCACGCGCTACGCGGGCGTGACGGCGCTCGGCGGGACGATCTTCGTCGCCGGTGGGCTGACGACCGCCGGTGCGACGCGCGCGGTCTATGCAGTCTCGCCCGGCGGGAGCGTCCGGCGCATCGCGACCCTGCCGGCGCCGGAGGACCACGCCGCGCTCGCCGCGCTCGGAGGCACGCTCTACCTTGTCGGGGGCAGGCGCGTGCTCGCGATCGATCCCGGCTCGGGCAAGGTCTCGGTCGCGGCCCGGCTACCCGCGGCCTTCGCCGACCCGACTGCGACCGCGGTCGGGAGCCGGATCGTCGTGACCGGCGGCGGCACGAATGGGGTCTGGGCGCTGACGGCGGCGTAGCGACGGGTGCGGCGCGGTCAGCCGTGCTCGACCCGGAGATTCTCCTCGCGGTAGACCGCGCGATCGGCCGGGCGGTCGACGTGCACGAGGTTCAGCGCGTCCGGGACGACATAGTCGCCGCTGGCGGGGAAGGCCATGCCGGTCCAGTCCTCCCACTCCGCCACGGTCCCCTCGATCAGCATCGACTCGGGCGCCGGCCCGAGGATCGTCGCGCCCATCCGCTGGTGGGTGCGGATCCAGGGGTCGATGGACAGGCCGTCCTCGCGGGTCCAGGTCGCGTACTCGCGCATCGGGACGTTCGGGTAGCGGTGCTTCCAGGTCGGGCGGATCGGCGCGATCACGCGCTGGAGGCCGTGCGCCCGCGCCCGGGCGCTCAACTCGGTCAGCACCGCCGTCGCGAGGCCCTGCTTGTCGTAGGCCGCCGCGACCGCGGCGGCCATGAAGCTGAACGTGTTCGCGGCGCGGCCCTTCTCGTGCCCCTCGACCGCCCGCCGAAGCCCGTCGTCGTAGCCGCTCGGGAGATTCTCGACCGTCCCATCCCACGCGAGCGGGACGCCCCAGCCGCCCGCGGCGACCTTGCCGTCGTCGAGCAGAAGGATGTCGTACTCGCGGAAGAGCTTCTGCACGCGGGGTAGGTACGCATTCGACACGGAGTCGTGGAAGATGAACTCGGGCCAGCGCTCTCGGAAAGCTTCCTCGACCGCCCGCTCGAGATCCGGCCGATCTCGGCTCAGGACGACCTCCACGCCGGGAAGCGTGCCTGACCTCGCTATCGTCGAACGCCGATGTCCTCGGACTACGTCTACACGATGTACCGGGCCGACAAGTTCTACGGGCCCGACCGGCAGGTACTGGCGAACATCTCGCTCTCGTTCCTGCCGGGAGCGAAGATCGGCGTGCTCGGACCGAACGGCGCCGGCAAGTCGACGCTGCTGGGGATCATGGCCGGCCGGGACGAGCCTTCTTCCGGCGTCGCGGAGCTCGCGCCGGGCGCGACCGTAGGACTGCTCGAGCAGGAGCCGGAGCTCGACCCCGCCAAGGACGTGCGCGGCAACGTCGAGGACGGCGTCCGCCCGCTGCGCGACCTGCTCGACCGCTTCAACGAGATCAGCGCCGCGTTCGCCGAGCCCGACGCGGACTACGACGCGCTCCTCGCCGAGCAGGCGAAGGTGCAGGACGCGATCGACCGCGCCGACCTCTGGCAGCTCGACGACCGGCTCGATCACGCGATGGACGCGCTCCGCCTGCCGGAGGGAGACCGCGACGTCGAGACGCTGTCCGGCGGCGAGCGCCGCCGCGTCGCGCTCTGCCGGCTGCTCCTCTCCGCGCCCGACCTGCTCCTGCTCGACGAGCCGACGAACCATCTCGACGCGGAGTCGGTGCTCTGGCTCGAGCGCTTCCTCGCCGAGTACAGGGGCACCGTCGTCGCGGTGACGCACGACCGGTACTTCCTCGACAACGTCGCGGGCTGGATCCTCGAGCTCGACCGCGGCCGCGGCATCCCGTTCCAGGGCAACTACTCGTCCTGGCTCGAGCAGAAGCAGGAGCGGCTCGCGCACGAGGAGAAGCAGGAGTCGGCCCGCCGCCGCACGCTCGCCCGCGAGCTCGAGTGGGTGCGCGCGAGCCCCCGCGCGCGGCACGCGAAGGCGAAGGCGCGGCTCGGCGCCTACGAGCGCCTCCTCGCCGAGGAGCAGAACGTCAAGCTCGACCGCGTCGAGATCCACATCCCTCCCGGGCCCCGGCTCGGCGACGTGGTGATCGAGGCGGAAGGCGTGCGCAAGGGGTTCGGCGACCGGCTGCTCGTCGACGACCTCACCTTCTCGCTCCCGCCCGCGGGGATCGTCGGCGTCGTCGGCCCGAACGGCGCCGGCAAGACGACGCTGTTCCGGATGATCGCCGGCGAGGAGCAGCCCGACGACGGGACGCTCCGGATCGGCGACACCGTCGAGCTCGCCTACGTCGACCAGGCGCGCGGCGACCTCGACCCCGCGAACACGGTCTGGAAGGAGATCTCGGGCAACCATGACACGATCGAGCTCGGCAGGCGCGAGGTGAACTCGCGCCAGTACGTCTCGTGGTTCAACTTCAAGGGCTCCGACCAGCAGAAGCGTGTCTCCGACCTCTCCGGCGGCGAGCGGAACCGCGTGCATCTGGCGAAGCTCCTGCGCTCGGGCGGCAACGTCCTCCTCCTCGACGAGCCGACCAACGACCTCGACGTCGACACGCTGCGCGCGCTCGAGGAGGCGCTGCTCGAGTTCGCGGGCTGCGCCGTCGTGATCACGCACGACCGCTGGTTCCTCGACCGCGTTGCGACGCACATCCTCGCCTTCGAAGGGAACAGCGAGACGATCTGGTTCGAGGGCTCGTGGGCCGACTACGTCGAGTGGATGAAGGAGACGCGCGGACCCGAGGCTCTCGAGCCGCACCGGATCAAGTACAAGCCGCTCGTTCGCGGCTGAGAAAGGCCGGCGGGCCGCTGCAGTCGGCCCTCCGGTCGGTTCGCTCTAGACGAGCGACTTGACGAAGACGTCGACCTTCTCGAACGGGAAGGTCTCGGTCTTGATCACCTCGAGCTTGCCGATCTTCGCCAGCGCGCGGAATGCGGCGGCGTTGTCGGGATACTCGACGAGCGCGAAGAAGTCCCACGGCCCCATGATCGCGAAGATCTCCTTCAGGACGCCGTCCTCTTCCTTGATCAGCTCCTTGAACTTCTCGAGGAATTCCGGCGCCTTGTCGAGAGTCTCATGGCCCTCGGGCGTAAGGGTGAACAAGTGCGCATACGTGAACACGGTTTCACCTCCCTTCCACCGAGCGACGCTACTGGCGGCCCCCGCCGGGCGGCGTCAGTGAATCCTCGGATCTTCCGGCCGCGGGAGGCGAAGTCGACCGTTAGGGTCCGGTCGTGGAGGAGATCGCTCCCGGTGTCTGGCACTGGACCGCGCTGCGCGAGTCGATCGGGCACCGGGTGAGCTCGTACTACCTCGCGGAGGAGCGGGTCGCCCTCGACCCGATGCTCCCGCCGGAGCGGCCCGAGTGGTTCCGGCCCGAGCACGCGATTCTCACGTGCCGCCACCACGATCGCGACGCGTGGCAGCTCGGCTGCACGGTGTGGGTCGTGGGGCAGGGCGCGCACGAGCTCGAGGGACGAGGGGAGTTCCGGACGTACGCGTGGGGCGACGAGCTTCCCGGCGGAGTCGTCGCGCACGAGATCGGCGCGCTGAGTCCCGACGAGACCGCTCTGCACATCCCGGTGCACCGAGCGCTCGCGCTGGGGGACGCCGCGATCCGCTGGGAGGCGGACGGCCCGCTCGACTTCGTCCCCGACCGGTTCATGGACGACCCGGAACGCGACAAGGCCGGACTCCGCGCCGCCTTCGAGCGACTGCTCGAGCTCGACTTCGACCTGCTCCTGCTCGGCCACGGCGATCCCGTCGTCGGCGAGGCGAAGCAGCAGCTCCGCGCCTTCTCGCAGGTTTAGCCGCGGCGTGCGGCGTCGAGCATGGGCCTGTGCTGACGCTCTACCAGGCGGAGTGGTGCCCGTACTCGTCGGCCGTCCGCGAGCGGCTGACCGAGCTCGGCCTCGACTTCGTCGCCAAGCAGGTCGCGCCACGGCAGGAGGACCGCAAGGGCGAGCACGAGATCCCGCTACTCGTGACCAACCGGGGAGAGCGGTTCGAGGGGACGGACGAGGTCTTCGCGTATCTCGCGACACTGGAGCCCGGCGAGTCAGAGCGAGAGCACCGGGCGCAGTACCGCGCGCACCGTGCTGACCGTGCCCGCGAAAGGACGGCCAAGCTGCTCGCGGAAAAGGCGCCGCTCGGCGACGCTACGCCTGCGGGATCCGTGCCTCGAGCGCCGCGGTGACGGCCTCGCGCACGGGCTCGAGCTCGATCCGGTCGAGCACGTCCTGGAAGAAGCCGCGCACGATCAGGCGCTCCGCCTCCGGGCGCTTAAGGCCGCGGCTCTGCAGATAGAAGAGGTCTTCGCGGTTGACGCGGCCGACCGTGGCACCGTGGGTGCAGCGGACGTCGTTCGCCAGGATCTCGAGGCCCGGGATCGGCACGGCGTGCGTGCTCGGGCTGAGCATGAGGTTGCGGCACTCCTGGTACGCGTTCGTCTTCTGCGCGTCCTTCTCGACGCGGATCATCCCGCGCCATACCGCGGTCGCCTCGTCGCGCAGCGCGCCCTTGAAGGCGAAGTCGCTCTCGCAGTCGGGCGCAATGTGCTCCTGGAACGTGTCGTAGTCGAGGTGCTGCGTGCCGTCGGCGAAGTACGCGCCGGTCACGCGAGACGTCGCGCCGCGCCCCGAGAGGTCGTTCTGGATCCGCGTCTTGCCTTTCTTCGAGCCGAAGCCGCCGGCGACCCAGTCGAGCTCGGCGTCGCGCTCGACGCGCGCGTGGTGCGAGGCGAAGTGCCACGTCTCGCGCGAGAGGTTCTGCAGGGAGACGTACTCGAGCTTCGCGGCCGGCTCGACGAAGAGCTCCGTGACGGCGTTCGAGTACGCCTCGGTGTCGGCCGTCGGCGACGCGTACTCCTCGATCAGCGAGGCCCGTGCACCCTCCTCGGCTACGACGACGAGGCGCCAGAACGTCTGCCCGGTGGCGGAGATGCGGACGTAGAGCGGCTTCTCGAGCTCGACGCCCTTCGGGACGACGACGAGCAGCCCGTGCCGCCAGAGCGCGGCGTTGTGGGCCGCGAACTTCTCGTCCCAGCCGACGAGCGAGTAGAGGCGCTCGTGCTCCTCGGGCAGCGGCGCGAAGGTGATCCCGTCGGGCGCCTTCTCGATGTCGATGCCGTCGGCCGTGACGGTCGCGTAGCCGGCGACGTCGAGGTCGAGCATCGTCTCGATCTCCGCCGACGCGGCCCCTTCGAACGCGTCGGGGTCGAAGCCGCGCAGATCCGTGAAGCGCCAGTGCTCCTCGGTCGTGTCCGGGAGCGGCAGCTTCTCGTACGCGGAGAGCGCGTCGCTACGACTCATGCGGCGCGTACCTCCGGTGCAGCATGAGCTGGTTCCCGTCCGGGTCCTTGAAGATCGCCATGTGGCAGACGCCGGTGTCGAACGGCGAGTCCTCGAAGTCGAACACGACGCCCTTCGCCTCGAGCTCCTTCTGCGCCTCCGCGACGTCCGGCACGCGCAGGGCGATCGAGCCCGTGTGCGGCCCCTCGAACTTCTGTCCGATGTTCTCCATCTGGAGCAGGTAGAGGCTGACGTTCTCGCCGAGCTGGTACTCGGGGAAGCCCTGCTCCGGGTGCTCGACCTCCGGCAGGCCGAGCGTCTCGCCGTAGAAGCGCTTCGCCCGCTCCATGTCGGTGACCGGGACGGAGATGAAGTCCGTCCGCTCGACGATCAACTCAGCCGACCGATCCTTCCATCTGGAGCTGGATCAGGCGGTTCATCTCGACGGCGTACTCGAGCGGCAGCTCCTTGGTGATCGGCTCGACGAAGCCGCTGACGATCATCGCGCTCGCCTCGGCCTCGGTGAGGCCGCGCGACATGAGATAGAAGAGCTGCTCCTCGCCGATCTTCGAGACGGTGGCCTCGTGGCCGATGTCGACGTCGTCGGCGTCGATCTTGATGTACGGGTACGTGTCGGAACGCGACTGCTCGTCGAGGATCAGCGCGTCGCAGACCACCTTCGACTTCGACGCGAGCGCGTTCTTCGACACCTCGAGCAGCCCGCGGTAGCCGGCGCGGCCGCCGTTCTTCGAAATCGACTTGGACGTGATCACCGACGTCGTGTTCGGCGCGACATGAACCGCCTTGCCGCCCGCGTCCTGATGCTGGCCGGAGCCGGCGAACGCGATCGAGAGCACCTCGCCGTGCGCGCGCTCGCCCATCAGCCAGATCGCCGGGTACTTCATCGTCAGCTTCGAGCCGAGGTTCCCGTCGACCCACTCCATCGTCGCGTCCTCGTAGGCGACGGCGCGCTTCGTGACCAGGTTGTAGACATTGTTCGACCAGTTCTGGATCGTCGTGTAGCGGCAGCGTCCGCCCTTCTTGACCACGATCTCGACGACCGCCGAGTGGAGCGAGTCGGTCGAGTAGATCGGCGCCGTGCAACCCTCGACGTAGTGCACGTAGGCGCCCTCGTCGACCAGGATCAGCGTCCGCTCGAACTGACCCATGTTCTCGGCGTTGATCCGGAAGTAGGCCTGCAGCGGCATCTCGATCTGCACCCCCGGCGGCACGTAGATGAACGAGCCTCCCGACCAGACCGCCGAGTTCAGCGCCGCGAACTTGTTGTCGTTCTGCGGGATGATCGTCCCGAAGTACTGCTTGAACAGCTCCTCGTGCTCGCGCAGCGCCGTGTCCGTGTCGAGGAAGACCACGCCCTTCGCCGTCAGGTCCTCCTGCAGCTTGTGGTAGACGACCTCCGACTCGTACTGCGCGCCGACACCGGCCAGGTACTTCTTCTCCGCCTCCGGGATGCCGAGCTTGTCCCACGTGTCCTTGATCTCGGCCGGCAAGTCCTCCCACGACGAGGCCTGCTTCTCGGTCGGCCTGATGTAGTAGTAGATGTTGTCGAAATCGATGCCCGTGAGATCGCCGCCCCACATCGGCAGCGGCCGCGCCAGGAAGTAGTC
>DATCYP010000053.1:0-7377 GCA_036526375.1 Gaiellaceae bacterium | reverse complement strand
GCTGCTCTCGCGGGCGAGTGCGGAAGCCGCGCAGACCGCCGAGACCGCCCGCGCCGCCGCCGACGAGCTGCTGGCGAAAGCGGGCGTCGAGGCGCGCGACATCGCCGAGACGGCGCACCGCGAGGCCGAGCAGCTGCTCGCCGCGGCGAACACCGGAGCGGTCGAGGCACAGCCCCAGCCCCAGGCCCCAGACCCCGAGCCGGAGCCGGACGCTCCCGCCGGGCCGGAGGCCGAGGCGGAGCCGGAGCCGGAACCAGAGCCGGAACCGGCCGAGTCGGCGCCCGCAGGCGGCTTCACGCCGCCTCCCACCTCGCTCGAGGATCTCGCCGCAGCCAGCCGCCCGACGAAGTTCGGCGTGCGCAACCGCTTCGGCAACAAGTAGCCGTCGCGGTTCCCGAGCGGCTCAGCTCGGGTCGACGTTCAGCACCGGCTCGAGCCCGAGAAAGGCGCCGACGCGCTCCGCTTCGCGTTCGAGCTCCGCCCGGCGAGCCTTCCCGAGTCGCCGCGTGAGCCGGACCTCGAGCTCGACCCGCTTGCCGCGCCTGCGGCGCTCCCAGAGTCCGGCCGCGGTGCCGTCGACGAGCACGAGGCGCACGCCGGCCGGCCCCTCGTACCGGCCGCGGCCGTGGCCTGCGATCAGCTCCCGCACCGGCTCCGGCACGAGCTCGTCCCGCTCGCGGAACCCCATCACGTAGACGTCGTACTCCGGCAGGAGCCGCACCTGCCGGCTCGGTGCGGGGAACGAGCGGTCGCCGGCGGGAACGAAGCAGCGACGCCCGGCGACGTCGATCTCCTCGAGGTCGGCGGCGAGCTCGTCGAACAGCGCCCGCGTCTCGGCGACCCTGAACGAGGCCGTGCCGAACCACTCGGAGAAGTCGGCGGGGCGCGCCGGCCCGTACGTCCGGAGGAAGCGGCGGCAGACCTCCCGCAGCGCCTCGCGCTCGTCCGTGACCTCCCGCCAGGCGCCGATCCACTGGTCGGGGCGAGCGAGCGTGATGCGCGAGCCCTGCGGAGGCCCTTGGCACAGCTCGCCGAGGAAGAAGGCGAAGCCCGAGCGCAGTCGCTCTCGCGGCGCGGGGCCCACGCGGCTCACGACCTGGTTCGCGAGCTCCTCGCGCAGAAGGCAGCGCCCCTCCAGCACCTCCCAGACCGCGGCGCGGACGGCCGCGACCTCGTCGGCGCCGAGCGCCGGGTGGAGCACGCCGGCGGGATCGCGCCACTTCGGGAGTTCCGTGGCCGCCGGGCCTCCGACGGCGCGCCGCGCCGCGTGCCAGAGCGGCAGCTCGTCCGCCGGATGGAGGTGCAGGGTCCCGCGCACCGTCCAGGCCTTGACGAGCGTCCGCTCCTCCCACAACGCGGTTCGCACGTCGGCCTGCGCGATCCGCTCGACCCGGGCGGCCAGCTGGAGCTCGGCCGACGCCTGCACCTGCGCGTGCACGCCGCACAGGGCGCCGACGACCTCGACGAGCCGGTCGGCGCTCGCCCGCTCGCTCAGCGACGAGCGCGCGAGTCGCCGCGCGCGCACCTCCTTCCAGCCGGCCTCCACGTCCGCGGGCACACGCGAATGATCGCGGGGCCGGGCTGCGGCCGCGGCCGGGTACTAGAGCGAGGTGACGCGGGCGAGCTCTTCGAGCGAGGTGAGCCCGGCGACGACCTTCTCGATCCCGTCCTCCCAGAGCGTCGTCATCCCGCCGCCCATCGCCGCGCGCTCGAGCTCCTCGTGGCTCGCCTTCCGCGCGGCGAGCGCCGACAGCTCCTCGTTCATCGAGAGGAGCTGGAAGACGCCGATCCGGCCGCTGTAGCCGGTCTGCCGGCAGCGGACGCAGCCGTTGCGCCGGAAGAGCTCCATCTTGCCGTGGCGAAGCTCCTCGGGGATGCGGGCGGAGAAGAGCTCCTCCTTGCTCGGCGTGTAGAGCTCCTTGCAGTGCTCGCAGAGCCGCCGCGCGAGGCGCTGCGCCAGCACGCCGGTGACGGCCGCGCCGGTCAGGAACGGCTCGACGCCCATCTCGTTCAGGCGCGTCAGCGCGCTCGGCGCGTCGTTCGTGTGCAGCGTCGAGAGGACGAAGTGGCCCGTCAGGGCGGCCTCGATCGAGATCTTCGCGGTCTCGACGTCGCGGATCTCGCCGACCATCACGACGTCGGGATCCGAGCGTAGGATCGACCGCAGCGCCGTCGCGAACGTCAGCCCGGCGCGCGGGTTGATCTGCACCTGGTTCAGGCCGGCGAGCCGGTACTCGACCGGATCCTCGACCGTGATCACGTTGATCTCCGGGCGGTTGATCTCGGTCATCGCCGCGAACAGGGTGGTCGACTTGCCCGAGCCCGTCGGGCCGGTGACGAGCAGCGCGCCGGTCGGCCGGTGGATCAGTCCCCCGAGCCGCTCCTGCATCGCCGTGCCGAGGCCGACCTCCTCCATGGTGGGCGGCTTCTTCGACTTGTCGAGCAGACGCATGACGACCGACTCGCCCTCGACCGTCGGCAGGGTCGCGACGCGGACGTCGAGCATCCGGCCGGCGGCCGACGCGGACAGCGAGATGCGCCCGTCCTGCGGCTTGCGGCGCTCGGCGATGTCGAGCTTGGCGAGCACTTTCAGGCGCGTCGTCACGCCGATCGCGCTCCGCCTCGGGATGCGCTGCGTCTCGTGGAGCACGCCGTCGATGCGGAAGCGCACGACGAGGGCGTCGGCCTGCGGCTCGAAGTGGACGTCGCTCGCGCCGTCCTCGGCGGCTTCGAAGATGATCGAGTTGACGAGCCGGACTAGCGGCGCGTCGGAGATTCCGTCGTCGACCTCGAGGTCGTCCAGCTCCTCCTCGTCGACCACCTCGAGCTCCGCGATCTCGCTCATGCCGGAGCGCGCGCCGAAGGCTTCCGCCGTCCGCGCGAGCCGTCCGAGCTCGTTCGCGATGTCCTCGCTCGCCGCGACGCGCAGGATGATCGGGTGCTTGCTCGCGAGGCGCAGCGAGTCGATGCCGTGGATGTTCTGGGGGTCGGCGATCGCGACGCACAGGGAGTCGTCCTCGAACGCGTAGGCGACGGCGTTGACCTGCTCGAGCACGTGCAGCGGGACCGAGCTCGCGGCGATCGGGTCGATGCCGACCGAGCCGAGCTCGATCACCGGGAGACCGTGCTGCGCGGCGACGATGCGGGCGATCGCCTCGCTCGAGGCGAGCCCCTCGTCGATCAGCACCTGCACGACCGGGAGGTGCTTCGCCTGCTCGCGCAGCACCTCGAACTTCGCCTCGGGGATCAGGCCGGTCGTCTCGAGGAGGTCGATGACGAGCTCGCCCATCAGCTGCGAGATGGGCGCAGGAGCGGTCGGGCCCTTCGGCGCCGGGCTCCCGTCACGCGTCACGGCAGGCTGAGCAGACACCGCAGGCGCCTCATTTCATGACACCGAGGTAGGCGTGGAGGATGGGCTCGCCGGCGAACAGGGCGATCACTGCGCCCGCCGCCAGGAACGGCGCGAACGGGATCCCGAGCTTCCGGGCTCCGGCGCCGTGGCGGGCGAGCAGGACCGTGCTCGGCACGAGGGCGAGGAACAGGCCCAGCAGGATCGCGACCGGCGTCGTCCGGCCGAGCAGCGCGCCGATCAGGAGGGCGAGCTTCACGTCTCCCATCCCCATCCCGCCGGGACGCGCGAGCGCCGCGACGAAGAGGAACCCTGACGCACCGGCCGCGCCGAGCGCCCAGGCCGGCGACGGATGCGCGACAGTCTGCAGGGCGAGCACGGCGGCCGCGGCCGGCAGAACGACGCGGTTCGGGACGATGCGCCGCTCGAGGTCCGTCGCCGTCACGACGACGAACGCGGCGCAGGCGATTGCGGCTGCGGCCGTCCGCGGCGTGAAGCCGAAGGCGAGCACACAGCCGACGAGGAGCAGCGAGGTCGCGAGCTCGATCGCGAGGTCGCGCGGCGGGATGCGGACGCCGCAGCGGCGGCAGCGGCCGCGCAGGAACGCGTAGGAGAGAACCGGCACGTTGTCGTACCAGCGGATCGGCGCCTCGCAGCTCATGCACGCCGAGCCGGGATGGACGACCGAGCGCCGCAGCGGCAGGCGCGCGGCGACCACGCCGAGGAAGCTGCCGAGCGCGAGCCCGGGCACGAAAACGAGAGGCAGGACGAAGTCCATCTCTCCTGTTATCGACACCCGGAAGGCGCTGCTTGAGCGCGGTTCCGCGCCTCAGCCGCTGTAGCTGAAGTTCGTCGGCGGATTGATGGTGAATCCGCCGGGCGGCTGGGAGATCGAGAACGGAGCGATCGTGATCGCCGGGAACGTGCCGCCGAATTGCTGCCCGAGGACGACCGTCTTCGTGCCGGACACGAGCGGCCCTTCCGTGACGGCGCTCTGACCGGTGGCCACGGTGTTGGTCGCGTAGAGGCCACCCTGGAACGACGTCTGCGATGGCCCGACCGTGATGCCGGTATTCCCGTTGGAGGCGAAGATGAGGAGCTTGTTGTTCGGATCCCAGCCGCCGTTGGCGGGTGGGGTGCTCCAATCACAGTTGTTGCCCTGGGAGTTGACCTTCGCGCAAAGCATCTCGCTGTTGATCGAGATGTCCCCGCTGGCGTAGATGACGGACTGGCAGGAGGCGAGGGTCGTGCACGCACCACTGCCGGTGTACGTGATCGGCTGGTTGCCCGACGTCGTCATGGTGATGCTGCCGTCGAAGAAGACGGTGCCGACGACGGTGAGGGTCCGTGTCGCCGCGTTCCACGAGAGCTGCCCTTGCGACGTGTAACAGGAGTAGCTCGCGGCGGGGGTCAGGTTGAAGACCGTGGTGAGGCTCTGGTTCATGACGCCGTCGCCGGTGTCGAAGGCGGGGTAGGCCCCGGTGCTGACGGGAACGCTCCCGCCGCTCTGCGTGTTGCACGCATGGTTGGGCCCCGGGGACGCAAACGTGTACCAACCGCCCGGCGGAGTATTGGTGCACGCTCCCGACGCGACCTCGGCTGCGGATCCGCTCCAGCAGACCTTCGGAGCGGTGATGCCGGCGAAGTCTGCGGCGGCCCCCCTCAGGTCCGTCGGTGCGCCGGTGACCCAGATGTTGGTATTCGGATTGTTGCCTCCCACCGGCTCGCTCTTGCACGGAAAGACCTGGGCGCCGCTGCTCACCTGGCAGTAGCCGCCGACGTGGGCGGAGCTGATCGTATTGCCGGCTCCGCTGGCGCCGATGTGCCCCTGCTTGTTGTTGAACGTGAGGTTCCCGCCGACGTAGACCGGTTGCGTGATCACGGCGTTCTGCCCCATGCAGAGGTTGCCACCGACGTAGACCTTGACCGACATGGTGATGCCCTGCCCGATCGACGTGTCGCAGCTCTGGCCGGTGCCGGGCGAGTAGACGGTGTTCCAGACGCCGACGTCGTAGTTCGACTTCACGGGCGGGTTCACCTGGATCGTCGCCGACACAGTTCTCACGATGTTCGCGGCACCCGGCCCGGTGGGGTTCGCGACGGTTGCCTTTCCGTAGACCGTCCACAGTTCCGAGGTCGTGTCCAGCGTGCCCCACCACTGGACGGTTCCGCCGGAATACGTCTTGGACGTGGCCGGGTAGATGTTGTTGTCGGGGAGCACCGCCTGTTGAGTCGAGGTGGCGGGGAGTTCCAGGTAGGCCGAGTTCGCGGGGTTGGCGAGCACCGAGATCGCGTTGTTGAGGCCGGCCTCGGCGAGCGTGCTCGCCGTCTGCCTCGCCTTCTGGTAGTTGGAGTTCCGCTGGTTCGAGCTCGTGAAGATGATCAGGGTGCTGAGCACGATCGCCAGCACGAAGAGGACGAGCAGCGTCAGGACGAGCGACTGGCCGCGCTCGTCGGCGAATCTCCGGACGGGTGGCCGCGCGATCACGGGGTCGCCGCCGAGTTCCGCGCCATCACCGTGTCGCTCAGGGTGTAGGTGCCGTTCGTCGTCGAGAGGTTCGCGTCGACCGGGAACGACACGGCCAGCATCGGGCGCTGGCCGCTCGTGGTCGAGAGCGCGAAGACGGCGTTCGCCTTCAGCTGGTCGGCCTTCTTGACGCCGGTGCTGTAGGCGCAGGTCGTTCCGGTCTGCCGGTAGAGCCCGAAGGGCGCCGTGCCGCTCGCGGAGTCGGCGCACCAGGTGACGTTGCTCGTCGCGACGCCCGCACTGCAGGCGGAGGCGAGCACGACCTTGGCGCCGTATACGCCGGACGCGAGAGGCGTGCTGGATGTCGGCGTGGAGTACACCTGAGGCGCCACGCACGAGTTTCGAATGTCGCTCCGCATGGACGTGAGCGCGAGGCGCGCGTTCTGCTGCGCCTGGAACCGCTGGTTCATGTCCGTCTGCGCGTGGAGGCCCGAGACGAAGAGCGCCGCGACGGCGGCCATCACGAAGCTCAGCATCGCCATCGTGGTGATCATCTCGATCAATGTCTGGCCCTCCTCCCGGCCGAGCCGTGCGCTGATCCGCGCACCCACCATCCGGCCTACCTCGAGTGCGTGTGCCGCGTGGCCCGCCGGATCAGGCTCGCTCCGTACGGCGACCGATCCTGCGGCTGGCCGAGCTGCGGGGCGTTCCCGGGCGAGAGCCGGAGCGTGATCGTCGGCGCGCCGTTGTCGATCACGCGCGTGCCGGGCTTCGGCTGCTGCGACGCGACGACGTTCGCGGGGAAGCCGTGGACGGAACCCCTCACCTTCCAGCCGAACCCGCCGTCCTCGAGATTCCCGGACGCGAACACGAACACCTGGCCGCGAACGTCGGGGACGACCAGCACCTGCCGCTTCGCCACGTGGGTCGCGGGCTTCCGGGCGACGGGCTTGTCCGCCGCGAGGCTGATCGTCGCGCTTACGAGCAGGACTCCGGCGACGACGGCCGTGAGACGCGGAAGCGTGAGGATACGCCGGGTCACGGCTCGTGCATCGGAACGTTCGCCTACGCCCATGACCCTCTAACGGGTGAAGTAGACGACGTTGGACGTGAAGGCCGTGCCGCCCGTCTGCTGGAGACCGGAGACCGGGCTGCTGACGAGGAAGAACCGCGTCGGTGAGGAGCCGCGACCGGGGCTGCCGGCGGAGACGTAGCTGAAGAAGTCGTGCCCGGCCGTCGTCTGGTCGCCCTCGTGGTAGACCGCGTGCGCGGCGGGCAGGTTCCCCTGCGCGAACCCGAGCTCGGCGGCCCCCGGGCCGATCACGGCCTGGCCCGGCACGACTCGCTGCCCCAGGTGCACGAGTGCCTGCGTCTCCGAGTAGAAGATCTCGTCGTAGGTGCGACCGTTGACCGTGACGGGGGTGTCGAGCTTCTCGTAGACGGCCGGAGTCCCCTGCCAGAAGTTCGGGTCGATGTAGACGACGGTGCCGGCCGCGAGCGCCTGATACGGGCGGCTCGAGACGTAGTCCACGCCCTGGTCGATCCGTTCGAACTGCAGGCC
>DATCYP010000052.1:0-19477 GCA_036526375.1 Gaiellaceae bacterium | reverse complement strand
CTCGAGATGTCCACCCCGGCCTCCGTGAGCTTCGCGCGCAGCTCGGCCTCGTCGCGCGTCCAGACGCCGTGCGCGTCGAGCGCCTCCACGAACCGCACCTCCTGCCACCGAGAGAGGTCGACGTCATGGCCGCGGAAGGTCGTCTTCGTGCCGCCGATCGTCGCCTCAGCGGCTCGACGGACGAGCTCCTTGAGACGCGCGGCCGTGTCCTTGTAGTCCGCGTACGCCTCGTACCACTCGACCTGCGTGAACTCCGGCGAGTGCTTGTAGGAGTAGCTCTCGTTGCGGAAGTCCTTCGAGAGCTCGTACACCTTCTCGAGCCCGCCGACGATGAGCCGCTTGAGGTAGAGCTCGTCGGCGATGCGGAGGTAGAGCTCGGCGTCGAGCAGCTCGGAGCGCGTGACGAACGGCTCCGCGAAGCCGCCGCCGTACCGCGGCTGCAGGATCGGCGTCTCGACCTCGAGGAACCCCTCGCTGTCGAGGTAGGCGCGGATCGCGGAGACCATCCGCGCCCGCAGGATCGCCTCGCGGCGCGAGTCCTCGCTCATGAGCAGGTCGAGGTACCGCTTGCGGTAGCGCAGCTCGACGTCCTCGATCCCGTGGAACGTGTCGGGCAGCGGGGCGCGGATCCGTGCGAGCACCTCGAGCTCGTTCACCTGCAGCGACGCCTCGCCGCGGCGGGAGCGGGCGGGCGAGCCGATGACGCCCACGACGTCGCCGAGGTGGAGGTCGAGCTCGCCGGTGCGATCCGCGGCGCAGATCAGCTGGATGCGGCCGGAGCGGTCGACGAGGTCGAGGAAGACGAGCCTTCCCATGTCCCGCCGGGCCATGACGCGCCCGGCAAGGCGGCGCGTCTCGCCGGCATCGGTCTCGCCCGGCTCGAGCCGCTCGGCCTCGGCGCGGACGGAAGCGACCTCGTCCCGGTTGGGGAAGCGCTTCGCTGCGGACATCGGCGTAGGCTAGACGGAGCCGACCAGGAACGTAGGTGCTGGCTTTGCCGGCCCCGGAGCGGGGAAGAACGCGCCGAGTCTGGGGAGGAACGCGCCCCTAGGCGGCTTTGACGTCCATGATCTTGAACTTCTTGGCCCCGCGCGGCGTCGGCGCCTCGACCACGTCGCCCTTCTTGTGGCCCATGATCGCCTTGCCGACCGGCGACTCGTTGGAGAGCTTCAGCTCGGCCGGGTCCGCCTCGGCGGAGCCGACGATGTGGTACTCGACCGTCTTGTTCGAGCCCATGTCCTTGAGCCGCACCTTCGTGCCGACCGATACCTCGCCCGAGCGAATCTCCTTCTTCGTGACGACGCGTGCGTTCTTGAGCCGCTCCTCGAGCGTCGCGATGCGCGCCTCGAGATGGGCCTGATCGTTCTTCGCCGAGTCGTACTCCGCGTTCTCCGCGATGTCGCCGAACTCGCGGGCGATCCGGATCCGCTCCGCGACCTCGCGCCGCCGCACGGTCGACAGTTCCTCGATTTCCGCTTGGAGCTTCTTGTAGCCGTCCGGTGTGAGGATGACTTCCTTCACCGTGTCCTCCTGTACCCCGCAACATGAAACGGCCGGCGGCGAACCGGCCGTCGGCGGTCGGGGATGGTACCCCCGCGATCGACCCCCGTCAACAGGACGCCGATACCATCGCCCGATGCCCGTAAACCTCCAGCAATCGTGGGCGATCGGCGGCGTCGAGGTACCGACGCGAATCGTCCTCGCGCCCATGGCCGGAGTCAGCATCCAGGCCTTTCGACGACAGGGACGCCGGTTCGGCGCCGGCCTCGTCTGCTCGGAGATGGTCTCCGCCGCCGGGATCGAGCACCGGAACGAGCGCACGTTCGGATACCTGCGCGTCGCGGCCGACGAGCACCCCCTCGCGATCCAGATCTTCGGCTCCGATCCGGCCGCGATGGCCGACGCGGCGCGCATGGTCGAGGCGGCCGGCGCGGACATCGTCGACATGAACTTCGGCTGTCCGGTGCGGAAGGTGACGAAGACCGGCGCCGGTGCCCACCTGATGGAGGATCCGTCGCTCGCCTGCCGCGTCGTGGAGGCCGTGGCCGCCGCCGTCGAGGTTCCGGTCACGGTGAAGATGCGGCGCGGCGTGACGAACGGGTCGCGTGCGTGCGTCGAGCTCGGGCCGCAGCTCGTGGAGGCCGGCGCGGCTGCGCTGACGCTTCATCCCCGCTCAGCGCAGCAGATGTACACCGGCGAGGCCGACCACTCGGTCACGGCGGAGCTCGTCGAGCGCGTCGGCGTGCCCGTGATCGCATCCGGCGACGTCACCTCGCGCGAGAAGGCGCTCGCCGTGCTCGAGCAGACGGGAGCGGCTGCGGTGATGGTCGCGCGCGGCGCGCAGGGCAACCCCTGGACGCTGCGGGAGATCGCGGAAGGCGAGTCGTTCCGCCCGACGCGGGAGGAGGTCGCGGCGGAGCTCGTCGTCTTCATCCGCGAGGCCGTGCGGGAGCTCGGCGAGCAGCGGGCGGTCGGCTTCCTGAAGAAGTTCTACGGCTGGTACCTCGGCCACGGCCGCTTCCCGAAGCCGTTCAAGCAGGAGCTCGTCCAGCTGGGGACGACCGAGGAGGCCGTGACCCGCCTGTTCGCGGCCGCGCCGGGAGCGGCGCCGATCGTCGCGCGGCTCGAGGCCGAGCTACCCGCCGCCGAGGAAGAGGTGCTGCTCGACCGTCTCCCGATCTCCGTCTACGGCGGCGGGTAGACGCTGGTCGTCGCGAGGCGCATCCTCGGAGCGCTGCTCGTCCTCACGGGAGCGGTCTGGCTCGGCCAGGGCCTGAGGCTGATCCAGGGCTCCTCGATGACGGGGAGCACGTTCTGGGCGGTCGTCGGCGGCTGCTGCATCGTCGCCGGGCTCATCGTGCTCGGCTGGCCCTGGCGCGGCGGCTACGGCGCCTGATTCCGCTCCCAGACGATGCGCAGGCCCTCGAGCGTGAGGAACGGCTCGACGTGGCCGATCGTGCGGGAGTGCGGGGCGATCAGGTCGACGAGGCCGCCGGTGCCGATCACCGGGGCCTCCACGCCGAGCTCGCCGCGGATGGCCTGGACGATGCCGTCCACCTGCCCGGCGAAGCCGTACACGAGCCCCGACTGCAGGGCGCCGGCGGTCGTCTTGCCGATCACCTGGGGCGGCTCGGCGTAGTCGACCTTCACCAGCCGGGCCGCACGCGCGAAGAGCGCGTCCATCGAGACCTCGATGCCGGGCGCCAGGACGCCGCCGACGTACGCCCCCGCGGGTGAGACCACGTCGAAGTTGGTGGACGTGCCAAAGTCCGCGACGATCGCCGGGGCGCCGTAGAGCTCCTTCGCCGCGACGGCGTTAACGATGCGGTCGGGGCCCACGTCGCGCGGCGCGTCGTGCTCGATCGGGATCCCGCTGCGCACGCCGGGGCCGACCACGAGCAGCTCCGCCTTCACCCATCGCCCGGCGAGGTGCTCGTACTCGGGCACGAGTCTCGGGACGGTCGAGGAGAGGCAGATCCCGTCGATCGCAGCGGGGTCGAGGAAGTCGCCGAGCAGCGCGCCCAGCTCGTCTCCCGTCCGCTGGGCCTCGGTGGCGATCCGCCAGCGCTCGCCGAGCTCCGGCCCTTCGTAGAGGCCGAAGACCGTCTGTGTGTTGCCGACGTCGACCGCGAGCAGCATCGCGGCCGGAAGTTACTCGTCTTCGAGGCGGAACGGCTCGCCGATTCGCTCGGCGAGCGCCTCGGCCGTCAGCTGCGGCTCGTCGCCCTCGCCGCGCAGCTCCTCGACCGTGACGTCGCCCGAGGTGAAGACCTTGGCGCGCGGGATGATCCGCGTCGGGCGGTTCTTGTCCCAGACCCAGACGTCCTCGAGCTCGAGCTGGAAGAACGGCAGCCCGCCGGCCGCGGTCGGCGGCGCCTGCTGCACGTCCAGCCTGTTGCAGAGATAGGTCGCGTCCTGCGTGAGCACGCAGAAGCGAAAGAGCGCAAAGACGGCCTGGTACTCCTTCTTCAGCGCGAGCTCGAGCTCGGCCTCGTACTCGTCGAGATCGTCGAGGTGGGACACCGCGTCAGTGTACCCCTCTCAATAGGGATTCCACGTCCCCGCGGCCCGGCACGACGAGACCCGGAGCCAGCTCGGCGAGCGGCTCGAGGACGAAGCGGCGCTCGTGCAGGCGCGGGTGCGGGAGCGTGAGCCCGGGCTCGACGATCCGCTCGTCGCCGTAGAGGAGAAGGTCGAGGTCGAGCGTCCGCGGGCCGTGCTCGCCTGGGACGCGAACGCGGCCGAAGCGCTGCTCGGTCGCCAGGAGGAGGTCGAGGAGCCGGCGCGCCGGAAGGGTCGTGTCGAGCGCGACGGTGCCGTTGAGGAAGCGCGGCTGCGCGCCGACTCCGACCGGTTCCGTCTCGCGCAGAGCCGAAAGGGCGACGACCTCGACGCCGTCCGCGGCTGCGAGAGCGTCGACGGCCGCGCGCAGCGTGCGCTCGCGGTCGCCGAGGTTCGCGCCGAGACCGACGTACGCGCGGGTCACGGTCTCGTGACGGTGACGCCGACCGCACCGTCGAGTCCCGCAGGCCGGACCTCCGGCTTGCGCACGCGCACGCGGAGCCGCTCGGGCGAGAACCGTCGCTCCAGCTCGTCGGCGACCGCCGACGCGAGCGCCTCGAGCAACGCGTACCGGGCTGCAGCCGAGACCTCCTGCACGGCGCGGGCGACCTCGACGTAGTCGACCGCGTCCGCGAGCCGGTCGCTCGTGCCGCGCGCGCCGACCTCGAGCTCCACGTCGAAGAGGAAGTCCTGGCCGCGCGCCCGCTCCTCCTCGTGCACGCCGTGCCGCCCGAAGACGCGCAGGTCGCGGATCTCGACGGTGATCACGCGATCGCGCCGGCCACGACGAGCGCGTCGACGTGCGGCTTGACGTCGTGGACGCGCAGGATCGTCGCGCCGCGCTCGAACGCGGCGACCGCGGCCGCGACGCTCGCCCCGAGCAGGTCGTCGGAGCCGGTGAGCCGACGCAACGAGCTCTTGCGCGAGAAGCCGACGAGCACCGGTCGCCCGAGCGCGAGTAGGACGTCGAGCCGGCGGACGAGCTCGAAGTTCTGCGCCACGGTCTTGCCGAAGCCGATGCCGGGGTCGAGGCAGATCCGCTCCTCGGGGATCCCCTGCGCGACGGCGAACGCGAGCCGCTCCTCGAGGAAGGAGCCGACCTCGGCCGCGACGTCGGCGTACCGCGGCTCGGCCTGCATCGTCCGCGGCTCCCCCTGCATGTGCATGAGGCAGAGGTAGGCGCCGGCAGCCGCGACGACGCCCGCGAGCTCGGGGTCGCCGCGCAGGGCGGTCACGTCGTTGACGAGGATCGCGCCGCGCTCGAGCGCCTCCCGCGCGACGACCGCCTTGGACGTGTCGATCGAGAACGGGACCTCCCCGCCGAGTCGGTCGAGCACGGGCAGCACGCGTCGCAGCTCCTCCTCGGCGGAGACACCGTCGGAGCCGGGCCGCGTCGACTCGCCGCCGACGTCGACCACCGCCGCTCCCTCCTCGACCATGCGGCGCGCCGCCGCGGCGGCCACGTCGGGATCGAGGTGGACGCCGCCGTCCGAGAACGAGTCGGGAGTGACGTTGACGACGCCCATCACGGACGGCCGTGGGAGACGTTCCTCGATCGGAATCACGTCCGGAACTAAAGCACCCGTCCCCCGCTGCCGACATACCGCCTGCGATGATCGACGACCGGCTTCTCGACCACTGGACACGCGAGCGCGCCGCGCGGGATCGACTGCGGAGCTCGCTGCCTGCGTCGTGGCGCAACGACCCCCGGCCGAACATGGACGTCGTGCGCGAGCTCTACATCGAGGCGATGCTCCGGCTGAAGGAGTCGCCGGTGAGGTCCGTCGCGATCGGCGACGACGACCGCTAGCCCTCCCGCGCGACCCCGGTTTCATTCTCGGCAGAATTCTCCTAAGCTCGAGCGCGTGACCTTCTGCGGGAGTCCTTCTCGGCCACCGTGCTCGGGACGCGCGTACGCAGCCGAGACGTAAGGAGTAATGCGTGGTCGAGAGGGTCGTGACAGTCGGCGTCGCCGGCGCCGTGACTGCCGCCGGCGAGTCGAATAGGCGCGCCTACGGAAGCCTCATTCAGCGCTTAGCAAGTACCGGTAGCTTGCGGCCGGTAGTGGGTCGTGGGCTCTGGATCTCGGCGGTGGCAGCGTTGCTGCTCATGCTCGGCGCCGCCGGCGCCTCCGCCGCGCTGCCCGTCGCGGGGAAGACGAAGCTCGCTCCTCCCGACAAGCGGCTCAACGTCGTCCTGATCCTGAGCGACGACGAGCGCTGGGACGGGACGACGGTCATGAACAACGTCAAGAACCTGCTCGTCGACCACGGCGTGAACTTCACCAACGCCCACGTCACGACCTCGATGTGCGGGCCGTCGCGGGCGAGCATCCTCACCGGTCAGTACTCCCACCACACCGGCGTGCTGACCAACTTCGGGACGCACGCGTATCCCGCCTTCAAGGAGGAGTCGAACGACCTCCCGGTGTGGATGCACCGGGCCGGCTATCAGACGGCGCTGGTCGGCAAGTACATCAACGGCTACACGGGAGTCGCGGGCCACCACAAGATCCCCCCGGGGTGGGACGACTGGCAGGTGATGGACAGCATCCCGATGGAGGCCTACTACAACTACTCGATCAACGACAACGGCCACCTCGAGCACTACGGCAGCAAGCCGTCGGACTACTCGACGACCGTGCTCACCCAGAAGGCCGTCCAGTTCATCCACGGTGCGCGCCATCCGTTTTTCCTCTACTTCGCGCCGGTCGCCCCGCATCTCCCGGCGATCCCGGACAAGCGCGACCAGGGAAAGCTCGAGAACCTCGCGCCGATCCACTCACCGGCCTTCAACCAGAAGAACATCGGCAAGGAGCCGTGGCGCTTCTGGCACAAGCATCTGCTCAGCGCGGCGGCACAGCTCTACATCAACCACGTGCGCCGGCGCCAGGAGGAGTCGCTGCTCGCGCTCGACCGGAGCGTCAGGAGCGTCGTGCAGGCGCTCAAGGCCCGCCACGAGCTGAACCGCACGGTGATCATCTACACGAGCGACAACGGCTTCCTCTGGGGCGAGCACCGTCTCGGCGGCAAGGTCTGGCCGTATCAGGAGTCGACCCACGTTCCGATGATCGTCCGGACTCCGTGGACGACCGGGGCCGCGCGCAACAACCAGCCGGTGCTCAACACGGACATCGCTCCCACGATCAGCGCCCTGGCCGGGATCAAGCCGGGGCTGCCGGAAGACGGCCGCAGTTTCGTTCCCTTCCTCCACGGCCTGCCGGCGCAGTGGCGCCGCGCCTTCCTCGTCGAGTTCCTGGGGAAGAGCATGCTGCACAAGGGAGGCCCGCCCCCGTACGAAGCCGTCCAGACGAGGCGGAACCTCTACGTCGAGTTCAGGAACGGCTGGCGCGAGCTCTACAACCTGAGACGCGATCCGTGGGAGATGAACAACATCGCCGGCGATCCGCGGACGAAGGCCCTCCAGGCGACGCTCAGCCGGACGCTCCGGCGCCTCTACGACGCACCGCCGGCGACGCTGCGCTGACCCTGTGCGAGTCTGCGACCTCGGGCCCGCCGATGAGTCCGGGCGGGTCTGCCGGTCTCCACGGCATACCGATCCGTGAGCGCACGACCCCGGGAGGCACATGAAGCTTCTTCTCACTTCCGCCGGCATCAAGAACCCGACCATCCGCGACGCGCTGGTCGAGCTCCTCGGCAAGCCGATCGCCGAGGCCGACGCCCTCTGCATCCCCACTGCCGCCTACGGGCATCCCATGGTCGGTCCAGCCGGGCCATGGCGGTTCATCAGCGGCAATTCCGATCAGCCCATGTGCGAGCTGGGGTGGAAGTCCCTGGGCGTTCTGGAGCTCACGACGCTACCCAGCATCGACGCAGAACGGTGGATCCCGTGGGTCCGCGAGACGGACGTCCTGCTGGTGAACGGCGGCGACGCCCTGTATCTCTGTCACTGGATGCGGCAGTCCGGGCTGGCCGATCTTCTGCCGTCGCTGGGCGAGACGGTCTACGTCGGGTTCAGCGCGGGGAGCATGGTGATGACCCCGAGAATCGGGGAGGACTTCGTCCAGTGGAGACCGCCGACCGGTGACGACAGCACCCTGGGCTTCGTCGACTTCTCCATCTGTCCGCACCTGGCGAAGGACGGCATGCCGGGCAAGTCCATGGCCGAGGCGGAGCAATGGGCGGCGAGCATCCCGAATCCTGCGTATGCCATCGACGACGAGACCGCGTTCACGGTGATCGACGGCGCCGTCGAGGTCGTCTCGGAGGGGCACTGGAAGCTGTTCAACGCCGGCCCGGAGGCGGCCGCCGCTCAGGAGCCACTCGCACTCGGCTGAGTCCTAGACGGCTGCGGTCTTCCAGCAGGTGGCGAGACCGGGCGGCCCGTCGAGCGTGCTCGCCGCGTGGCCGCCGTCGTTCGAGCACGACTGGACGAGTGCCTGGGTCGCGGCCGAGCCGCCGCTGTAGCTGTTGCACGTCCAGAGCACCTTCTGCTTCTTGGTGAACGGACGGAAGAAGCTCGATCTCTCCTTGGTCGAATAGGTGCCGCCGAAGCTCGTGCACAGCTGCTGACTGGCGCTCGATTTCGCCGAGGCGGACGGCGTCGCCACACCGATCGACAACGCGAGCACCACAGACAGAACCAGCAAGATGCGAACTCTCATTCCTCGCCTTCCTCTCCTCTCGGCCGCAGACCCGCCGTAAGCAACATCGGCAACAGCTGCGCGGGCGATTAGAGGCGCCTCACCCGGTCGAGGGGCCGTCGCCTCGCCCAGGGAATGCCTGTGTCCGGCCGGCGCTAGCTCTTCGCGGGATCGGGACCCTGCATGGCCGAGCCCGGGAGCGGGAACGGCCGCGGGCGCGGGCGCTCGCGCTTGGGCTCAGGCGTCGGCTCCGGCTGCGACGGCTCCGAGGTCGACTCGTCCGGGAAGACCGTCGACTCGTCCTCGCCGGCGAGCAGGCGCTCGTACTGATCCTTGTCGATGGTCTCGCGCTCGATGAGGATCGCCGAGATCTTGTGCAGCTCGTCCATGTGCTCGCGGAGCACGGCGAGCGCGAGCTCGTGGGCCTCCTCGATCACGCGCCGGATCTCGTCGTCGATCTCGCGGGCGATCTCCTCGGAGTAGTCGGCCTCGGCGCCGTAGTCCCGGCCGAGGAACGGCTGGTCGTGCCCGCGCCCGAGCACGCGCGGGCCGAGCTTCTCGCTCATGCCGAAGCGCATGATCATCTGCTTGGCGGTCTGCGTGACGCGCTCGAGGTCGTTCGCGGCGCCGGTCGTGACCTCGTGGAAGACGATCTCCTCCGCCGCGCGGCCGCCGAGCGTCATGCCCATCTGGTGCATGAGCGCGGTGCGCGTCGTGAGGTACTTGTCCTCGGTCGGCAGCGAGATCGTGAGGCCGAGCGCCTGGCCGCGGGAGACGATCGTGATCTTGTGCACCGGGTCGGTGTGCTCGAGGAAGTGGCCGACGAGCGCGTGGCCCATCTCGTGGTAGGCGGTGATCTTGCGCTCGTGCTCCGACAGGAGGCGTGCCTTCTTCTCCGGGCCGGCGACGACGCGCATGATCCCCTCCTCCAGCTCGTCCTGCTCGATGATCTTCTTGCCGCGGCGCGCCGCGAGGAGCGCGGCCTCGTTGACGAGGTTCGAGAGATCGGCCCCCGTGAAGCCGGGCGTGCCCGAGGCGAGCGTGTCGAGGTCGATCTCGGGCGCCAGCGGCTTGCCCTTCGTGTGCACCTCGAGGATCTTGCGGCGGCCGATGCGGTCGGGCCGGTCGACGACGATCTGCCGGTCGAAGCGGCCGGGGCGCAGGAGCGCCGGGTCGAGAATGTCGGGCCGGTTCGTCGCGGCGATCAGGATGATGTTGTCCTTCATCTCGAAGCCGTCCATCTCGACGAGCAGCTGGTTCAGCGTCTGCTCGCGCTCGTCGTGGCCGCCGCCGAGGCCGGCGCCACGATGGCGGCCGACGGCGTCGATCTCGTCCATGAAGACGATGCACGGGGACGCCTGCTTCGCCTGCTCGAACAGGTCGCGCACGCGCGATGCGCCGACGCCGACGAACATCTCGACGAAGTCCGACCCCGAGATCGAGAAGAACGGCACGCCCGCCTCGCCCGCGACCGCGCGCGCCAGCAGCGTCTTACCGGTGCCGGGAGGCCCGTAGAGCAGGACGCCCTTCGGGATCCGCGCGCCGAGCGCCTGGAACTTCTTCGGGTTCTCGAGGAACTCCTTGATCTCCTGCAGCTCCTCGACCGCCTCGTCCACGCCGGCCACGTCCTTGAAGCCGATCTTCGGAGCGTCGGGCGTCATCCGTTTCGCGCGCGACTTGCCGAAGCTCATGACCTTCGAGCCGCCGCCCTGCACCTGGTTCATGAGGAAGATCCAGAACCCGAACAGGAGGACGAACGGAAGGAGGCTGCTGAGGATCGACCACCAGGGCGACGAGCCGATGCCCTTCGAGTTGAAGGTGACGTCGTTCTCCAGCATCGCCCGCTCGATCGTGTTCTCCGACTGCGGCGACGCGTAGTGGATCGTCACGTTCTGGTTGTTGAGCGGCGGCTGGAGTGTGTTGTCGGTGACCGTGGCGCTCATCGACTGCTTGTTCGGGTCGATGACGACGTTCTGGACGGTCGCAGTCGGGTCCTTGATCGCCTGGATGAACTGCGACGTCTGAATTGCGGCCGCCGGCTTGCCGTGGTGGCCCAGCGTCTGGAGCGCGAGCCAGACGAGCGCCGCGATGATGACGAGCGGGAAGAGCGCGCTACGGAAGAAGCGATTCACGAGATCTCCCGGCGGAGGGTACCAGCGGCATGCTTCTGTAACGGCGCCGCGAGGCCCCCGGCTACGCGCCTTCGAGCACGAGCGACTCGTCGAGAACGCCGACGTACGGGAGATTCCGGTAGCGCTCGGCGAAGTCGAGGCCGTAGCCGACCACGAAGCGATTCGGGATCTCGAAGCCCGTGTAGCGCACCGGCACGTCGATCTCGCGGCGCTCGGGCTTCGTCAGGAGGGCGCAGACCTCGAGGCTGGCGGGGCCGCGCGCCTCCAGGTTCCGCATCAGATACGAGAGCGTCAGGCCCGAGTCGATGATGTCCTCGACCACGAGGACGTGCCTGCCCTCGATGTTGATGTCGAGGTCCTTGAGGATCCGTACGACGCCCGACGAGTCGGTCGACGCGCCGTAGCTCGAAATCGCCATGAAGTCGATCTCGCACGGCACGGTCAGGTGCCGCATCAGGTCGGCGAGGACGAACACGGCACCCTTGAGGACGCCGATGAGGAGCAGGTCGCGGCCCTCGTAGTCGCCGGAGATCTCGGTGCCGAGCTCTGCGATGCGGCGCTGGAGGTCGTCCTCCTCGATCAGGACCTCCGTCACCGCCCGTTCGAGCTCGGTCGCGGACAGCTGTCTATTCCTCCGCCGCCGGCAAAGCCGGCGGCTCCGGGTCACGTGCTCCGTCGAGCCTACGCACGTACACCTGCGGATGCTCCACGATCCCGGGCACCGCGACGACCTCGTCCCCGCGCACGACGAGCGGCCACGCCTCCCGCTCGGAGCGCGGCACCTTCGCGTCGACGAACACGTCCTGGATCTTGCGCCTCCTACCCGCCAGCCGGTCGCCGGGCTTCCATCCACGCACTCTAAGCCCTTGGAGCTCCGAGCGGATAGTCCACCCGCCCCAGCGGATCTCGCCGGCGAGGTCGACCGGCCCGCGCTCGAGCCAGAGCCGCTCGTGCTCGCGCACCGCCTGGACCCCGCCGCCGAGGTCGACACGCTTCGAGCCGACGGGCGCCGCGAGCAGCTCCGCGAGCGCGGGCGGCAGCGTGGCGCGGGTGTCGAGCGCGCGCAGGAGGTTCTCGTCCGCGGCCGGGTGGAGGCGGCGCAGCAGCGGCAGGATCTCGTCGCGGATCAGGCCGCGCTTCGTCTCGGCGTTCGATGGGTCGATGCGGAAGTCGAGCCCGGCGTCGCGGCAGTACGCCGCCGTCTCCTCGCGCCAGACGGGCAGGAGCGGGTGCACGATCCCGTCGTCGCTCCGCGGTGGGATGCCGGTGGCCGCGCCGCGGGACGCGAGCCGGTAGAGGATCGTCTCCACCTGATCGGACGCGGTGTGTCCGGTCGCGCGCAGGCGGTCGCGGGCGAGCGAGCGCCGCTGCTCGCGCAGGCCGGCCTCCGACAGACCGCGGCCGTCGAGCTCCACGACCTCCGCGCCGAGCGCCTCGGCGCAGAAGCGGGCGTCCTCGTCGGAGGCGGCGCCGCGCAGCTTGTGGTTCACGTGCAGCGCCGAGACGCGGTAGCCCAGGCCGCCGAGCAGATGCCGGAGGCAGGTCGAGTCGGCGCCCCCCGAGACGAGGCACGTGACCTCGCCGCCCGCCGGGATCAGGTCGTGCTCGCGGACGAAGCGCTCGACACGGTCGCGCAGCTCCTCCATGCGCCGATTGTGCCGCAGCGAATCAGAAGACGAGGGAGCGGTAGGTGAGCTCGCGCGTCATGCCGATCGAGTCGTAGAGGCGCAGCGCGGGCTCGTTCTCGGGCCGCACGAAGAGGCAGACGGCTGGCACGTGCTCGAGCAGAAGCCGGCAGAGGTCCGAGAGAGCGCGCCGCGCGTAGCCGTGGCGGCGCGCCTCGGGATCGACCCACACCTGCTGCAGCTGCACCGCCGCCGGCGTCCAGGCCGACGCCTCCGCCTTGAACCGGATCACGCCGCCCTCGAGCCAGATCCACGAGCGTCCCTCGTCGATCTGCTGGCGCGTCCTCCAGCGGAACCCCTCGGCGTCGCGCTTGAGCGGATCGACCCCGATCTCCTCCCGGTGCGCCTCGGCACAGGCGGGCACCAGCAGGTCGAGGTCGAAGAGACGCGCCGGGCGGAGCCCCGTCTCGCCCGGCTCCGGCGGCTCGCGCAGCGCGTAGACCGGCTGCCCGGGGCGATCGTCGCGCGGCCGCGGCATCCGCCGCCGCGCCGCGTCCCAGAGCTCGCTCACGGCCCGCTCCTCGCCGATCACCATCCGCGCGCCGCTGCGAGCCGCCGCCTCGGCGAACGCGACGCAGCCGCTGCCGGACGGGACGATGTTGGCCCCCACGTGGCAGAGCGCCTCGATCCGCCCTCCCGGCCCGGCCAGCGCGGAGAACCGCCCGAGGCCACGCCGGGCGATGTCCTCGAGGAACACGCGCTCGACCGGCTCCTCGGCGCAGAAGGCGAGCACCTGGTCGAGCGTCGGCGACACGGTGTCGGACACGGCCGGAATCATCACCCACCGGGCGCCGTGGGCCCGGAGGTCTACCGCCGGGCATCGCCGGCCTTGCCGGCGCCGCTTCCAGCACCGTTAAAGTCGCGCCGTGCCGATCCACCTCCGAGCCGATCCTGGCGACTACGCGGACGCGGTCCTCCTCCCCGGCGACCCGCTGCGCGCGAAGTACATCGCCGAGACGTACTTCGACGACGTCACGCAGGTGAACGAGGAGCGCGGGCTGCTCGGCTACACGGGCACGTGGGAAGGGAAGCGCGTGTCCGTGCAGGGCACCGGGATGGGCTGCCCGGGCGCGACGATCGTCTTCGAGGAGCTGATCCAGCTCGGCTGCAAGCGGCTGATGCGCGTCGGCACCTGCGGGGGCCTCCAGCCGCACCACGCGCTCGGCGACCTCGTCGTGGCCCTGTCCGCGATCCCGGCCGACGCGACGGCGAGGCATCTCGTCGACGAGGAGCCGCATTGCCCGACGGCCTCGTGGGAGCTGATCCACGGCGCGGTCCACGCCGCGAAGGAGCTGGGGCAGCCGATGCACGTCGGCCCGATCGTCACCAGCGACGTCTTCTACAACCCGAACGAAGGCCAGTACGAGCGGTGGTCGAGCCGGGGCGTCCTCGCGGTCGAGATGGAGGCGGCGGCGCTGTTCACCGTCGCGGCGATCGGCGGGATCGCCAGGGTGCAGGGAGTCCAGGGCGGCTGCCTCCTCACCGTGTCGGACATCGTCGTCGAGGGCGTCTTCACGCGGATCACGGACGAAGAGCTGCGCGCCGCGGTCGACCGGATGACGCGGGTCGCGCTGATGACCGTCACCTCCGATTAGCGGAATCCTCTTCCTCGTCAACCCGGCCGCCGGCAACGGCGCGACCGGGAAGCGCTGGCCGGAGCTGAGGCAGCGGGCGGCCAACCTCGGCCTGCGCGGCGACGAGGTGCTCTCGGAGTTCCCGGGACATCTCGCGCAGGCGGCAGGCGAACCGGGTGACTCGCTGCTCGTGGTGATCGGCGGCGACGGCACGGTGAACGAGGTCGTGAACGGGGCCGCCGGGACGGATGCGGAGATCGCCGTCCTGCCGTGCGGCACGGGTCAGGACTTCGGCCGCACGCACGGTGTCCCGGGTCGCTTCGACGACGCAGTCCGCGTCGCGCTCGCCGGCGCGGTGCGGAGGATCGACCTCGGACGCGTCGAGCTCGAGGACGGCACGAGCCGGTTCTTCGCCAATGTCGGCTCGGCCGGAATGAGCGGCGCCGTGGCGAGGCGTGCGAACGCGATGACGAAGAGGTTCGGTGGCCGGTCGACGTTCTTCTACGCACTCACGCGCGAGTTCCTGGCGTGGCAGAACACGCACGTCGTCGTCGAGCTCGACGACGGCCTCCGGCGGGAGGGCGCCATGCACGACGTGATCGTCGCGAACGGCCGCTTCCACGGCGGGGGGATGAAGCTCGCGCCCGACGCCCGGCAGGACGACGGCGCCTTCGACGTCGTGCTGATCGGCGACGTCTCGAAGCTCGACTTCGTCACGACCGCGCCGAAGCTGTACAGCGGCCGCTATCTCTCGCACTCGAAGGTCGAGCTCCTGCGGTCCTCGCGCGTCTCGATCGATGCCGCCGAGCAGCTGCCGCTCGAGGTCGACGGCGAGCCGATCGGGACGACCCCCGCACGCTTCGAGATCGTCCCGTCGGCGCTGCGGCTGCGGGTGCCCGCCCCTGCGTAGGAGCGCGGTAGCCGCGGCCGCTGCATTCGCCGCGCTGGCCGGTCTCGTCGGCTCGGGCGCGACGACGCGCCTCGACAGTTGGGCCGCCGAGCACGCCATGCCGCTCGCGGGGCATCCGGTTCCGCCGCCGACGTTCCTCGAGTCGCTCGTGCCCCTGCTCCACGCACCGTTCCATCCGGTCGGCGTCGGTGTGGCCCAGATCGTGACGCTGCCGGGGCAGGTCGTCCTGTCGTTCCTGCTCGTCGTCGTCGCAGCGTGGCGGCTTCGGAAGCGCGGGCGAGCCGAGGCGGCGCTCTGCTGGACCGCCGCGTGGGTGCTCGCGGTCGTGGTGGAGATCATGTTCCGCCACGTGCTCACGCGGCCGGCGCTCCACCGGAACGGCCTGCACCTCACCGGGCTCGACATGTCGTGGCCGAGCGGTCACGCGCTCAGGTGCGCGCTCGTCGCGGCCGCGCTGGCCGCAGCCTGGCCGCGGCTCCGCGTCCCGCTCGCGATCTGGCTCGCCGCCGTCGTCGTCCTGCTCGAGCTCGCGGGCTTCCACACACCGACGGACGTCGCCGGCGGGCTGCTCCTCGCGACGGCCGCCGCGGCGGGAGCCGTCGCCGTCGAGCGGTCAGGGCTTCTTCGGCGTCGAGCCGGCCTTGGGCGTGCGAACGCGGGCGCCTGACGGCTTCGGCTTCGTGAGTGCGTCGACCCGCTTCTCGAGGGTCGCCAGCCGCCGCTCGAGCTCCTCGAAGCCGCGCGTCCGGCGCTGCAGGTCGTCCACCCGGTCGGCGAGCCCCTTCAGCGCCTGGAGGACACGGTCGGCGCCCGGCGCCTCGGCGAGCCGCTGGACGGCCTCCTCGCTCAGGTCGGCGAGCCGGCCCAGCAGATCCTGTTTCCGTTCAGCCATCGCTCCTCCTCGCTGGATCAGCTTCGACGATACCGAGCGCGGACTCCAGTGCGCGCAACGTCCGGCCGGCGCCGGCGTCGAGCACGACCTCCGCGCGCGAGTCCCAGGACGTGGCGCCGCGGTTGACGATCGCGAGCGCGCCGCCCGCCCCGAGCGTCACACCGGGAAGAGCCGCAACGGGATGCACCTCGAGCGCCGAGCCGACGACGAGGAGGAGCCCCGCCTCGGCCGCGAGCGCCTGGGCGCGCTCGATCGCCGCCGCGGGCAGGAGCTCGCCGAACATCACGACGCCGGGCTTCAGCACCTCCCCACACTCGGGGCACGGCGGGAGCGGCAGCGACGCCACGGCGTCCTCCATCGGCGCGCGCGCTCCGCACCGGATGCACTCGGCCTCCCGCAGCGAGCCGTGCACCTCGACGACCTCGCGGGAGCCGGCGCGCCGGTGCAGGCCGTCGACGTTCTGCGTCACCACGGCCCGGACCCAGCCGCGCTTCTCGAGCGCGACGAGGGCGCGGTGGCCGTCGTTCGGCTCCGCCCCCGCAAGCGCGTCGAGCCGGAGCGCGTAGAACTCCCAGACCCGGACCGGGTCGCGGCGGAACGCGTCGATGTGCGCGACCTGGGCCGGGTCGTACCTCGCCCAGAGGCCTTCCGGCGACCGGAAGTCAGGGATCCCCGACTCGGTGCTGATGCCGGCGCCCGTGAGGACGACACACGGGCGCCGGCGTTCGATCAGCTCAGCCAGCCTCGTGACGCTCATGCAGCGACGGTACGCGAACCCGCTGGTAGGCGAACGCGCCCGCCAGCAGCAAGAGGCCGACGGCGAGGAACGAGCCCACGCGCCAGATCGACTCGAGGTTCGCGAGATCCACGAGGAAGACCTTGCCCACCGCGAGCATCAGGACACCGAGGCCGCCGAGCCGGAGCGCACGCTTCCTGCGCATCAGCCCGGCGACGATCGCCGCGAAGCCGAGCGCGCCCCAGAAGCCGGAGAGCGCGAGCTGTGACGTCTGCGTCGAGTGGTGTGAGCTCGCACCGGCGAGGTCGACCACGAGCCCGCTCGCCAGGTAGACGGCAAGCCCCGCTCCGACCCAGGCGAGCTCCTCCCTGATCTCCTCGCCGTAGGCGGCGACGACCCCTGCGAGGGCCAGCAGGACGAGGCCGACGGCGCCGACCGCGGCGGGAATCGAGTCGAAGCCCCACGCGAGCGCGGTCGGCCGCGCCTCGAACACGAGCACGTGCGCGCCGGCGAGGCCGGCGAACACGAGCGCGGCGACGAGAGCGCGAACCGGCGTCGCCGAGCGCCGACCCACCCACGCGAGCACGAGCGCCTCGGCCGACCAGGCGGCGACGAGCGCAGGACCGCTGAGTGCGACCGTGCAGGCCACGCCCACGAGCGCGATCCCGACGCCGTAGAGCAGCAGCGCGATCTCACGGCTCGCGCGCGAGCGGAACACGAGCGTCCCGATCACGAGATGGGCGCCCGCAAGCGCGAAGAGCCACCCATCTGCGCCGTTCCTGCGCCCGGCGTCGTCGATCAGCCACCAGACACCGGCCGAGGCGACCGTCGCGTTCGTGAAGAGGAGCGACGCCGAGGACCGGCGCAGCTCGTCCGTCGGCGTCCGCAGCTCGTGGCCCACGGCGGCGACGACGTAGAGCAGCCAGAACGCCGAAGCGACCGCGATCGTCAGCCCGAGACGGTGGCTGTGCTCGTCGTAGAGCCAGGCCGCCGCCTGCGGGACGCTGACGACGTACGCGATCGCCGCGAGCCACGTCCACCGTTCCCGGACGACGACGCCGATCGCGGCCACGAGCGCGATGGTCATGAAGACGAGCGCGCTCGTGTGGGGCCCGGCGTCCACGAACACGGGCGCCAAGAGCGAGCCGACGATGCCGATGCCCGCGATCTCCTGCGAGCTCCAGCGCACGGCCGTGACGAGCGCGAGCGCTCCGACGACTCCGGCGATCACGAGCCCGAGGGACGACGACACGAGGTGGTAGTGGAGCGTCGTCGCCGCGTCGCTCGCATACAGCGCGGCGAGACCGGCGGCAACGGTTGCCAACGCCGCCTGGGTCTGGCCACGTCGCTCGTAGAGCCAGACGCCGAGAGCGACGAGGACGGCGGAGGCGGCGAATGCGAGCCCCATGCGCGCGCTCTCGCCGAGCCAGCCATTGTGCACGGCCATGACGACGAAGAAGACGGCGGCGATCGTGACGGCGACGCCGCCGACCCAGCCGAGGACACGTCCGCCCAGCAGCTCCTCGAGATCGCGCGAAGGCGCCGGCGGCGCGGGCGGTGCAGGCTGCGCGGCCGGAGCCGGCGGCTTCGGCGCCGCCGTCTGCGCCGGCGGGAAGGGTCGCGGCCGCGACACGGGAGCGGACCCGACGCCCAGCAGACCTTCGAGGGTCTTCACCCGGGACTCGAGGAAGTTGAGGCGTTGCTCGACCGTGGATTCCATAGCTCTCCTCCTTGGGAGCCGGTCATAGCATTCCTGCTATGCCTGGTATATAGCATTTCTGCTATGCCTGTCAAGCCTGGGATAGGCTCGCGCTCCGTGGACGGCTACTCCTTCTCGACGCCGGTGCGGGTGCGCTTCGCCGACACCGACGCGCAGGGCATCGCGCACAACTCCGCCTACCTCGTCTGGTTCGAGGTCGCGCGCGTCGAGTACCTACGCGAGTTCGCGGGCGGCTACCAGGCGCTGCGCGACCGCGGGATCGAGGCCATCGTCCTCGAGTCGCTCTGCCGCTACCGGATCCCCGTGCGCTTCGACGACGAGCTCGTGGTCAACACCCGGTGCGTGAACCTCCGCGGCGCCCGCTTCCGGTACGAGTACGCGATCTCGCGTGGAGACGAGATCGTCGCCGACGGCCACACCGAGCACGCCTGCGTCGACGCGGTGACGCTGCGGCCCACGCGCGTCCCCGGCTGGCTCGCCGAGGCGATCCGCGAAGCCGAAGGCGCGGCGGCTAGCCCTTCGGCGTGAAGATCTCGCGTGCGATCACGAGCCGCTGGATCTGCGACGTACCCTCGTAGATCTGGAACAGCTTCGCGTCGCGCATCAGCTTCTCGACCGGGTACTCCTTGATGTAGCCGTAGCCGCCGAGCACCTGCACGGCGTCGGTCGTCACTCTCATCGCCGTGTCGGCCGCAAACCGCTTCGCGAAGGAGGAGTGGAGCGTCGCCTCCCGGCCCATCTCCTTGTCCAGCATCCATGCGGCCTGCCAGCAGAGGAGGCGCGCGGCCTGGATCTCGGTCGCCATGTCGGCGACCATGAACCCGACCGCCTGGTGCATCGCGATCGGGACCTCGAAGGTGACGCGTTCCTTCGCGTACTCCACCGCATGCTCGTAGGCGGCCTGCGCGACGCCGACCGCGCCGATCGCCGTGCCCGGCCGCGTGAAGTCGAGCGTCGCCATCGCGATCTTGAAGCCGTCGCCCTCCCCGCCGAGCCTGTTCTCGGCCGGCACGCGGACGTCGTGCAGCGCGAAGGCGGACGTGTCCGTCGCCCGCTGGCCCATCTTCTCGAGGTGCTGCTCGATCGTGACGCCGGGCGTGTCCATCGGAACGATGAACGCCGAGATGCCGCGACGTCCGCCCGCCGGTTCCGTCTTCGCAAAG
>DATCYP010000051.1:0-4740 GCA_036526375.1 Gaiellaceae bacterium | reverse complement strand
TCCCGCATCCAGGCGTTCCTCGCTCGCGGCCTCGAGGCGGAGGGATACACCGTCGTGGCGGCCGGCGACGGTCGCGAAGGCCTCGACCTCGCAACGCGCGCGCGCTGGGATCTCGTCGTCCTCGACCTGCTGCTCCCGGGGTTGAACGGGCTGCAGATCTTGCGGGAGCTGCACCGTTCGAAGCCCGAGCTGCCGGTCGTGATCCTCTCCGCGCGCGGCGACGTGCAGACGAAGCTTCGCGGTTTCGAGCTCGGCGCCAGCGACTACGTCGCGAAGCCCTTCTCGCTCGACGAGCTGCTCGCGCGGGTCCGGGTCCGCCTGCGCGGCACCGCGTCGTTCGGTGACGAGCACGTGCTGCGCGGCGGCAACGTCGTCCTCGACGTCGCGCGCCGGCAGGCGGGTGTCGGCGACCGGACCGCGGATCTCTCGGACCGCGAGTTCCGGCTCCTCCACCATCTGCTCGTCCACGTCGGTGAGGTGGTGAGCCGGGAGCGGCTGCTGGCCGAGGTGTGGGGCTACGACTTCGACCCTGGCTCGAACGTCGTCGAGGTCTGCGTGCGCAGGCTGCGGCAGAAGCTCGGGCCGGAAGCGGCGATCGAGACGGTGCGACATGCGGGCTATCGCCTGGCTGCGGCGTAACCCGGTCGAAGCGGCCTGGGCCGTGTTCGCGGCTGCGAACTGGGTCGCGATGGTCGCCTGGCCGAGCTGGGAGACGATCCCGTTCCACTTCGTCTGGATCAGCCTCACGCTCGTCTACGGCATCCGGACCTGGTCGATGCGGACGATGTGGGCCGTCCTCTCCGTCGTGATCCTCGCGACCGGAGCGAGCATCCTCTCCGACGCATTCAACGGCATCCAGCTGTGGGGTGAGCTGTTCGAGGTGCCGCTCATGTCGGCGATGTTCCTCGCGATGGTCTGGCACGCGCAGCGGCGGCAGGTGGCGCTGGCGGAGGTGCAGGGCGTCGCCGAGATGCGCGCCTCGCTCCTCGAGCGGCAGGAGCGCTTCCTCCACGACGCCTCGCACGAGCTGCGGACGCCGGTCACGATTGCGCGAGGCCATCTCGAGCTGCTGCGGCGCGAGCAGCCGGACGCGCCCGAGCTCGACGTGGCACTCGACGAGCTCGGCCGGATGGAGCGGATCGTCGAGCGTCTCCTGCTCCTTGCGAAGTCCGAGCAGCAGGGGTTCGTCTTCGCGGAGATCGACGTCGACGCATTTCTCTCCGACCTGTTCATCCGCTGGTCGGAGGTCGCGCCGCGCGCGTGGCGGCTCGACGTCGATCTTGCGGGACGGCTGCTCGCCGACCCGGAGGCGCTGCGGAACGCGCTCGACGCGCTGCTCGAGAACGCCGTCAAGTACACGGATCCGGGTGACGCCGTGGACCTTGCCGCGCATACGGACGGCGCCGGCGGAGTCGTGATCGAGGTCTCGGATTCGGGCGCCGGCATTCCGCCGGAGGCGCTACCGCGGATCTTCGACCGCTGGGCGAGGGCGGACCGCGCCCGCACCCGGGAGCGCGGCGGTGCGGGGCTCGGCCTCGCGATCGTCGCCGCCGTCGCCCGGGCTCACGGCGGTCGCTGCTCCGTGGAATCGCGGGCGGGTCGGACGGTCTTCCGGCTGCACCTCCCCGTGCGGGCGGGCGTCGTCGCGCCAAACCCGACGCCGGCCAGCGAGGGGGAATTGGCCGGCGCCGGGCAAGGGTTGGCGCTCTCGTAGGAAGGAGCCGAGGCTACGCGGCCTCGGCGAGGTCCTCGACCGTGTCGGCGCGGTCGAGGAGTTCGGTGACGATGAGGGTCGTCGTGTCGTTCACGAGGAGATCGTTGCTGCGGCAGGTGAGAGCCACCTGAGCGCGGCGTGAGAGTCCTCTAAGTGTCGAGCGCGGAGCGAAGCGACGCGACGAAGCTCCGGAGCGCGTCGGGCCCGCTCTCTGCGACCTCGACGGCCCGCGACCCGACGACGACGCCGTCGGCAAGCTCGCCGGCGGCCCGCGCGAGCTCGGGCGTCGAGATCCCGAAGCCCACGTACACCGGAACGTCGCTGACGGCACGGACCCGCTGCACGAGCGGAAGCACCGCCGGCGAGAGCTCCGTCCTGGCGCCGGTCGTCCCGGTCACCGAGACGAGGTACAGCCAGCCGTCGGTCGCCTCGCAAGCGGCCCGGATCCGCTCTTCGGTCGAGGTCGGAGCGACGAGCTGGATGCGGCGCAGCGCGGGCTCTTCTTCGACGGGGAGATCGACGAGGATGAAGCTCGTCGCGCCGCGGGCCCGCGCATCCGCCGCGAAGCGCCCGTAGCCGTACGCCTCGAGGATCGCGGCATAGGTCATCGGGACGATCGGCGTCTCGGGGACCAGCTCGCGCGTCCGTGCGAGGACGTCGAGGCAGGCGCCCGTACGCATCCCGCGTGCGAGTGCGCGCTCGGAGGCACGGCGAATCACCGGGCCCTCCGCGAGTGGGTCCGAGAACGGGAAGCCCAGCTCGACGATGTCGGCCCCGCCTTCCACTGCCGCACGCGCGAGCTCCGGCGTCTCCGGCTCGGCCATGAGGTAGATGACGAGCGTCTTCATTCGCCGGGGAGGAGCGAGAAGAGCGTCGCGTCGACGCGCCCGTCGCCGTGGCGGAGCAGGCGTCGCTTGACCCCCTCCCGCGTGAACCCGGCGCGCTCGAGCACGCGCACCGACGCGTCGTTGCCGATTCGCACGTTCGCCTCGATCCGCTCCAGGCCGCTCGCGAATGCCTCGCGCGTGACGGCGCGAACGGCACGCGTGGCCAGCCCCCGGCCGCGGGCTTCGGGGAAGAGCCAGTAGCCGACCTCGATCACGCCGCGCATCGGATCGAAGTGGCGGAGCGTCAGGCCGCCGAGGACCGAGCCGTCGGTCGTGTCCTCGATGAGGTACGGGAAGAGAACGCCGCGCGCACGGAGCCCGGGGATCAGCTCGCGCCAGACTCTGCGCAGCTCGTCTTCGTCGAACGGAGGCATTCCGTTCTCGCCGCCGATGCCGGGGTCGCGGAACGCCGGAGCGACGACCGGGATGTCCTGCTCCTCGACCACGCGCGCGACGAACGGCCCGTCGATCTCGAACCGCTCGGGAACGGAGAAGACGACGAGGGGAGCTTCGGTCACCGGCTCACCCGACCCGCAGCACGCCGATGAGGTGCTCGCCGCAGCTGCGCGAGCCGGGGTCGTATGCGAGCCGCTCCTCGAACTCCTCGAGCATCGTGCGGATCTCCGGCTCCTCCACCTCGAGGTGCGGCAGGACGCCGGCGGCCGCGCCGTCGACGACGTCGCCGTGCGGGGCGAGCAGGTCCTCGAGCTCGTCCCAGAGATACAGGCGGATCGTCAGGTGTCCGTAGCCCTCTTCCTCCCGGAGGATCCCCGTACGCGCGACCTCGAGCGACTTTGCCGGCCCGTCGCGCCTTGCGAGGTCGACGAGGATCGACGCGTAGTGGATGACGGCGCCCGCGAAGCCCATGACGCTGACGAGGACGTGGCCGCCGGGCCTGGTGACCCGCGCGAGCTCCGCCACCGCCTGATCGGCCCGGTCGAGGACGTAGCTGAGCGGGCCGCCGAAGCAGACCGTGACGTCGAAGGTGTCGTCCTCGAACCGCGAGAGGTCGGTGATGTCGCCGAGCATCGCCTCGACGTCCGGGACGCGCGCCCGCAGGAGCTCGAGCTGCCCGGGCGAGATGTCGAGCGCCGTGACGTGGGCGCCGAGCCGCAGCATCTCGAGCGTGAAGCGGCCGGGGCCGGCGCCGGCGTCGAGCGCTCGGTCGCCGGGCCGTACGTATCCCTCGAGCATCCGGATGTGGGTCGTCAGGCTCAGGCCCGGCGTGCGTCCGGTCTCGAACCGCGTCCATTCCTGCTCGCCGTACTCGTCGAAGTACTCGGCCGTGCGGGCGGGGTCCCACGTGCTCATAGGTGCGCCAGTACCTCGGCGAGGTCCTTGTCGCCGCGACCGCTGAGGCCGACGAGGATCAGCTCGGTGTCGAGGTCGCGCGCGCGGGCGAGCGCGTGCGCCGGCTCGAGGGCGGGGAGGATGCCTTCGCTCCGCGCGAGATCCTGGAACGCCGCGAGCGCCTCCTCGTCGGTCGCCGTCAGGTACTCCGCGCGCCCGCTGTCGCGGAGGAAGGCGTGCTCGGGGCCGACGCCGGGATAGTCGAGCCCGGCCGAGATCGAGTGCGCGTCCTCGATCTGGCCGTCCTCGTCGGCGAGCACCGACGACCGCGCGCCGTGCAGGACGGCGGGACGTCCGCTCCCGAGCGAGGCTGCGCCCGCCGCCTCGACCCCGACGAGCCGCACGCTCTCGTCCTCGAGGAAGCCGTGAAAGATTCCGATCGCGTTCGAACCGCCGCCGACGCAGGCGACCACGGCCTCGGGAAGCTGCTCCTCGACCGCGAGGATCTGCTCCCGGGCCTCGCGGCCGATCACCGATTGCAGCTCCGCGACGATCTCCGGATACGGCGCGGGCCCGACGCACGAGCCGATGAGGTAGTGCGTCGTCTCGACGTTCGTGATCCAGTCGCGGATCGCCTCGCTCGTCGCCTCCTTCAGCGTCTTCGTGCCGAAGCCGACCGGTCGCACCTCCGCGCCGAGGAGGCCCATTCGCTCGACGTTGGGCCGCTGGCGGCGCATGTCCTCTTCGCCCATGTAGACGACGCACTCGAGACCGAAGCGCGCGCAGACCGTCGCGGTGGCGACGCCGTGCTGGCCGGCTCCCGTCTCCGCGACGATCCGTCGCTTCCCG
>DATCYP010000050.1:0-21294 GCA_036526375.1 Gaiellaceae bacterium | reverse complement strand
GGCCGCTCTCAGGTGGTGGTGCAGCCGACGAGCTCCGTCGCGACGGGCTCGCTCGCTGCGCAGTTCATCTGCCGCTCACGCAAGCGGCACTAGACTCGCCCGGTGCTCCTCGCCAGCGTTTCGTCGAGCTTCACCTCCCAGGTCGCCAACCACGGTGTCTACGCCGTCTTTCTCCTGATGGCGATCGACGCGATCTTCCCGGCGTTCAGCGAGCTCGTGATGCTCTACGCGGGCGCGGTCGCCGCGGGAGTCTTCCCGACTGCGCACGGGGTCACTCTCTTCGGCTCCCACGTCGGCTTCGGGGTCGGCGCCTACGTCGTGCTCGCCCTCGCGGGCACGCTCGGCTACCTCGTCGGCGCCCTCGTCGGCTGGGGGATCGGTCTCTATGGGGGACGGCCGCTGCTCGAGCGACGCGGCCGCTGGTTCCATCTGTCTCCGGCGCGCCTGGACCGCGCCGAGGCGTGGTTCGAGCGCTGGGGGAACCTCGGGGTGCTGATCGGCCGGGTGACGCCGATCGTGCGCTCGTTCGTCTCGATTCCGGCCGGGATCTTCGAGATGCGACTGGCGCCGTACACGTTGCTGACGCTCGTGGGCTCCGCCGCATGGGCGTTCGCCTTCGCCGGGGCGGGCTACGGCCTCGGCAGCAGCTATCGCGGTTTCGACCACGGCTTCCGCTACGTCGAGTACGCGATCGTCGTAGCCATCGTCGCCGCACTGGCGTTTCTGGTCTACAGGAGAAGAGCTGTGGCTAGAGTTGCCCCGCGTGCAGACGATTCCCCTCGTTGACGTTCGAGCCGAATACGAGCCGCTGATCCCGCGGCTCGAGGCGGCGTTCCGCGAGGTGCTCGATGGCAAGGGCTTCATCCGCGGAGCGAACTACTGGGCGTTCCAGGAGGAGGCTGCCGCCTATCTCGGCGTGAAGCGGACGATCGGCGTCGCGAACGGCACCGACGCGCTCGTGCTGGCGCTCGACGCGCTCGGAGTCGGCCCCGGCGACGAGGTGATCTGCCCGGCCTTCACCTTCTACGCGACCGCGGAGTCGGTCGTGCGCCGCGGCGCGACACCCGTCTTCGCCGACGTCGACCCGGCCACGCTGAACCTCGATCTCGAGGACTCGGCCGCGAAGGTGACGGATCGGACGCGGGCGATCATTCCGGTCCACCTGTTCGGCAGGCTGCTCGACGTCCGGCCCCTGGTCGAGCTCGGCGTGCCCGTGCTCGAAGACGCTGCGCAGGCCTTCGGCGCGCCGGGAGTCGCCCAGCACGGCGCGATCTCGACCTTCAGCTTCTATCCGACCAAGAATCTCTTCTGCCTCGGGGACGGAGGGCTCGTCGCGACGAACGACGAGGAGCTCGCCGACCGCGTACAGCTCCTCTCCTTCCACGGCTCGCGCGACAAGTCGGCGTTCGACCTCGTGGGCTACAACTCGCGCCTCGACGAGCTCCAGGCCGCCTTCCTACGCGTGTTCCTCCCGGAGCTCGCCGGCTGGAACGAGGCGCGCCGCGCCGCGGCCGCCCGCTATGCCGAGCTCGGACTCGGCGAGCTCGTGGAGCTGCCGCAGGACGAGCCGAGCCACGTCTACCACCTCTTCGTCTGCCGCTCGCGCGAGCGCGACGCGATCCGCACGGCGCTGGCCGAGGCCGGCATCGCGTCGGCGACCTACTACACGACGCCGCTCCACCTGCAGCCGTCGCTGCGCTACCTCGGCTACGAGCCCGGCTCGCTGCCTGCGACCGAGCAGGCGGGCGCCGAGAACTTCTCGCTGCCGCTCTGGCCGGGGATCCCGGCGGAGACGCAGGAGCGCGTCGTCGACGTCGTGCGGTCGGCCGTCCCCAGTCGCGTCTGATGCAGAACCTCATCTCACGGCACAGACTCTGGCAACTGCTCGTCGACGCGGCGATCGTCGCTCTCTCGTGGTGGCTCGCGTTCTCGCTGCGCTTCGACAACAAGTGGCCCATCTACTACGTCACGCTGTTCCGCCGGACGATCCTGATCGTCATCGCGATCAAGCTCGTCGTCTTCATCGCGTTCGGGTTCTACAACCGCTGGTGGCGCTACGTCTCGGTTCGCGACATGTGGGCCACGGCGCGCGGAGTCGTTGTCGCGTGCCTCGTGGCGGACGTGACCGTCTACCTCGTCTCGCCGGTCCACGGCGTCCGCCTGCCACGGTCGATCGCCGCCGTCGACCTGCTCCTGACCCTCGCCTTCGTCGCGGGCTCTCGTCTCCTCGCGCGCACGATGATCGAGCGGCCGGGGCTGATGATGGTCGCGCGCGGCAAGGAGGTGATCGTCGTCGGCGCCGGGGACGCCGGCCGCCTGATCGTGCAGGAGATGCAGCGGTCGCGGATGCTGAACTACGCGCCGATCGGGTTCGTCGACGACGACCCGCGGAAGCGGCACACGCGGATCATGGGGGTTCGCGTGCTCGGCACGATCGACGAGCTGCCGCGCATCCTGCGCGAGCACCGCCCCGACGAGGTGCTGATCGCGATGCCGACCGTCTCCGGCGAGGTGCGCCGGCGGATCGTCGAGACGGCGCAGCAGCTGCGCATCGTCGTGAAGACGCTGCCGGGCCTCTACGAGCTGATCTCGGGAGACCTCAACCTCGCCGGCCAGATCCGACCGGTGCAGGTGGAGGACGTGCTCGGCCGGGAGCAGGTGGAGGTCGACTTCCACGAGGTCGCCGCCTACCTCGAGGGCCACACCGTGCTCGTCACCGGAGCGGGCGGCTCGATCGGCTCGGAGCTCTGCCGTCAGATCGCGCGCGTCCGGCCGGCGAGGCTGATCCTCGTCGACAACGCGGAGGGCCCGCTCTTCGAGATCGAGCGTGAGCTCGTCGACGAGCGCGACTTCACGGCCGTCCTGACGAAGCTCGTCGACGTCAAGGACCGGACGGCGCTGCGGCGCGACGTGTTCGAGAAGTTCCGGCCGACCGTCGTCTTCCATGCCGCCGCCTACAAGCACGTGACCATGCTCCAGACGCATCCCGTCGAGTCCGTGCGCAACAACGTCGTCGGCACACGCGTCGTCGCCGAGCTCTCGGCGGAGTTCGGCGTCGAGCGGTTCGTCCTCATCTCGACCGACAAGGCCGTCAACCCGAAGACGGTGATGGGCCAGTCGAAGGCCCTCTGCGAGAGGATCGTCGAGTCGCTCGGACACCGGCGCGACATCGCGACGCGGTTCGTGGCGGTGCGCTTCGGCAACGTCCTCAACTCCTCCGGGAGCGTGATCCCGATCTTCCGCAAGCAGATCGAGCGCGGCGGCCCGGTGACCGTCCGGGATCCGGAGATGACCCGCTACTTCATGACGATTCCCGAGGCCGTGTCGCTCGTGGTGCAGGCGGGCGCGATCGGCGGCCGCGGCCAGGTCTTCGTGCTCGACATGGGCGAGCCGGTGAAGATCGTCGACCTCGCGCAGAACATGATCCGCCTCTCGGGCAAGCAGCCGCGCCTGCCGGGCGAGGACGCGACGTCCCCGCGGGACGTGCAGATCGCGTACGTGGGCGCGAAGGTCGGCGAGAAGGTCCACGAGGAGCTCTGGGGCGACCACGAGAGCGTCGGCGCCACGGCGCACCCGAAGATCATGCGACTGAGCCGTCCTCCCGTCGACAGCGACTGGCTCGACGTGCAGCTCGCGGAGCTCGAGCGGCTGGCCGACGAGGGCGACACGCTCGAGGTGGTGGCGAAGCTCGGTGCGATCGTCCAGCAGCAGGAGCGGGTCACCGCACCGGCGCGGCCGGCTGATTCCGAGGTGGGGCGGCTCGAGATCGAGTCGCCGCCTCTCGACCGCGCCGACTGAACCCCGCCTGCCGGGCCGGACGTAACGTGCCGGGGTGATTCGAAGCCGTCCCCTGCTCGCGCTGACCACGGCGGAGCTGATCTCGCAGCTCGGCTCGAGCCTGTCGGGGCTCGCGCTGCCGTGGTTCGTTCTCGTGACCACGCATTCGACCTCTCGAATGGGCCTCGTCTTCGCGGTCGAGCTGCTCCCGTTCGTGTTGTTCGGTCTCCATGCCGGTGTCGTCGTCGACCGGCTCGGGCCCCGCGCGACGATGCTCCTCTCGGATCTGGCCCGGGCTCCGGTGATCGCGCTCATTCCACTCCTCCACGCCGTCGGCGGCCTTTCCTATGCGCTGATCCTCGCGGTGGCGTTCGTGCACGGCGCCTTCTCGACCGCGTACTTCACGTGCCAGCGAGCGGTGATTCCGGCACTCGTAGGCACCGCAGAACAGGACGTCGCTCGCGCGAACACGCTTCTCGAAGGCGCGACGAACTTCACGGGCTTCGCAGGACCCGCAATCGCGGGGGTTCTGATCGGCCTGCTCGGCGCCACCGACGTGATGTGGATCGATGCCGGGTCGTTTCTCGTCTCGTTCGTGCTCGTCGCGGGATTCGTCCGCGTCGTCAGGGAGGTTCACGACCGGGAGGAAGTCGGCGGTGTGCTCGCCGGTCTCGCCTACATCCTGCGCGACCGATTCGTGGGCCGTGCCGTTCTCTCGCCGTTCTTCTTCGGGGCTGCGTTCCCGTTGGTGTTCGCGTCGTTCCCTGTGGTCGCCTTCCGGGACTACGACCACGATCCGCGGGTTGCCGGTCTGCTGTTCTCCGCCTACGGCGGCGGGACTCTCGTCGGCTCGTTCGTGACGTACGCGGTGCTCGGCCGGTTCAGGGCGACGTCGATTGCGATGTTCGCCGCGGTGGCGCTCGCCGCGCCTTTCTGGCTATTCGTCCCGCGTGTTCCGCTGGCGGTGTTCGTCGTCGCCATGGCTCTGATCGGCTTCGGCAATCCGATGACGAACGCGCCCTACTTCGGGATCCTGACGACGCGGGTGCCGCCCGCGCTGTTCCCCAAGGTCATCCAGGCGATCATCGTCTCGAATCAGGTGATCCGACCAGCGGCGTACGCGGCGGCCGGCTTCCTCTTCGCGTCGCTCGGCCTGCACTTCATCTATGCGGTCGCTGCGGCACTGGCCACGGCTGCGTCGGTGAACTTCATCGTCGCCGTGCGGTCGGAGCCCCTCGAGGAAGCTTCGACACTCCGGTGACCGTTCCCGGCCGACGACGCCGCTAGCCTCCGCGCCCTGGACGCCGAGAGGATCCTCGCAGCACTGAACCCCGAGCAACGCGCCGCAGCGGAGGCCACGCGCGGACCGCTGTGCATCCTCGCCGGCGCAGGGACCGGCAAGACGACCACGATCACGCGGCGGATCGCGTGGCAGGTCGCGAGCGGCGCCCTCCCGGCCCGGCAGATCGTCGCGGTCACCTTCACCGACAAGGCAGCCGGCGAGCTCCGCTCGCGCCTGCGTGCGCTCGGTGTCGACGGCGTGCGGGCCTCGACCTTCCATTCGGCGGCGCTCGCGTTGCTCAGGCACTTCGAGGGAGATCCCGGGCGGATCCTGGCCACGAAGGCTCTGCTCCTGCGCCGGATCGGGAACACACTGCCGATGCCGTTCCGCTTCCGGCCTGCGGGCGACCTCGCGACGGAGATCGAGTGGGCGAAGAACCGCCGGCTGACGCCGGAGACGTACCGCGACGCGCTTGGCGATCACGAGCCCCCGCTGCCGCCGGATCTCGCTCATCGGGTGTTCCGCGAGTACGAACGGCGGAAGTCGGCCGAGGGCCTGCTCGACTTCGAGGACCTGCTCGAGCGAACCGCGCGCCTGCTCGAGACGGACGAGGACGCGCGCGCTGCGGTGCGCGACCGCTGGCGCGCCTTCACGGTGGACGAGTACCAGGACGTCAACCTCCTGCAGCAGGCGCTGCTCGACCTCTGGCTCGGCGAGCGGGACGACCTCTGCGCGGTCGGCGACGACTACCAGGCGATCTACGGCTTCACCGGCGCGAGCTCCGACTGGTTGCTCGCGCTGCCCCGGCGCTTCCCGCACGCCCGGGTGGTGCGGCTCGAGCGCAGCTATCGCTCGACGCCCGAGGTGCTCGAGCTCGCGAACCGGCTCGTCCCGCGCCTCGGAGGCTCGGCGAAGACGCTCGCACCGACGCTCCCGGCGGGGTCCGAACCGGTGGTCGGGCCGGGAATCGACGTCGCCCAGCACGTCCAGCGGCTGCAAGCGGCCGGCCTCCCGCTGGAGGAGATGGCGGTGCTCGTGCGGACGAATGCGCGCACGAGCGAGTTCGAGGAGGCGTTCCACGAAGCCGGCATCCCGTTCCAGGGCGCCTCGCTGCTCGCGCGGGACGCCGCGAGGCAGATGCTGAAAGCGCTGCGCGGCCGGCGAGGGACTGCGGCCGAGGTCGTGCGCGACCTCGCCGCGCAGCAGGGCCTCCTCGCAGAGACGCCGGACAAGCTCGGCGAGCGCGAGCAGACTCGGCAGGCCGACCTGGCTCGGCTCGTGCGCCTGGCGGCGGGATTCGAGGGCGACGTCGGCGGTTTCGTGGAACTGCTGCACGAGCGCTTCGGCGAGAGCGCCGGACTCGGCGTCCACCTGCTGACGCTCCATCGTGCGAAAGGCCTCGAGTGGGATGCAGTCCTCCTGCCGCGCGTCGAGGAGGGAGAGCTGCCGATCCGCCGCGGCGACGTCGAGGAGGAGCGGCGGCTGTTCTACGTCGGGCTGACGCGGGCCAGACGGCATCTGCTCGTGACCTGGGACGGCAAGCCGAGCCGCTTTCTCGCCGAGCTCGGCGTGCGGGCTGCGGCGCCGCCACAGCCGAGGCGGGAACGTCCCGTTCTCGAGCGGACACCGACGGTGCAGGCGCTGAGGGAGTGGCGCCTCGCTCGGGCGCGGGCCGACGAGGTTCCCGCGTACGTCGTCTTCAACGACCGGACGCTTGCGGAGCTGGCAGCACGGGAGCCGCGGACGCTCGCCGAGCTGGCGGCCGTGCCCGGGATCGGGCCGGCAAAGCTCGAGCGCTACGGCACGGAGCTGCTCGCTCGGCTCGCCGAGCTCGCCGCCTGAGAGCTCAGGCGTCGAGAGCGGAGAGGAGCAGCCGCAGCATCTCGGCCGGGTCGCGTCGCACCCGCGTCGACGCCGACTCGTCGCGCTTGCGGAGCTCGAGCGCCCGCGGGTCGGTGAGCGGCTTCAGCCGCCCGTCGCGGATTAGCTCCTCGTCCACGCCGCCGAGTCGGCCGCCGTACGTCGTGTAGACCGGCACGCCGAGCGCGGCCGCCTCGCGGTTCATCGTCCCGCCGGCCGAGACGACGAGGTCGGAGAGCGCGATCAGGCTCTGTGCGTCGACCGCGCCCTGCGGCAGGATCACCGACGGCAGCGCGAGGCCGCGCACGTACTCCCGCTGCTCCTCCGTCCGCGGCAGCACGAACGCGTGCACGTCCTCGGCCCGGCCGAGATGCTCGAGCGTCTGGGGGAAGAGCGGATTCGAGTGCCGGTGGTAGAGCGACACGTCCGGCGGCGGCCGCAGGACGACGAGGACGCGGGCCGGGTCGACGCCGTACCGGTCGAGGAGCGAGCGGTCGGGCTCGAAGTCCGAGAGGTAGTACTCCTCCTTCAGGCCCGGGTACTGGACGAGCTTCGGCGGCCGGACGCCGTAGGGGCGGAGCCGCTCGGGCGGGATCGCCGCCGGCACGACCACGCGCGTCGCCGCACGGCAGCCGAGCTGGTGCTGCAGCGTCGCGAACTCGTAGTCGAAGGTGGTCGAGCTCGGAACCCCGAGTCGGCGCGCGGAGATCGTGAGCTCGTGCGAGCCGTGTGCGAGTGCGACGTCGAAGTCGCGCGATCGAGCCCATCTCCGCAGCGCCCCGAGCCGGTGCGTCATCTGCCGCGCCTTCTGCAGCCGCGAGCGGCCGCCGTGCCGCCCGATCACCTCGTCCGCCGCCAGCCCGTGCAGCTCGAGCAGCTCGAGTGTCTGCGCGTAGTCGCGGGCGGTGATCGACACGTCGTCGCCGCGACCGCGCAGGATCTCGATCAGGGGCCGGAAGACCAGGACGTGCGCGGGTGCGGTCATGTCGATCCAGACCCTCACGCGACGAGCGCCTCCATCCGCGCCGACCGCAGGTGCGGCGGGTCCTGCTCGACGTGCCGCTCGTGCCAGAGCGTGAACGCGAGCAGCCCCCACAGCTGACGGCTCCAGTCCTCCCGGCCGGCCACGTGCTCGTCGAGCAGCCGCGTGACGGGCTCGGGGCGGAAGAACCCTTGGCGGCGCAGCGTGTCCGGCGCCAGCGTCTCGCGCGCGAACGGCTCGAGCTCTGCCCGCAGCCACGCCGCAGCCGGGATCGAGAAGCCGCGCTTGCGGCCGTGCACGACCTCCGCCGGCAGCAGTGGCTCCACCGCCCTGCGCAGCAGCACCTTCTTGGCGAGGCCGCGCACCTTCAGCCGCGTCGGCAGCGCGAAGGCGAGGTTCGTCACGAGTGGGTCGAGGAAGGGGACGCGCGCCTCGAGCGAGTGGGCCATCGACGCACGGTCGGTCTTCACGAGCAGGTCGTCCACGAGGTAGACGCCGAAGTCGACGTCCTGCAGCCGCGCGAGCTGCGGCGCGCCGGCCGTCTCGGCGTAGCGCGCGCGGTAGACGTCGACCGGGTCGAAGGCGGCCCGGCGGCCGCTCAGCTCGGCGCGCGCGTCGACCGAGAAGATCTCCTTCCAGCCGTGATGCCGCTCGAGCGGCGGCAGGTGCGCCGCCCGGACGAACCGCTTCGCCTTGTAGTCGAGGCTCGCCTTGCGGGTCGACGCCGGCAGTGCCTCCACGAGCGAGCGCACGGCCCGCGCGAGCGGGGCGACCCGGTCCGCGAAGAGGTCGGCCGCATACGTGTAGTAGCCGCCGAACAGCTCGTCTCCGCCCTCGCCCGACAGCGCGACCTTGACGTGCTCGGCCGCGAGCTGCGAGACGAGATAGGTCGGCAGCGCCGACGAGTCGGCGAACGGCTCGTCGAACGCTTCCGCGAGCGCCTGCAAGAGCAGCTCGGGGTCGGGCCGGACGAGGAGCTCGTGGTGCTCGGTGCCGTATCGCTCGGCAACCAGACGCGCGTCGGCGCGCTCGTCGAAGCTGCGCTCCGCGAACCCGATCGTGAACGTGTGCACCGCCTCGGGCGTCTCCTGCGCCGCGAGTGCCGCGAGCGCGGCGGAGTCGACGCCGCCGGAGAGCAGGACGCCGACCGGCACGTCCGAGAGGAGGTGAGCCCGTACGGAGTCGCGCAACCTCGCGCGCAGCTCCTCGACGAGCTCCGCCTCGTCGTCGGTCCGGACCTCGCTCTCGGGCACCGGGCCGGGCCTCGCGTATCGCTCGAGCGAGACCTGTCCGTCCTCCCAGACGAGCACGTGGCCTGCGGGCAGCTTGCGAACGTCGCGGAAGATCGAGTACGGAGACGGGATCGAGTTGAAGGCGAGGAACGCCTCGAGCGCGTCGAGATCGATCTCGCCGCGGGGCAGCGCCCGCAGCTCAGAAGCGAAGCGCAGCTCCTCGCCGACGTGTCGGTAGTAGAGCGGCTTGATCCCGTACCGATCGCGCGCGAGCACGAGCCGGCGGCGCGGCGCGTCCCAGATCGCGACCGCGAACATCCCGCGCAGCCGCTCCGCGAAGCCGACCCCGTGCTGTTCGTACAGGTGGACGAGCGCCTCGGTGTCGCAGCGTGTGCGCAGGTCGTGGCCCGCGCGCAGGAGCTCGCGGCGAAGCTCGGGATAGTTGTAGATCTCGCCGTTCTGGACGACGACGCAGCTGCCGTCCTCGTTCGCGATCGGCTGGTCGCCGTGCTCGAGGTCGAGGATCGAGAGCCGCCGCGCCGCGAGCGCGATCCCGCCGTCGACGTGCTCGCCGGAGCTGTCGGGCCCGCGATGGACGAGCCGCTCCGCCATCGTGCGCAGCAACTCGACGTCCGCGCCGCCGTGCGTCGTCGCGATCCCGCAGATTCCGCACACGGCTCTACCTTAGGCGCCGCGCCGCACGAGTCCTCCGAGCGACTGCCGAAGCACACGCCAGCCCGTCGCGACGACGGTTCGCAGGTAGAGACGCACGGAGCGATCCGCGATCCACTCGAGATCGTGGGCGAGCTTCTCGCCCATCGGCGTCTCGTAGCCGCGCCTGACCTGAGCGAAGCCGGTCAGGCCGGGGCGTACGACGAGCCGCTGCCAGTACGACGGCAGCTCGTGCGCGAGCTCCTCGAAGAAGACGGGACGGATCGGCCGGGGTCCGACGAGGCTCATGTCCCCGCGGACGACGTTCACGAACTGCGGGATCTCGTCGAGCTGCGTCGCCTTGAGCCACCGGCCGACAGGTGTGAACTCGGCCTGGGTGCGCTCGACGAGCTCCTCGCCGAGGTGGGCGCCGAGCCGCCGCTCCGCGCCGCGCCGCAGCGTCCGGAACTTGTACATCGTGAAGACGCGGGCGCCGCGGCCGACGCGCTCGCCGCGGTAGAGGATCGGCGTTCCGCTTGTGACGAGGACGAGCACGGCGATCGCGAGCGAGATCGGCAACGAGAGAAGCAGGAACAGCGAGGAGAGGAGGACGTCGAGCGCGCGCAGCACGACGTCGCGCGGGCGCGCCGGCGTCTCGAGCGCGAGCTGGCGGTAGCCGCGGACGAGCGTGTCCTCGATCCGCGTCGACTCTGGCACGCGCTCGATGGTAAAGCGGCGGGGCGACCGCGGGCGGCCTGTTCCAGCTATAAGGTGTCCTTATGGACACGAAGCAGCTTGCGGCCTTCTGTGCCGTGGTCGAGCGCCGCAGCTTCTCGCAGGCCGCCGACCAGCTCGGGGTGACGCAGCCGGCCGTCAGCCTGCAGATCCGGTCGCTCGAGCAGCGCGTCGGCCAGCAGCTGCTCGATCGCTCCGGGCGGCGCGTCGAGCCGACCGAAGCGGGCCTCCGGCTCTATCGCGGCGCGCAACGCCTCATCGCGCTCGAGCAGCAGTTGCTCGCGGATCTCGGCGAGGAGGCGGACGGCGAGTTGAAGGGCCGGCTCGAGATCGGCGCCTCCACAGGGCCGGGCGGGAGCGTCCTGCCGGGCCTGCTCGGGGACTTTCAGCAGCTCCATCCACAGGTGCAGGTCTCGCTGACGGTTTCGGACACGCACACTGTGGTCGAGCAGGTCGGGCGGCGGGAGCTGGAGCTCGGCGTGGTCGGCGCGGGCGGGCGCCATCGCGGCGTCACGTTCGAGCCCCTCTATCGCGACGAGGTCGTCCTCGCCGTCCCTGCCGGACACAAGCGCGCCGGAAAGAGCCTGACGCTCGAGGAGCTGAAGGCCGAGCCGCTCGTCCTCATGCAGGAGGGCGCCGGCATCCGGCAGATGATCGACGACGAGTTGCGCGAGCTCGGGCTCCGCCTGCGCGATCTGAATGTGAAGCTCGAGCTCGGGCTGCAGGAGTCGGCGCGCGCGGCGGTGCTCGGCGGCTACGGCGCCACCTTCATCTCGCGGATCGCGATCGAGGGGGATCTCGCCGCCGGAGTGCTCGCGGTCGCGCGCGTCGAGGGTCTCGAGCCGGCGCGAGACGTCCAGCTGGCCCGTGCGAGTGGTCGTGCCGAGACGCGTGTCGCCCTGGAGTTCGTGGCCTTCGCCCGGGAGCGGCTTGCGTGATCGTCCGCTGGGGGCTCGGCTCGCTCACCGAGGCCTGCGAGGCCGCAGGCGTCTCGTCGCCGCTGCTCGTGGCGAGTCCGCGCTGGGACTCGCTCCGGCTGCCCCTCGATCCGGCTGCGCGGTGGCAGGAGGTGCCGTCGGATCGCATCGGTGACGCAGTGGCGGCTGCAGGCGGCACGGACGGGGTGCTCGTCGTCGGCGGCGGGAGCGCGATCGACCTCGGCAAGGCGATCTCCGCTGCGGCCGGACTCCCTCTTGTCTCGGTGCCGACGACGTACGCCGGCGCCGAGTGGACGAGCTTCTTCGGCGTCCGCGATCCCGACCGGCGGATGCGCGGCGGCGGCGGCGGCGCCCATCCGGCCGCGATCGTCTACGAGCCCGAGCTGACTCTCGAGCTGCCGCCGGAGACGACGGTGGGGACCGCCATGAACGCGCTCGCCCATTGCGCCGAGGCCCTCTACGTGCAGGGGCACAACCCCGCCGCGGACGAGCACGCCCTGGCAGGCGCACGGCTCATCTCGGACCGGCTTCCGCGCGTCGTCGCCGCACCGCGGGATCTCGAGGCGCGGACCGAGCTGCTCCGCGGCGCCTCTCACGGCGGGGCCGCGCTCGCCGGCTCGATGCTCGCGCTCGCGCATGCGATGGCTCAGGCGATCGGCGGCCGGTACGGGTTGCCGCACGGGACGCTCAACGGGATCTGCCTGCCGCCGGTCCTTCGCTTCAACTCGGCCTACGCGCCGAACGCGGTCGTGCGCTTCGGAGAGGCGGTCGGCGCCGCGGACGATCCGTCCGGTCGCGTCGAGGAACTCACTGCCCTTGCCGGGCCGACGCGGCTCCGTGAGCTCGATGTTCCCGAAGCCGACCTGCCCGGACTCGCGGCCGAGGCGTCGCAGCGAGGAGGCAACCACGCCAACCCGAAGCCTGCGAGCCCGGGAGAGATCGAGCGGCTTCTGCGCGACGTCTACTAGCTCACCCCGTTCCGACCAAGGTCGTCACGCCGCGGTCCGTGCGCTTCACGTCCTCGTGGTGCGTCGTGTGGATCGTGATCCACGGAATGACGGTCTCGCACGAGAACCCCGCGGACGCGCGGTTCGTGAAGTACGTGAAGCCCCGTCCGACCCCGCCGGCGATCAGTTGCCTGGCCCTCCAGCTGACGCCGCAGAGGGTTCCGGAGGCCGTCGTGGTCGAGGTGCGATAGGTGATGTGACTCGCGTACACGGCGCACCAGTACGTCGTGTCGGTGATGCGCTGCTGATACGGCCACGTTCCCCACTGATGCCAGTAGGAGTTGGCCCAGCAGACAGGCCTGCTCGCCGAGATGATGTTGCCCTCGGTCAGCTGAGTGAGGCCGACGGCGGCCTGAGCCGAGACGCCGGATTCGATCGAAGTGTCGGCTCCGGAGACCGAAGCCGCGTTCAGGGCTGTTTGGCCGTCGACGACGGACGTGGTCGAGCCGCTCGTCTCCACGGGCGCCGTGGCGAGCGCTTGTGCCTGGTCCGGTGACAGGGGAGTTGGATCGGCCGCGAGGACTCCCCCTGCTGATGCGAGCACCGCGGCCATTGCTCCGAGGAGCGCCGCGAGGAGTGCTGCACGTCGTCCGGGCATGGTGACCTCCTGTTTCTGGGTGGATGCGAGGAGGCCACGCTAGCGTTGTCAATCTTGACAATCAAGATGGCTGTTTCGGTCACGCTGAGCCGTGCCACGGCCCGAGCCGACAGGTCCGACCTGCGACGGTCGATAAGTGATTGCTATTTCAACGATTAGGTATAGTCTCCGGCGTCGCCTGCGACTACCCTTTGGAGGAGCGCGTATGCCGGGCTTTCAAGACGGATTCCTAGGAGTGCCAGAGCGGCCCGGCAAGCCGCGCAGCTCCGGGCTCACGCATGTCATCGACAAGGGCTTGAACCTGCGGGAGATCGAGGGGCTCTTCGACACGGCGGGCGCCTACGTCGACATCGTGAAGCTCGGCTGGGGCACCGGGTACGTCACGAACAACCTCGAGAAGAAGATCGCGCTCTACCGTTCGTTCGACACGCCCGTCGTCTGCGGCGGCACGCTCTTCGAAGCGGTCTACGCGCGCGAGAAGGTCGACGAGTTCAAAGGCTGGCTCTCCGAGCATCGGTTCTCGCACGTCGAGATCTCCGACGGCACGATCGAGATCCCGCGCGACCGCAAGCTCGAGCTCATCGCCGACTTCGCCCGCGACTTCACGGTTCTCTCGGAGGTCGGCTCGAAGGACGCCGAGGTCAACATCGCGCCCTACCTGTGGGTGCAGTGGATGCAGGAGGAGCTCGATGCGGGCGCCTGGCGGGTCATCGCGGAGGGCCGCGAGGGCGGCACCGCCGGCATCTACCGGCCGAGCGGCGAGCTGCGGACCGGCCTCGTGGACGAGATCGAGCACTCCCTTCCTTTCGAGGCGCTGATCTGGGAGGCGCCCACGAAGGAGAGCCAGGCGTGGTTCGTCAAGCATTTCGGTACGAACGTCAATCTCGGCAACATCCCGCCCGACGAGGTGATCCCGCTCGAGACGCTCCGGCTCGGACTGCGCGGCGACACGTTGAAGGAGGTGCTGCTCGGTGGCGAGCCTGCAGCTGCCGGCTGACGTCGAGTCCTGGCCCGCGCCGCGGATCGTCGAGCACCTGCTCGAGACGTTCCCCGGCCGCGTCGCGCTTGCCTGCTCCTTCCAGAAGGAGGAGTCGGTGCTGCTCGACATGCTGTTCGAGCTCGAGCCGAAGGCTCGCGTCTTCGCGCTCGACACGCATCATCTCTTCCCCGAGACGTACGAGCTCTGGAGCGAGGTCGAGAGCCGCTACGGCACGACGATCGAGCGCTTCGAGAGCGCGCGGGTCGAGGACGGGCTCTGGGAGACGAACCCGGACCTCTACCTCGCGATCGCCAAGATCGGGCCGCTCAATCGCGCGCTGCTCGATTTGGACGCCTGGATCACCGGGATCCGGCGCGACCAGTCGCCGACGCGCGCCGACGCGCCGAAGCTCGCCTGGGACGAGCAGCACGAGCTCTGGAAGGCCAACCCGCTCGCCGACTGGACCGATGACGAGTGCTGGGCGTACATCCGCGAGCGGGACCTGCCGTACAACCCGCTCCACGATCGTGGGTACGACTCGATCGGCGACACGCACTCGACCCTGCCCGGCAGGGGCCGCGAGGGCCGCTGGGCCGGGACGGAGCGCACGGAATGCGGGCTGCACACGTGAGCGGGTTCGTGCTCTGGTTCACCGGGCTCTCCGGCGCCGGCAAGACGACGATCGCGAACAACGTCGAGCCGGAGCTCGAGCGGCGCGGCTTCGTCGTCGACCACCTCGACGGCGACATCGTCCGCACCCATCTCTCGAAGGGGCTCGGCTTCTCGAAGGAGGACCGGGACACGAACATCGCCCGGATCGGCTGGGTCGCGTCGCGGCTCGCGCGTGCCGGGGCGGTCGTGATCGTCTCGGCGATCTCGCCCTACGAGGAGATGCGCCGCCACGCACGCGCCCTCGTGGAGCAGCACGCGCCGTTCGTCGAGGTCTTCGTCGCCACGCCGCTGGAGGAGTGCGCGCGCCGCGATCCCAAGGGGCTCTATGCGGCCGCGTTCGCCGGCGAGATCGAGGAGTTCACCGGCGTCTCGGCCCCGTACGAGGAGCCGCTCGAGCCGGAGCTCCGGCTGGAGACGACGGGGCGCACGCCGTCCGAGTCGGCCACCGCGGTGCTCGACCGGCTCGAGGAGCTCAACCTCATCCCCGAGTCGGTGGAGTCGGAGCTGTGAGCACTTCGCGGGCGATTCCGACGCTGACCCACCTCGACGAGCTCGAGTCCGAGGCGGTTCACATCTTCCGCGAGGTCGCGGCGGAGCTCGAGCGGCCGGTGCTGCTCTTCTCCGGCGGCAAGGACTCGATCGTCCTGCTCCGGCTCGCGGAGAAGGCGTTCAGGCCGGGCAAGTTCCCGTTCCCGATCATGCACGTCGACACCGGGCACAACTTCCCGGAGGCCATCGAGTACCGCGACCGGCGGGTAGCCGAGCTCGGAGAGCGGCTCGTCGTGGCCTCGGTGCAGGAGTCGATCGACAAGGGCCGTGTCGTCGAGGAGACGGGGCCGCGCGCGTCGCGCAACCGGCTGCAGACGACGACTTTGCTGGACGCGATCGAGGAGCACGGCTTCGACGCGGCGATCGGCGGAGCGCGGCGCGACGAGGAGCGGAGCCGGGCGAAGGAGCGGATCTTCTCCTTCCGCGACGACTTCGGCCAGTGGAACCCGCGTGCGCAGCGGCCCGAGCTGTGGAACCTCTACAACGCGCGCGTCCGCAAGGGCGAGCACGTCCGCGTCTTCCCGATCTCGAACTGGACGGAGCTCGACGTGTGGCAGTACGTCGCGCGCGAGCAGCTCGAGCTGCCGCCCATCTACTTCGCGCACGAGCGCGAGGTCTTCCGTCGCGACGGGATGCTGTACGCGGCCTCGCCGTACGTCGAGCGGCTGGAGGGCGAGGAGCCGTTCGTCACCTCGGTCCGCTTCCGCACCGTCGGCGACATGACGTGTACCGGCGGCGTCGAATCGCGGGCTGCGACGATCGAGGAGGTCGTGGAGGAGATCGCGGCGACGCGCGTGACCGAGCGCGGCGAGACGCGGGCCGACGACCGGTTCAGCGAGGCCGCGATGGAGGACAGGAAGCGCGTTGGCTACTTCTGAGCAGGCGCAGTCCACGGAGCTTCTCCGCCTCGTCACGTGCGGCTCGGTCGACGACGGCAAGTCGACGCTGATCGGCCGGCTGCTCTTCGACACGAAGCAGATCTTCGTCGACCAGCTCGAGCACATCGAGGACGTCTCGCGCCGGCGCGGGCACGGGTACGTCGACCTCGCCCTCCTCACCGACGGTCTGCGCGCCGAGCGCGAGCAGGGCATCACGATCGACGTCGCCTACCGCTCGTTCGTCACGCCGAAGCGCCGCTTCCAGCTCGCCGACGCGCCCGGCCACGTCCAGTACACGCGCAACATGGTCACCGGCGCCTCGACCGCGGAGCTCGGAATCGTGCTCGTCGACGCGCGTCAGGGTGTGGTCGAGCAGACCCGCCGGCACACGTACATCCTCTCGATCCTCCGTGTGCCGCATGCCGTCGTCGCGGTCAACAAGATGGACCTCGTCGACTGGTCGCAGAAGCGGTTCGAGGAGATCAGCGTGGAGCTCGCCGAGCTCGGGCTGCCCGATCTCGCCGTGATCCCGATCTCGGCGCTGCAGGGCGACAACGTCGTCGAGCGCTCGGAGAACATGCCGTGGTACGACGGCCCGCTCCTCCTCGAGCACCTCGAGACGGTGGAGATCGCCTCCGACCGCGATCTCGACAGCCGGCGGTTCCCCGTGCAGTGGGTGATCCGTCCCCGTTCCGACGAGCACCACGATTTCCGCGGCTACGGCGGACAGGTCGCCGGCGGCGTGTGGAGCGCGGGCGACGAGGTGGTCGTCCTGCCGGCCGGCGTGCGGACGCAGGTCGAGGCGGTGGAGACGATCGACGGGCCGCTGGAGTCGGCGATCCCTCCGATGTCGGTGACCGTCCGGCTCGCCGACGACCTCGACGTGTCGCGCGGGGACATGCTCGCCGACCCGGCCGACCCGCCGGTCGTGGCCCGCGAGCTCGAGGCCCGCGTCTGCTGGATGAGCGAACGGCCGCTGGAGCCGCGAGCGCGGCTCGCGGTCAAGCAGACGACGCGTTCCGTGCGCGCGATCGCCGACGAGCTCGTCTCGCTCGTCGACGTCCACACGCTCGACGACGTGCCCAATCCGGACAGCCTCGGGCTGAACGACATCGGTGTCGTGCGCCTTCGGCTCTCCGAGCCGCTCTGTGTCGACCCCTACGAGGAGAACCGGACGACCGGCGCGTTCGTGCTGATCGACGAGGCCTCGAACGAGACCGTCGGCGCCGGGATGGTGCTCAGCGCCTCGTGACATGACCTGGCAGTTCACGCTCACGGGACTCGGGCTCGGCCTGATCGTCGGTCTCACGGGAGTCGGCGGCGGATCGCTCATGACGCCGATCCTGATCGTCGTCTTCGGCTTCAAGCCGACGTATGCGGTCGGCACCGACATCTTCCACGGCGCGATCTTCAAGTCGTTCGGCGCGATCAGGCACCGGCGCCTGAGCACGGTTCACGGTCATCTCGCGATGTGGCTGTTCGCGGGCTCGGGGCCCATGGCGATCGCGGGTGTGGTCGTGTCCTGGGTGCTCCGGAACCAGATCACCAACGCGCAGACGATCCTCGGCTACATCATCGGGGCCGCCCTCATCGGCGGCGGCGGCGGCTTCCTCGCCAAGTCGCTGGTGACGCGGGGAGCGCAGGCGAGCGAGCTGCCCTTCATCATGAGCCGGCGGGACAAGCTGATCGCGCTCTCCACCGGCGCGGTCTTCGGCTTCATCGTCGGGCTCACCTCGGTCGGCAGCGGCACGTACTTCGGGCTGATGATGGTGCTCGTCTACCCGCTGACGATGCCGCGGATCGTCGGCACGGACATCTTCCACGCCGCCGCGCTCCTCTGGGTCGCGGGCGCGGGGCATCTCATCATCGGCGACGTCGACCTGCATGCGACCGCGTGGCTCCTCCTCGGCTCGGTGCCGGGGATCCTCATCTCGAGCCGCTACACGGTGAAGGTCCCGGACCTGACGATTCGGGGCGGCCTCGGCGGGATCCTCGTGATCAGCGGCCTCAAGCTGCTCAACGTCCCCTACGCGAACTGGGTGCTCGGGTTCGGGCTCGGGATTCTCGTCGTCGTGCTCGCGATCTACACCGCGACCGTCATGCTCGGCGAGTCGCGCGCCGGCGATCCTCGCGCCACGCCCGAGCGCGCCTGAACTCTTCAACTTCGTTAACGACCGCGCCGTAGAATCGGCGGGCTTTGCAGCGGGTTCTCACGACGGGCACGCTCTTGGGCCTGCTGGCGGCCACCGCCGCCGCCTTCGCGATCACCGAGCACCTGAAGCTCATCAAGAGCCCCGTCTACGGGACGAAGGTCACGGTGGGCACGGTGCCGCGGCCGGGACAGCCGGTGGTGTTCTCGCCGGTCTGCGACTGTCCGACGAACAAGGCGACGGTCACGATCAGGCTCCGCCGCGCGGCGCCCGTCACGCTGACCATCGTCGACTCGGCAGACCGCGAGGTCGCGACCGTCAGGTCCGACGCGCGCACGGTCGCGCGACGCCCGCTGGACTTCGTCTGGCACGGCCGCACCGACGCCGGCGCCGTGGCGCCGGACGGCGTCTACCACCCCTGGGTCAACCTGCGACGCCGGACGCTCCGTTTCCTCAACAACATCACGGTCGACACGAAGGCGCCGAAGGTGCACTCCGCGACCGGCGAGAAGCAGATCCTCTTCGCCGCGCCGGGCCGCACCGTCGCGATCGCGTATTCGTTCAGCGAGAAGGCACACGTGCTCGTGTACCTCGGCAGGCGGCTCATCACTGTCGGACGCCGGACTCGGCAGCGCGACAGGATCAAGTGGGCCGGAACGCTCGGAGGACGGCGGCTGCCGGCGGGGACGTACGTGCTCTCGATCGGGGCGCGTGATCTCGCCGGCAACGACACTCCCGCCGACGCGCGCAAGCAGGTCACGGTGCAGCTGCGCTACATCCAGGTCACGCCGGAGCGGATCACAGTCCGGGCGGGCCGTGCGTTCACCGTGCACGTCGAGACGACGGCGTCACGCTACACCTGGCACCTCGGGCACAGGCACGGGGCGCGACGGGGGAGGAGCCTCCGGCTGCGTGCGCCCACGACAGCGGGTACGTACAGGCTCGTCGTGACCGAGCAGGGGCACACCACCACCGCGGCGGTGCGGGTGCGCGCGAAGTGATCGGGATGGCGGAGCTCGGGGCCCCGATCGCCTGTATCGGCCTCGCCGTCCTGCTCCTCGCGCGCACGCGCCGGAGCCGGATCGCCGGCCTCTGCTACGCGGGAGTCGGCGCGGTGCTGCTCGCGGCGTCGCTCGCGCCGGCCGACGCGACCGAGCTGGGGGCGGCGATCGGCGGGACGATCGTGGTGGGCCCGGCTCTCGCCTGGCTCTTCCGCCGCGAGCCGTGGCTCGTCGCGTTCGCCTCGCTCGCCTTCGTCCCGTTCCGCGTCGGCTTCCTCGGCCATTCGCTCCTCGTACCGCTCTACGCGATCGCGCTCGGGGCGGCCGGGCTCCTGCTCTGGCAGCTCGTCGAGGGCGACGAGAGGACGCGTGAGCTCGGCATCGTCTCCTGGCCGCTCGCGCTCTACCTCCTGTGGATCGGGCTCTCGGTCGAGTGGACGGTCGACGTCCACGCGGCGGCGATCGACATGCTCGCCTTCTACGTGCCGTTCACGATCATCGCGGTCTCGATCGCGCGTCTTCCGTGGGAGCCGCTGCGGGTGCGGCTCCTCTACTTCGAGCTCGCGGCGATGGCGGTCGTCTTCGCCGCCGTCGGCTTCTACCAGTACGAGACGGGCACGATCTTCCAGAACACGACGCTGAAGGTCGGCAACACGTACGAGGCCATCTTCCGCGTCAACTCGGTCTTCTACGACCCGTCGATCTACGGGCGCTTCCTCGTGATCGCGCTGATCGCCACCGTCGTGCTGGTCGTCGGCGGCCTCTCGGTCCGGGCCGGGATCGCCGCCGCCGCTTTCGCGGCCGTCGTGTGGCTCGGGCTGCTCATCTCGTTCTCGCAGTCGAGCTTCGCGGCCCTGCTCGTGGCGGTGCTCTGTGCGTCCGCGGTCGTGTGGCGGTGGAAGTCGCTCCTCGCGGTCGGGGTTGCCGTCGTCGTCCTCGGCGGCTTCCTCGCGACCTCGCCGAAGCTCGTGCATTCGCTGCGCCACCACACGATCGGCAGCCTCAACGGCCTCACGAGCGGCCGGGCCAGCCTGATCGCGGTCGGGATCCGCATCGCCGAGGCGCACCCGGAGAAGGGCGTCGGCCTCGGGGGCTTCGAGCGCGCGTACTCGAAACGGACGGGCAGGACTCCGCGGAAGAGCGCGTCGCACAACACGCCGGTGACGGTCGCCGCGGAGGGAGGTGCGCCCGGGTTCTTCATCTTCTTCTGGCTCGTGCTGTCGCTGCTCCTCGCCGCGTACCGGCGGATCCGCCACGGCACGTACGGGCCGGTGGCCCTCGCGGCCGGGCTCGCGCTCCTCGCGATCTTCGTCCACTCGCTTGCGTACAACGACTTCTTCGAGGACCCGACGACGTGGGGTCTCGTCGGCCTGATCGCGCTCGTGTCGCCTGTGCGCGTCCGGGCTCGCGCGCGGCGACCGGTCGAGATCGCCGAGGAGCCCATGCCTGAGATGATCGCCCGGTGACGGAACGGTGATCGAGCAGTGGAAGAGGGCGCTCGTGCTCGCGCCGCACACGGACGACGGCGAGTTCGGGTGCGGCGGCACGATGGCGCGCCTCGTCGCGGCGGGTTGCGACGTCCGCTACGTCGCCTTCTCGATCGCGACCCGCTCGCTCCCGCCCGGCTTCCCGCCCGACACGCTCGCGCGGGAGGTCGCAGAGGCGACGGCCGAGCTCGGGATCCCCGCGGAATCGCTGACGGTGCACGACTTCGACGTGCGCACGTTTCCCGGGCGTCGGCAGGACATCCTCGAGCTGCTCGTCGCGCTGTGGGAGGAGTGGGAGCCCGACGTCGTCTTCCAGCCGAGCCTCCACGACGTGCACCAGGATCACCGCGCCGTCGCGGAAGAGGGCCTGCGGGCCTTCAAGCGGACGACGATCCTCGGCTACGAGATCCCGTGGAACAACTTCGACTTCGAGTACCAGTGGTACGCCGCGCTCGAGCAGAGCCACATCGAGCGGAAGATCGCGGCGCTCGAGCGCTACGCCTCGCAGCAGCACCG
>DATCYP010000049.1:0-50515 GCA_036526375.1 Gaiellaceae bacterium | reverse complement strand
GCGCCCTCGCTCCTTTCGACTATCCCGATGAGCCGGAATCCGAAGGTGGTCTCGGCGTCCGGGAGCCTCGTCGCCCGAAGCCGTCAGGGTTGTCAGGCGCTGAGGCGCTCCCTCTTCCCGACTCCCACCGAGACACGTAGTCGCTACCAGGGGTCATTCCGGAACACTGGCCCAGTCGAGAGTGCACAGCTCGCACAGGGTTCTGCGTGGACACCGTCTTTAGAGCTTGCGACCCGCCTGGAGGCCTGCGGTGTGCCAGATCTCGTTGAAGATCTTCGGGGCGAAACGTTGCATGGCAGTCGGTGAGTAGTGGATACCGTCCGGGCGGGCGGACTTGCCGTCCGGCAGGTTGTCGTTGCAGGGGACTTTGTCGTTGTGGCAGACGAGGTGCTTGACCGAGATCGAGAACAGATCGGGTCCCTTGTGGCTGGCAAGGAATGCGTTCCATCTGTTCACGACGTCGGGCCGATGCAGGAGGGTCTGGCCGGGGAGGAAGTAGTGCTCACCGGGGTTGCGGACAGCCAGATCCGGGCCGGGCGGCTCGATCTGCACCGTGACGAGGCGTGCTCCCAGGCTCGTGAGGGCGGCGACTCGCTTGTCGAAGGCGGCCTTCTGCTCCCGGAGCCACTGCTGCGAACCGAGCGGCACGACATCTCCGTGAGGGCCGATCCGTGGCGCGAGTTCGTACCGGCTCCACCAAATGACCAGGGCTGGCCGGTACCGCTTGACCATCGCGTCCTGCGTGTTCGCCACGAGTGGTGCGCAGGTGCGCTTGAACGGCTTGCCCGAGGAAAGGATCTTCGGAACTCCAGTAGCCGGGCAGCCCGGCCAGGCTGCGGTGACGAGGGAGTAGCCGTGCTTCGCAGCCTCCTTGGCGAAATACGTGGAATACATCTTGGCGACGGAATCGCCCACCACCAGCACAGTCTTGGTCGCTGCTGCAGGCTGGGCCGCCGCGGCTGAGGCCTTCGCCTCGGCGTGCGAACCGTCGAGCACGGAGAACGCGATCAGTCCCCCGAGCAAGGTGGCTAGCAAGACCGCAAGCGCTTTCCGGTTTCTGCGACGCACGAGAGCCCACGCTAGCCATCCCGACAGGCGTCTTGGCAAAGATCCTGCCAAGATTCAGCGCAACGCCTGCCCAGCCCGCCCAGGCCAACGCCTCGCACTCGCCGTTGGCCGCGGTTCCCAGTAGAAGCCGGATCGTCGGCCACGCTCAGGGTCGTCCCGGGACACCGGCCAGCCGGAGCGTGCTTCCCGCGCAGCGGTTCCTGCGCGGTCGTGCTTGGTGACGAACTACCGGGCTACGGCGAGAATCGCGCGTGCATCGCGCAGCGATCGGGTGCGGGTAAGTGGGCCAGCCGGGAGTTCGGTGACGAAGGCCGTCGAGTGTGGGAAGTAGTGGGTTTCCCAGTTGGTGATGCTGCCGGGGTAGTCGGTCAGGCGACGCAGGGGCAACCGAACCAGGCGTGCGAAAGTGCGCTCCAACCGGCGTGACCCTTGGGAGTCGTCGACCAAGGCGAGAGGTTGATGGAACCAGATAGAGAGGCGCGGCTTCACGCGAAGGAGGAACCGGTGGACGGCGCGGCTCTCTGGTTCGGAGAGTGGCCTCGGTCCGGAGTTGAAGTGGCCGCTGCCGCCGAGGTAGCGCCAGTGATAGGGGAAGTTCCGATTGAGGTCGACGCCATGCGCGTTGCCCGTCGTGCCGGCAGCCTGGCCGTCGGGATTGATTGTCGGGATGAGCCAGAGGTCGACGCGGGGCGGCGGCTGCAGCCTGCGCAGCGCGGCGACGATCGCTTTCCCTGCCGGTTCGTCGCCGTCGGTACAGCCGACCACCAGCACCGATCTCCCGCCCGCCTCACCGCCCCGGTACGCGTAGATCGGGCGCCCACGAACCGAGCGACCGATCAACTCGCGCTGAAGAGGCGACGCGCCCCGCTTCCCCAAAGCCGGCCCGGACGACGATCCAGCGACAACCAGCAGCAAAGCTGCAATCGCCAGACCAGGGACGCCACGCACCCCGGCAGAGTAGAAGGTCGAGGCTTCAACTCGAAGGGGCTCGCGACGGGTGCCTACTCACCCGTCCGGACCACGCGGAAGGCCCCTTGTGGGGCCTTCCGTCGATGCTCCTACCGCTTGCGGGCTAGTGACCTTGGCAGACGATCTCGACCGTGTCGGTGCCCGCAAACTTGCTGCCGCTGAGTGCGTACTGGAACTGTGAGCCGCTGCTGTATGTGAACGTCACGACGGCGCCGGTGTGTTTCGGCGTGACGTCCGAACCGAAGCAGACATAGCTCGTCGCGGACGCAAAGGAGGCCGCCCCGGTCAGTTTGATCGCGGTGTTGATGGCCTTGGCTGTGACGCTGACGGCATGGAACCCGGTGATCGTGGCCCCGCCCTGCGTGTAGCCGACCGTGCTACCGCTCGGTCCTGCGGCACCCTGTGGGCCGGTCGCTCCCGTGGCGCCCTTCGGTCCTTGTGGACCGGTGGCACCAGTGGCTCCCGTGGCACCAGTGGCACCAGTGGCACCAGTGGCGCCCCCTGGTCCCTGCGGTCCCGCCGGTCCCTGCGGTCCCGCCGGTCCCTGAGGCCCCGCGGGTCCCTGTGGTCCGGGTGGTCCTCCCGGTGTGCCGGGTAGGCCTTGCGGCCCTGTGGGGCCGGCTTTCCCCGGTGTGCCCGGCAGACCTTGCAGCCCCGTGGGGCCGGTAGACCCCTGCGCACCCGGTGCTCCCTGTGGTCCGCTGGGGCCGCGCCTTCCGCGCAGGGACTTGACTGCCCGCTTCGTGAGCTTCTTGGTCGAAATCGAGTGGTTCTTGATCCGCGAGCCGGGGATCAGGCCGCCAGCCCACGCAGCGCCTCCGCCGAGCGCGACGAACAACGCCAACGCGGCGATGACCGTCGCTGGATGCCGCAGATGCCTTCCCATCCGTGCCTCCTCTAGTCCGACCTCGGTCGCTCTACTGGCGATTGGGGCCGGGTGGTGACCGGCACGACTGACTACCGGCCGACGATCTAATAGGCGCGACGCGCGGGAATCCGGTATGACCACGGTGGGAAATTCGTATGAGTCCATCCGCCCCGCAGTCGCGACGGTGCGGGGTCATTCCGGAGCACTGGCCGCGAAGGCGGGCCACGAGTGGGCCACGGAGCCGCCTGCGTGCCTCGTGCGGCGGCTTCCGAAGCGGGCTGGCGGGTTATCGTGACCCGCTGTGCAGGCGGGCCATGCGATCGGGGTCGACCTCGGGGGCACGAAGATCCTCGCCGGGATCGTCGCCCGCGACGGGAGCGTCGTTCGCCGCCACGAGCGTCCGACTCCGCAGGATTCGCAGGAGCACGTCCTCGCCGAGCTCGAGGCCGCGGTCGCAGAGCTCCTCGACGACTCGGTCGGCGCCATCGGCTTCGGCGTGCCCTCCCCGATCGATCGGACGCGGGGCGTCGTCGTCCGCTGCGTCAACGTGCCGCTCGAGGACGCGCCCCTGCGCGACCGGATGCACGAGCGGTTCGGCGTCCCCGTCGGGCTCGACAACGACGCGAACGCGGCGGCGATCGGCGAGTGGCGGGCCGGCGCCGGGCAGGGCGAGGACGACCTGGTCATGCTCACGCTCGGGACGGGTGTCGGCGGCGGCGTCGTCTCCGGCGGGCGGCCCTTCCGCGGCTGGAACGGCGCGGGCGCCGAGCTCGGGCACGTCGTGATCGTCCACGACGGACGTCCGTGCCAGGGCGCGTGCACGGGGCACGGCCATCTCGAGGCGTACGTGAGCGGCAGCGCCGCGACGTCCGCCGCGCGCGAGGCTTTCGGGCCGTCGGCGGACGCCCACCGGCTCGTGCGACTCGCGAACGAGGGCGACGCGAAGGCGCGGAAGCTGCTCGAGGAGGTGGGGGGGTACCTCGGGTCCGGCATCGGCTCGTTCGTCAACGTCTTCGGCCCCCAGCTCGTCGTCCTGGGCGGCGGCTTCGGCGTGGCGGCGTTCGACTACCTGCGCGGGCCGGCCGAGGAGGCGGCGCGGCGCGAGGCGCTCGAGCCCATGCGCAGCACGGTGCGGCTGGCGAAGGCAGAGCTCGGCACGGCGGCCGGCCTCATCGGCGCCGCCTTCGTCGGCTTCGAGGCGCTGGACACGACCGAGAGCCCGTAATGCCGCTCGCGGTCTGCGCGACGCCGATCGGGAACCTCGAGGACGTGACGTTGCGTGTCCTCTCCGAGCTCGCGGCCGCCGACGTCGTCCTGTGCGAGGACACGCGCCACACCCGCGGTCTGCTCGAGCGGCACGGCATCGCGGCACGTCTCCTCTCGTGTCACGAGCACAACGAGGCGCGGCGCACGGCGGAGCTCCTGCCACGGCTCGAGGCGGGGGAGCGGATCGCGCTCGTCTCCGACGCGGGACTGCCAGGGGTGTCCGATCCCGGTGCTCGGCTCGTGCGGGCGGCGCTCGACGCGGGTGTCGACGTGACGGTGCTGCCGGGGCCGTCCGCCGTCGAAACGGCGCTCGTCGCCTCCGGGCTCGTCGCCGGGCAGTACCGCTTTGTCGGCTTCCTGCCGCGCGGTGAGAAGAAGCTCGCGGAGCTGTGGGGCGAGCTGCGCGGCTGGCCGTGGCCCGCGGTCGCGTTCGAGTCGCCGCAACGGCTGCCGGCGACGCTGCGCTCGCTCGCGGCGACCGATCCGGAGCGCGAGGTCGCCGTCTGCCGCGAGCTCACGAAGCGGTTCGAGGAAGTCGCGCGCGGGACGGCCGCCGAGCTCGCGGAGCGGTTCGACGCATCGCCGAAGGGTGAGATCACGCTCGTCCTCGGGCCCGCAGCCGCGGGTGACGACGCCGAGGGCGAGGGGCGTGCGCTCGCAGCCGTCGCCGAGCTCGTGGCGGCCGGCGTGCCGCGGCGGCGGGCGGCCGAGATCGTCTCCAGCCTCGTCGGCATACCGCGGAACCGTCTCTACGAGCAGTCGCTGTAAGCAGATTTGACAACGCCGATCCGGCGAGCTATTCTGCCCTTTATGTTGCTCATATTGAAAACGCTTGCTCGGCGTATCGCCTTGCCTCTCGCGATCTTCCTCATTTGGACGCCCGCGGCGAGCGCCTGGACCCGGCCGGTGCAGGGCCCGGTGCTGAGGCCGTTCTCCTACGACGAGACGCATCCCTACGCAGCCGGTCAGCATCGCGGCATCGACATCGGCGCCGACGCCGCGGGCGAGGCGGTCATCGCGCCCGCGGCCGGCACGATCACCTTCGCGGGAACGGTGCCGACGAACGGCCAGTCGGTCACGATCGCCACCGCTGACGGCTACTCGGTCACCCTCACGCACCTCGGCTCGATCACGGTTGCCAAAGGCGACTCTGTCGCCGAGCGTGACCCGATCGGCACGATCGGCCCGAGCGGAGTCCCCGAACTGGCCGGTCCGTACGTCCACCTGGGGATTCGCCTGACCGCCGATCAGAACGGCTACGTCGATCCGCTCGGACTCCTGCCGCCCGTAGCCGCAAGCGGCGGGACCGACGGCGGCTCGTCCGCGTCGCAGCCGACCTCGAGTGGCGCGACCTCGACCGAGACCGCGAGCGAACCCACGGCTCCGGCGCCGACCGGCCCCGCCGCCGCCACCACCCGGGGGTCGATGGTTGCGACCCATCGGAGCAACGCTCCGGCCCGCGAGAGCAAGCGCCCGCAGGAGTCTCGCACGGACGCTCGGGCGTCCCGGGCGGCGAAGTCCGCGCCATCCGAAGCGGCTCGCAGTCGTCCGGTGAGCAGGCCGACGAGCTCGTCGCGGCGGCTGGTCGTCGAGACGGCGGCTCCTGTCGAGCCGCTCGCTCTCGGCGCCGGCCACGAGCCCCGGCCCGGCGGTGAGGTCGCGGAGGTCGAGCGCCCTCTGCGCCAGTCGCCGAGTTCCGCGGTCGCGCTTGCCGCCAACGGAGCGGCGGCCCTGGTCGCCCTGGGAGCCGCGCTCGCGGCAGGCCGGCGGCGCCGGCGGCGTGTGGGGACGAGTCCGGTCACGACCGCCCGGGTTCTCCGGCTTCCGGATCCGGTGGCCGAGCAGCGGCACGCGGCCTGACCCGGAAACGGGCGCGGGTCGGCCGCACGCCCCCTCGTATCATGGCTGCGTGCGCTTCTACCTGACCACGCCGATCTACTACGTCAACGCCACCCCGACTCTCGGGAACGCGTACACGACCGCGGTCGGCGACATGCTCGTCCGCCACCAGCGCCAGCGGGGCGCCGACACCTTCTTCCTCACGGGTGTCGACGAGCACGCGACCAAGGTCTGGCGCGTCGCAGAGGAGCAGGGCCTCGAGGCCCAGGAGTACGCGGACCGCATCGCCGTCCCGTGGCGCGAGCTTGCACCCCGGATCAACGCCGAGGTCGACTTCTTCATCCGCACGAGCGACGACGGCCACAAGCGGTTCGTGCGCGAGTTCCTGCAGCGCATCTACGACAACGGCGACATCTACCAGGACGTGTACGCGGGCCTGTACTGCGTCGGCTGCGAGGCCTTCAAGACCGAGGACGAGCTGACACCCGACGGGCTCTGCCCCGACCACCTCGTCCCCCCCGAGTGGATCGAGGAGACGAACTACTTCTTCCGGCTCTCCGCCTATCAGCAGCGGCTGCTCGCGCTCTACGACGAACGTCCGGACTTCGTCCGTCCGGACTTTCGCTACAACGAGGCGCGCTCGTTCATCGCCGGCGGCCTGCGCGACTTCAGCATCTCGCGTGCGGGCCAGCCTTGGGGCATCTCGCTGCCCTGGGACGAGAGCCAGGTCGCATACGTCTGGGCCGATGCCCTCGTCAACTACGTGAGCGCGCTCACGTACGCACGCCCCGGCGAGGACCTCCGCGAGCGCTACTGGCCGGCTGCGCACCACGTCCTCGGCAAGGACATCCTCCGCTTCCACTGCGTCTACTGGCCGGCGATGCTCCTCTCGGCCGGCTACGAGCCGCCCCAGCAGCTCTTCGTGCACGGCTATCTCCTGCTCGACGACCGCAAGATCTCCAAGTCGGCCGGCAACGCGATCGACCCCCTCGAGCTCGTCGATGTGTACGGGGCCGACGCCCTGCGCTACTGGATGGCGCGTGCCATCTCGTTCGGTCAGGACGGCAGCGCCTCGATCGACGGGATCCGGGAGCGGTACGAGAACGAGCTCGCCAACGACCTCGGCAACCTCCTCTCACGCACGACGGCCATGGTCGCGCAGTACCGGGACGGGAGCCTCCGTCGCGGCGAGGCCGAGCCACCGCTCGACCTCGGGGCGCTCGGGGAAGGCGTCGCGGAGCGCCTCGACCGCTTCGACGTCACCGGTGCGCTCGACGCCGTCTGGGACGGCGTGCGCTCGCTGAACCAGTACGTCACCGCCGAGGCGCCCTGGCAGCTGGCCAAGGACGCGGCCAACGACGCGCGTCTCGACGGCGTCCTCTACAACCTCGTCGACGGCTTGACCGCCCTCGCCGTCGCGCTCGCTCCCTTCCTGCCGGAGACGGCGCCTCGCATCCTCGCCGCGTTGCAGCAGTCGGACGATCTCGCCTGGGACAGGGTGCGGAACGGCGTCGCGCACGAGGTCGAAGGCATCGCGGCCGCCCAGCCGCTGTTCCCGCGGATCGAGCTGCCCGCGACCGCTGCGTGATCGACACGCACGCGCACCTCACCGCGCTCGACGACGAGGACGAGGCGGTCCGGCGTGCCGTCGAGGCGGGTGTGACGCGCATCCTCACCGTCGGGACCGATGTCGACGACTGCCGCCGCGCGCTCGCGCTCACCGAGCGACACGACGGCGTCTTCGCCATCCTCGGCATCCACCCGCACGAGGCGGGCACCGCGGGCGAGAAGGAGCTCCGCGAACTGCGCCAACTGCTCGCTCATCCGAAGGTCGTCGGGGTCGGCGAGACCGGGCTCGACTGGTACCGCGACTACGCCTCGCGCGACGACCAGCGCCGCCTCTTCGCCGCCGAGCTCGAGCTCGCCGCCGAGCTCGGGAAGCCGGTCGTCATCCACACCCGCGCAGCCGACGACGACACGCTCGCCGGGCTCGCCCACTTCTCGGGGACGGTCGTGCTCCACTGCTTCTCGTCCCCGCAGATGCTGCCCGCCGCGCTCGAGCGGAGCTGGTACGTGTCGTTCGCCGGCAATGCGACGTTTCCGAAGGCCGTCGACCTCCGCCTCGCGGCGAGTCAGGTCCCGGCGGAGCGCATCCTCGCGGAGACTGACTCGCCCTATCTCGCGCCGCAGCCCGTGCGCGGCAAGCGGAACGAGCCCGCAAACGTCGTCCACACCCTCGCCGCGCTCGCGCGCACCCGCGGCTCGGAGCCCTCAGAGCTCGAGCGGCAGATCGAGCTCAACGCCGCCGAATGCTTCGGTCTGCCGTGAGCACGCGGCCGAAGAAGGAATACGGACAGCACTTCCTCCGCGATCCGAACATCCTCGAGGTGATCGGCCGGCTCGCCGAGCTCGGGCCGGAGGACGCCGTCCTCGAGATCGGCCCGGGGCGGGGAGTGCTCACGCGCTACCTCGCCGAGCGCGTCGCCCGCGTCCACGCGGTCGAGATCGACCGCGCGCTCGAGGCGGAGCTCTGCGGCCTACCGGACAACGTCGACGTCGTCTTCGGGGACGCGCTCCAGGTCGACCTCCCCCGGGATGCGACGAAGCTCGTCGCCAACCTCCCGTACAACGTCGCGACGCCGCTCGTCGTCGAGAGCCTCGACGGTCTGCCGAGCCTCCGCCTCTGGTGCGTGATGGTGCAAAAGGAGGTCGCCGACCGCTTCTTCGCCGCGCCGCGGACGAAGGACTACGGGGCCGTCTCCGTGCTCATCCAGGTCGCCGCCGAGCGCACCGGGTTTCACGCGGTCTCGCGCACGGTCTTCCGTCCGCCGCCGAACGTCGACTCGGCGCTCGTCGCCTTCCGGCGCACGGAGCTCCCTGCGCGGTACGGCCGAGTGAAGGAGGTCGTCGCGGCCGCGTTCGCCCACCGGCGCAAGACGCTTCCGAACGCGCTCGTGCTCGCAGGCGCCGCGACGCGCGAGCAGGCGGTGGAGGCGCTGGCCGCGATCGATCGTCCGCCGGACACACGTGCGGAGGCCCTTGCGCCGGCGGAGTTCCTCGCACTGACGAAGGCGCTGCCATGAACCGCGCTCCGGCGCCGGCGAAGATCAATCTCGCGCTCGTCGTCGGGCCGCTGCGCGACGACGGCAAGCACGAGGTCGTGACCGTCCTGCAACGGATCGACCTCGTCGACCGGATCGAGCTGGACGAGGCGTCGGAGCTCCGGGTCGAAGGCTTCGAGGACGACACGCTCGTCGCCACGGCTCTCCGGGAGCTCGCCGGCGTCGCGGACATCGAGCCGCGCTGGCGCGTCCGGATCGAGAAGCGGATTCCGGTCGCCGCCGGGCTCGGCGGCGGCAGCTCCGATGCGGCCACGGCGCTCCGCCTCGCCAACGCGACGCTCGCCGAGCCGCTGCCGGACGAACAGCTGCGCAGCCTGGCCGCGCGCGTCGGCGCCGACGTCCCGTTCTTCCTGGGAGACGGGCCGCAACTCGGCTCCGGGGACGGAAGCGAGCTCACACCGCTCGAGTTGCCGCAGGACTTCTGGGTCGTCGTCCTTCTGCCGGCCGCCGCCGCGAAGACCTCCACCGCCGCGGTGTACGACGCCTTCGACGCCCGCCACGACGTAGCCGGGTTCGCCGAGCGCCGACAGGCGCTCCTCGACGGCCTCGCCCGGGTGGAGCGGCCACGCGATCTCGCCGCGCTGCCGCCGAACGACCTCGCGGGCTCACCGCTCGCGGAGGAGATCCGTGCGACGGGCGCCTTCCGCGCCGACGTCTCCGGCGCCGGGCCGGCGCTGTACGGACTCTTCCATCAGCGTCGCGATGCGGACGCTGCGAAGCGGGCGCTTCGCCGTCTCGGGCGTACCTGGCTCGCGGCACCAGCCTGGTACGGTTGACGCGCAATGGGCAACGGCTCGCACGCGGTCGAGGGGACGCCCGAACGGGAAGGCTGGTTCCACCGCCACCGGTTCCGCATCGTCCTGTGGGTCGCCGTGGTCGAAGCGCTCGTGGCATGGGTGACGCATGGTCTTCACATCACCACGATCATCGTGCTCGGCGTGATCGCGGTCGCCTGCCTGATGCTGTACCGCTACGTAACGGTGCGGACGACGTCGACCCTCCTGCACGAGCTCTTGTGGCTGCTCGCGGCGTCGCAGCTCGGCGCCACGATCCTCGTCGCCGCCGGCTACATCCTGATCGGCGCGCTCATCGTGCTACTCGTGATCTTCGCGCTCGTCGCCCTGGGCCTGCTCCTGCTCGACCGCCGGTAGACTTGCGATCCACCCTGGGGCGTAGCCAAGTGGTAAGGCAACGGGTTTTGGTCCCGTGATCCCAGGTTCGAATCCTGGCGCCCCAGCCACCTCTTCCTGACATGGCAGACGAGCTCGCAGCAGTCGTGATGGCCGCCGGAATCGGCACGCGGATGAAGAGCGCCACGCCGAAGCACCTGCACCCGCTGCTCGGCCGGCGGATGGTGGACTGGGTCGTCGGCGCCGCCCGCGAAGCCGGCGTCGAGCGGCTCGTGGTCGTCGCGTCCCGGCAGACGAGCGACGCCCTCGAGAAGGTCGAGGTCGCCGTGCAGGAGGAGCCCCGCGGCACGGGCGACGCGGTGCGTTGCGCGCGCGCGGCGCTCGAGGGCTTCGGCGGCGACGTCCTCGTCCTCAACGGCGACGTCCCTGCGCTCCGATCCGAGACGATCCGGGCTCTCGTCGACACGCATCGGGCCGCCGGCGCCGCTGCGACCGTGCTCTCGTTCGAGCCGGCGGAAGCGGGCGCCTACGGACGGATCGTGCGTGACGGCGACGGACGGCTCGCGCGGATCGTCGAGGCCTCCGACGCCTCGCCCGAGGAGCTCGCGCTACGCGAGGTCAACTCGGGCATCTACGTCTTTCGCGCCGAGAAGCTGTGGCCGGCACTCGAGCGGATCGACGCGCACAACGCCCAGGGCGAGCTGTACGTGACCGATACCCTCGGTGTGCTCGCGGCCGACGGCGAGCCGTGCGCCGTCCGGCTCGCAGAGGATCCGCTCGAGGCCGAGGGCGTGAACACGCGCGCCGAGCTCGCCCTCGCCGCCGCGTCTCTCCGCGACCGGATCAACGAGGCGCACATGCTCGCCGGCGTGACGATCGTCGATCCGTCCACGACGTGGATCGAGGCGGATGTCGAGATCGAGCCGGACGTCGTCGTGCATCCGTTCACGGTCATCCGCGGCGGGGTCCGCATCGAGAGCGGCGCCGAGATCGGGCCGTTCGCGTACGTGCGCGCGGTCAGCGTGATCGGCGAGGGAGCGAGGATCGGCACCTTCGTCGAGGTCAAGAACGTGGCCGTCGGCACGGGCGCGAAGATCCCGCACCTCTCGTACATCGGCGACGCCGAGGTCGGGGAGGGGACGAACGTCGCGGCCGGCAACATCACCGCCAACTTCAAGCACCCGCCGGGCGAGCCGAAGCAACGGACGAAGATCGGCCGCAACGTCAGGACCGCCGTGAACACTGTCTTCGATGCCCCGGTCGAGATTGGCGACGACGTTTGGATTGCAGCGGGCACCGTCATCACGGATGATGTCCCTCCCGGTTCGCTGGCCGGGTTTCCCCCGCGGCAGACGACGAAAGAAGGGTGGGTCTACGAGAACCATGGAAAGCCCGACAGCGACTGAACTGGCCCTGCCCGGGCTCGAGGCCCGCGTGGTGACGGACCCGTCGCCGCAGCACTTCATCGAGCGCGGGCCGCTGAAGCGGCTGATGGTCTTCGCGGGCCGCTCGCACCCCGACCTCGCGCAGGAGATCGCCGAGAAGCTCGGAGTCGAGCTCGGGGACGTGGAGCTCGAGACGTTCGCGAACGGGGAGACGTACTGCCGCTATCTCGAGTCGATCCGCGGCGCCGACGTCTTCATCGTCCAGACCGGAGTCGGGGACGTCGACCGCAACCTCATGGAGCTCGTCTTCATGATCCAGGCGGCGAAGCTCGCGTCCGCGAAGCGGATCACGGCCGTCGTGCCGCTCTTCCCCTACGCGCGCCAGGACCGAAAGGCGAAGCCGAGGGAGCCGATCTCCGCGCGTCTCGTCGCCGACGTGATCCAGCTCGCCGGCGCCGACCGCGTGCTGACGATGGATCTCCACGCCGGTCAGATCCAGGGCTTCTTCACGATCCCGGTCGACCACATGACGGCGCAGCCGCTCTTCGCGCGCCACTTCCGCGACCTCGGCCTGACCGGCCCCGGCGTCGTCTCCGTCGCGCCCGACGAGGGCCGCGCGAAGGTCGCCGTCCGCTTCGCGAACATGATCGAGGGCGACTTCGCGATCATGCACAAGACCCGGCCGGCCCGCGACCGGGCGGAGATCACGGAGGTCACCGGCAAGGTCCGCGACAAGGTCGCGATCGTCGGCGACGACGTGATCATGACCGGCGGCACGCTGATCGCGAACGTGCAGGCACTGCTCGCACAGGGCGCCCGCGAGGTGTACGTCTACGCGACCCACGGGGTGTTCTGCGGCGGTGCGCTGGCGAAGTTCCACGACGCGCCGATCGAGGGGATCGTCATCACCGACACGGTGCCGGTGAACCGGATCGAGGCGCCGCCGAACCTCACCGTCCTCCCGGTCGCCGGTCTGCTCGCCGAGACGATCATGAACGTGTTCGCCGACGACTCCGTCTCGGCCATCTTCGGCGGCGAGAACCAACTCTTCTAGCCAGGCGGCGTCTACTCTCAGGCGATGCGCCGTTCTTGCCTCGTCGCTCTCGTCGCGCTCGGCGCACTCGTCACCTCGGCGCCCGCGCTCGCGGCGCCGCATCTGAGCACGTCGCAGTCGCGCATGGTCTCGACTCTCGTTGCCCGCTTCGTGAACGACCTCGTGTTGCGCCGCGACCTCGCGGATGGCTGGAACGTCTCGGGGCCGGACGAGCGCGGGGCCATCACGCGAAAGCAGTGGATATCCGGCCGCCAGCTGCCGGTGCAGCAGCTCGACGTGGTGAACAACCCGCGGACCGCGTGGTACGCAACGTGGAAGACGCGCACCCTGATCGGCCTCGTCGTCTCCCTCAAGACCGGCCACGGCAACAACGTCGTGATGTACAACCAGCAGGCGAGCCTCCAGAAGTGGCACGGCCGCTGGGTCGTCGACACGTTCTATACGGACGGGATCTTCCGGTACGGCCGCGGGCACTCCGGGAGTTGCGTGAGCTCGAAGTGCAAGGTGACCGGCTCGGCAGACTACGCGCCGAGCGACGGCGGCGGCGTGGCCGTGGCCAAGCCGCGCATCGGCGGCCACTGGGCTCTGCTCGTCCTCTTCGGATTCCTCGGGCTACCCGTGCTGGTGCTGGCGGGAATCGGGCTCGTCGCCCACGCGCGCCACCGCCGCGCGCGAGCCAGGTACCTGGCGTCCCGTTCGGGCTAGCCGGACGCCTCGGCGAGGCGCCGTTGGACGAGCCGGTCGGCGGCCTCCGCCGGCGTGATGCCCTCCGCCTCGGCCTCCGCGAACAGCAGGCGCAGAGTGTCGCCGACCCCGGCCAGCTGCTGCTCGAGCCGCGGCTCGTCCCAGCCCTCGTCCTCGAGTCCGATCAGCTGGATGATCCCGCCCGCGTTGACGACGTAGTCGGGGGCGTAGAGGATTCCGCGCTCGCGCAGCCGGCCGGCGTCCTCCGGCTCTGCGAGCTGGTTGTTCGCGCAGCCGGCGACGGCGCGGCACGCGAGACGCGGGATCGACCGGGCGTTGAGCGTGCCGCCGACCGCGCACGGCGAATAAACGTCGACCTCGGTCTCGAGCACGCGATCGGGTGGCACCGTCTCGCAGCCGGTCGCCGCTGCTCGACCCTCGTCGACGTCGCTGACGAGGACGCGCGCGCCGGCGTCCGCCAGCTCGCGCGCGAGGACGGCTCCGACGGCGCCGGCGCCCTGCACGAGGACGCTCCGGCCCGCGAGGTCCCGCGCGCCGAACGCGTGCTCGACCGTGGCGCGGATCGCGTGCAGCCCGGCCCGGGCGGTGCCGCGGCCGCTGTTGCCGCCGCGGCCGGTGGTTCCGTAGACCCAGGGGCACGTCTCGGCGACGACGTCGAGATCCGCCGGGGAGATGTTCATGTCGCCGGCCGTCCGGTAGCTGCCGCCGAGCGACGCGACGAGCTCGCCGTAGCGGCGCAGCAGGCGCCTGCGCGGCTCGCCGGTCGGGAGCTCCGGCACGGCGAGCACGGCCTTGCCGCCGCCGCGCGGCATCCCGGCGGCGGCCATCTTCCTCGTCATCGCGCCGGAGAGGCGCATCGCGTCGGCGAGACCGTCGGCCGGCGCGGGATAGACGCGCATCCGCGTGCCCCCGCCTGCGGGCCCGAGCACCGTGGAATGGACGCACACGAACATCCACGCGCCGCTCTCCGCGTCGTGCCGGATGACCGCGTGCTCGCCGTCCCACCGCGCGAGTAGCGCCTCGAAATCCACGCCGGGACCGTAGACGCAGAGCATCCGCCTGTGCCAGAGCCTCGTTTGCCTCTTGAGAGCCGAATCGGAGGATCCGATCCCGGTGATCCCGCCTCGGCGCTCGTCTCGATCGACCCCCACTGCGGCGCGATCAGGGCGCTCGCGTCGAGCTGGCACGGGCACGAGCTGCAGTTCGACCTGCCGGCAGACGGCGCCCGCAAGATCGGCTCCGCCTTCAAGCCGTTCGTGCTCGCGGACGCCGTCTGGCTCCATCGCGCCGATCCGAACACCACGTGGTACGACTCCTCGAAGTTCACGTTCCAGCCGACGCCGCAGTCGAAGCCGTGGACGCCGCGGACGTACGAGAATCGCTCCTTCGGACCGGAAACGCTGCTGAAGGCGACGCTCCTCTCGGACAACGTCGTCTACGCGAAGCTCACGCTCGACGTCGGACCCGGGAGCGTCGCGCACGTCGCGCATCTGATGGGGATCACCTCGCCGCTCCAGGTCATCCCGTCGATCGGGCTCGGCTCGAACTCGGTGACGCCGCTCACGCTCGCTTCGGCCTATGCGACGGTCGCCTCGGGCGGCGTCTGCCACGCGCCGTACGCCGTCCGGAAGGTGGTGTTCGCGGACGGCGAGGTCGACCGGGGCCACTGGGGCTCGCACGACGTCCACCGCGTCCTCCCGCCCGGCGTCGCGTGGACGGTGACGAAGGTGCTCGAGGCGAACGTCCGTGAGGGGACGGGAGTCGCCGCCCAGTTGCCCGGGCGGCACGCCGCCGGCAAGACCGGGACGACGACGAGCTGGACCGATGCCTGGTTCGCCGGCTACGTTCCGAGCCTCACCACCGTCACCTGGGTCGGCTACCCGCGGCATCCGCGATCGATGTCGGACGTGCACGGCATCCAGGTTCAGGGAGGCACGTTCCCGGCGCAGATCTGGCACGGATACATGGCGCAGGTGTTACGCCGATCACCGGTCGGGATGTTCCACGCCGGCGCCTGGTGGATGAAGCCCTACCGCGGCCCGCGCAGTATGAAGCACTCGCCGAACAGCGGCGGCTAGGCGCCCGAGGCCGCTACACTCCGCCGCCGGAATGGCCGGAGAACGCACCAAGCTCGTCGTCGCCTACCGCGAGAGACTCGGCTCGGCCGAGTCGCGCCGCCTGCGCAGGGAGGGGCTCGTCCCCGGCGTCCTCTACGGCAACGGCGAGCCGGTCGCGATCTGCGTCGCGGAACGCGAGCTCCGCCGGGCTCTGACCGGAGCGGCCGGCCTGCACTCGATCCTCGACGTCGAGATCGACGGCAAGGGCGAGACCCACGCGTCGATCCTCAAGGAGTACCAGGTCGATCCCGTACGGGGAGGCGTCACGCACGTCGATCTCCACGAGGTGCGGCTCGACAAGGCCATCCGCGCGTCGGTGTCGGTCCAGCTCGTCGGCGGCGAGGACGCGCCGGGCGTGCGCGAGGGCGGCGTGCTCTCGCAGCCGCTGCGCGAGGTGACCGTCGAGGCGCTGCCGCTCGAGGTGCCCGAGCATCTCGAGCTCGACGTGTCGGGCATGGACATCGGCGGCACGCTGCGCATCTCGGATCTCGCAGTGCACGAGGGCGTCACGTTCCTCGACGACCCGGAGATGGTTGTCGCCACGGTCACCGCGCCGACGAAGGTCGTCGAGCCCGAGCCCACCGAGGAGGAGCTCGCCGCGATGGAGGCCGAGGCCGCCGAGGGCGAGGAGGAGGGGGCCGAGGGCGAGGCTGCGGAGGGTGCGGCCGGCGCCGAGGCCGAGCCGGAGGCGGACGCCGCCGGCGACCAGGACACCGTCGAGGGCTAGGACCGGCGCAGGATGCGGCTCTGGCCGCGCCGGCACGGCTCGTCGCTCGACCTGCTCGTCGTGGGGCTCGGGAACCCGGGCCGGGAGTACGCGCGCAACCGGCACAACGTCGGAGCGATGGTTGCCGACGAGCTCGCACGCCGGCACGGTGGCTCGTGGCGCTCGAAGTTCTCCGCCCGGATCGCCGAGATCCGGCTCGACGGCCACAAGCTCGCTCTTCTCGAGCCGCAGACCTACATGAACGAGTCGGGCCGCGCCGTCGGCGCAGCCGCCGCGTTCTTCAAGGTCGCCCCCGAGGCGGTGCTCGTGGTCCACGACGAGAGCGACCTCGAGCCCGGGCGGCTCCAGCTACGGCTCGGCGGCGGGCTGGCCGGACACAACGGCCTGCGCTCCGTCGCGCAGCATCTGAAGACGCAGGAGTTCCTCCGGCTTCGCGTTGGTGTCGGCCGGCCGGAGCGCGGCGACCCGCGCCCGCTCGCGGACTGGGTCCTCGCGGATTTCGAGCCGCACGAGGACGCCGCAGCGCTCGTCGCGCGGGCGGCCGACGCGGTCGAGACGCTCGATGCGGAGGGCGTCGAGCGCGCGCAGGTCCAGGTCAACCGGCGCTAGCGAACGGACGGCGTCCGGAACTTCTTCCAGGCGGACTTGCTCTTGACGTAGTCCGCGTCACCGGAGTACGAGACCTGAACCCGGCACTTCCCAACCCTGTTCGTGAGGAAGAACGCGTTCACGGTGCCCGTGGTCTCGATGGGGAACCGGCCCGTGCCGACGGTGATCCACCTCCGCCTGATCCGTCGCTGGACGACGAAGCCGAGCGGCTCGTTCGGGCGGGCCGGCTTCACCTTCGCGGTGAACAGGGTCTTCGAGACCCGGTGCCCGTGCAGCCGGCCTCTCCCGGCGGCGCGGGTGGACACCGAGACGAGCGGCGCCACGTTGATGCGCACCCCGGCGCTCGCCGACGTCGCATAGCCGGATCCCTGCTCCAGCTGCGCGACGTACGTCGTGTTCTCCTTCGGCGTGACCGTGAAGGTCGCCGCGCCGGACGTGACCGTGGCGGTCGCCACGAGCTGCTTCGTCTGAGCGCTCGTCGTGGCGTACAGGTCGACCTTGCCGGTCGTCGGCCCGTTCACGTGAACCTTCACGCTCGCGTGGCCGCCGTAGCGCACCGACTTCACGGAGCCGGTCGCCGACGTGCTCGACGGCTTGAGCGGGACCGTCGGCTGGTCGAGGACGTGAAATGCGAGATGGCCCGTGGACGCGTCGTGGGCGACGGCGAATAGATGCGACGCGTCCGGGCTGAAGGCGAGGCTGTGATCGATGCCGGTCAGGTCGTCGTTTCCGACCTGGAACGTCCGCACGGGCGTCGTGCTGCCGGCGGGATAGACGAAGACGTCCGGCCCCGAGTTCGTGTTGATCCCGCCGGCGACGAACTTCCCGCTCGAGGTCACGGCCACCGAGATCGGATACGGGCCGGTCGGATACTCGGCGCTCGACTGCAGGGTCGTCGTGGTGAGGGACTCGACGAAATACGGGGCGCCGCACGCCAGCAGGAGGTTGGCTCCGGTCGGGGTGAACGCCATGTCGCGGACCTGCGCACTGCCTCCGTCGGGGTTGTTGACGCTGCTCACCTGGGAGGGCGCCGGTCCGGTCACGTTGTAGACGGAAACGGTCGGCGGCTCGGCGTAGGAGTCTCCGACGGCGAGCAGGCTTCCGTTCGAACCTCCCGCGGCGAGAGCGGTCGTCGTGTCGACTGCCGCCCCGAGGTTCTGCTTGACGATGTTCGTGCCATCGAGGTTCGACGACGCGACGCAGCCGCTGATCCCGTCCATACAGGAGAACCAGAGCTTTCCGCCCGCGATGACGAGGCTGCTCGGGCTCGCGTAGGGAGTCGTGAACCGGTGCGTCTCGGTCAGCGTCACGGTGCTGATCTCGCTGATCGCCGTCGCGTCGTGCAGGGCGACGTACAGCGTGTGAGTCGCAGGGTTCAGAGCCATCTGGGAGGCGCCCTGCTGACCGGTGATCGTATCGACGATCTTGCCCGCGTAGCTCAGGACGACGATCGAAGAGGTTCCGGGCCCGCCGGAGACGAACACGTGTTGACCGCCCGGGTCGACGGCCAGCCACGCTCCGCCCGTGAACGGAAGTTGCGTCGCCGAATCCGCCTGCGCGGTCGCGGCGGGCCCCACGAGCAGGGCGACGGTGCAGACGAGGAAGATCGCGAGGCGATTCGCCATTCCTACTTCCAAGTTAGAACGGAATCGTCCCGGTGGGAAGACCCGGCGGCGAAATCACCCGGTCGGGGCAGTCTCGAGGTCGCCGAGACCGTGCTCGAGCAGACGGAACGCGCGCTCGAGATCCCTGCGCAGGCGCCGCACCGCGGCCGGGCCGCTCCGCCCGGCGAGGGCATGGGTGCGCGCGTTGCGGAAGAACTGCCAGTGCACGCTCATCAGGAGGTTCGCCGCAATCTGTGCGTCGTCGGGATGGACGCCGAGCTCGTCGCGGATCGTCCCGGCGAGATGGTCGGTGAACTGGCCCATCACCTCCATCTCCTTCGCCTGCAGCGCGGGCGACTCGGCGATCGTGCGGGCGAAGTGGGCGAACCCGGGGCTCGCCAGCCGCCTGCACTGCTTCGCGTGCAGGCCGTGCATCGCCTCGACGAGCGACTGCCCCGGCTGCCGTCCCCGCACCGCGTCCGCGAGCGCCTCGAGCCGCTCCGGCACCTCGTCGAAGAAGATGTCCTCCTTCGTCGGGAAGTAGTTGAAGACGGTCTTCTCGGAGACTCCCGACTCTCGCGCGATCTCGCCGACGGTAACGTGGTCGAAGCCGCGAGTGACGAAGAGACGCATCCCGGCCGCCGCGATCGCCTGGCGGGTCTGGAGCTTCTTCGTCTCGCGGAGACCCATCGACACAATCGTAGCTTGTTCTACAGTTGCCGTAAAGTTACGGTGTCTGTAACATCGCGGCCGTTGGCAACGAAGGGGGAAGGATGCTGGCTCGTCTCGCGCACGTCGTCGCTCGTCACCGCTGGAAGGTCATCGGGGCCTGGATCGTTCTCACGCTCTTCGGCGGGTTCGCCGCTGGCCAGGTCTCGAAGCGCTGGTACCAGAGCTTCTCGATCCCGGGGAAGTCGGCCTACGAGGCGAACCAGCGCACGCTGAAGACCTTCGGCACCGGTGTGCGGCCGCCCGACGTGGTCGTCTTCCACACGGACGGAGACGCGACGAAGAGCAGCGCGATCCGGGCCGCGATGCTCCGCGTCTCGGGCGCCGACCCGGCGGCCCGGACGAGCTCGTACTTCTCGACGCACGACCTCATGTACGTGTCCAAAGACCGGCACACGACGTTCATGGAGGTCTATCCGCCCGGCCTGGCGACCTTCAGCACGAGGAGCGGCGCCTACGGCATTCGCGCGGAGGCCGCAGCCGGGCTCCCCGCCGGGATCCAGGTCGAGGTGACCGGCCACGACCCGCTCGAGGAGGCGAGCTCACACGGCGGAGGCGGCGGCAACGTCCTCGTCGAGGCGGTGATCGGCGGCCTCGGCGCAGTCGTGATCCTCCTCTTCGTCTTCGGCACGCTCCCCGCGATCCTGATGCCGGTCGCCGTGGCCGCGGCCGCGATCCTCAACACATTTACGCTCGTCTGGGCGCTGACCTACGTCACGAACGTCTCGATCATCGTCCAGTTCCTGATCGCGCTCGTCGGCCTCGGCGTCGCGATCGATTACGCGCTGCTGATGATCTTTCGCTTCCGCGACGAGCTACGGGAGGGCAACGACGTCGAGACGGCGCTCGTCGAGACGATGACCCATGCCGGCCGCTCGGTGATCGTGTCGGGCTCGACGGTCGCCGTCGGACTCCTGTCGATGATCATCCTGCCGCTGCCGTTCATCCGCTCGATCGGAATCGGCGGGATGCTGATCCCGGCGGTCTCGGTGCTCGCGGCGATCACGCTGATGCCGGCGCTGCTCGCGGTGCTCGGCGAGCGCATCAACAGCGTCCGGCTGATGCCGAAGCGCCTCGTCGACCGCGGACATCCCGAGGACGGCGCCTGGGGGCGCTGGGCGCGGTTCGTCCTGCGGCGGCCGTGGGCGGTCGCCGCCACGGGCGCGGCGATCGTGGCCGTCCTGGTGACGCTCGGTGTCCAGATCAACCCGAACGAGTCGCAGCTGAAGAACTTCCCCGGCACGGGCACCGCGATCGCGGGCCGGACGATGCTCGCCGACGCCGGCATCTCGCCGGGCGTGATGAAGCCGTTCGTGACCCTCGTGGAGGACGGGGGCAACGCGCAGGCGGTCGCGGCGAACGAGCGGAAGGTGCCCGGCATCGTCGGCGCCACGGTTCCTCCGGGCCCGGGCTGGCACCACGGACAGGACACGCTCGTCGAGGCGTTCGCCGCGATCGACGGCGCGGCGCCCGGGATCCAGGGTGTGATCGACCGCGTCGACGCGACGCTGCAGGGGACGAACGCGACGCTCGGCGGTGTGCCGGCGGTCGACCGCGACTTCGTGCACGCCGTCTACGACAACTTCCCGTACGTGCTCGCGTTCGTGCTGATCCTGACGCTCCTTCTGCTGACGCGCGCCTTCCGGTCGCTCGTGCTGCCGATCAAGGCCGCGATTCTCAACCTGATATCGCTCGGAGCGGCGTTCGGGATCGTCGTCTTCATCTTCCAGCTGGGCCACGGCTCGTCGCTCTGGAACATCTCGGCGACGCATGCGGTTACCGCCTGGATCCCGCTGATGATCTTCGCCTTCCTGTTCGGCCTCTCGATGGACTACGAGGTGTTCATGCTCACGAGGATGAGGGAGGCGTACGACGAGACGGGCTCGACCGACGGCGCGATCGAGCTCGGCCTCGCGCGGACGGGGAAGCTCGTCACGAGCGGGGCGCTGATCCTGATGTTCGCGTTCGTCGTGCTCTCGTCGAGCCCGGGCTACGAGATCAAGGTGTTCGCGATCGGCCTGGCCGCCGGGATCATCTTCGACGCGACCGTCATCCGCGCCCTGCTCGTGCCGGCACTGATGCGCCTGCTCGGGCGTGCGAACTGGTGGCTGCCGCACTGGACGCGGCGCGCGCTGTTCATCCGGGAGGAGCGGGCGCCGGAGGCGAAGCCGGTGCTAGAGGGCTGAGAGCGCCGGTTCGCGCTCGGGTTCCGGCTCAACCTCGCGACGCCGCACGCGGCGCACCTCGGGTACGAGCACGAGCACGAGGAAGTTCGGCACGCACATCAGCGTTCCGGCCAGGATGAGCGTCGGGTCCACGCCGACCGCCGCCGAGATCGGACCGGCAAGCAGCTGCCCCGCCGGCATGAGGCAGAGCGAAAGCAAGAGGTCGATCGACGCGACCCGCGCCAGGCGGCCCGGCTCGACCTCCTGCTGCATCGCCGTCTCGAAAAGCGTGTTGCCCACGAGGATCGAGCCGCCGAAGACGAGGGCGCAGGCCATCACCGCCGGCAGCGGGAACGGCCGCACGAGAGCGAAGGGCGGCAGGGCGCACAGCGTCCAGACCGCGAAGGCCATCGACACCGGATGACTCGGGCGGATGCGGTAGGCGATGAAGCCGCCGAGCACGCCCCCGAACGCGGCGGACCCGACGATCAATCCCCAGGCCGGAGCGCCGCCGAGGTGATTGATGGCGACGAGCGAGCCGATCACGATGTACATCCCGACTCCGAAGTTGCCGATGGCATAGCCGAGGAAGCCGGCCGTGAGCCAGCGGTGGCGCCGCACCTCCCGCCAGCCTTCAGCGAGATCGCGCCGGAAACGTTGCGCGGCCGGCTTGGCGTACGGGGCCACACGCATTGCCGCGACGAAGACGACGCTGAAGACGAAGCTGCCGGCGTCGATCGCGAACACCCAGCCGGCGCTGGCGACGGCGACGATCGCCCCGGAGAGGGCGGGGCCGAAGACGTTCGTCGTGCTCCGGGAGAGCGAGATCAGCGCGTTTGCCTGCTGGAGGCGGCCGGCACTCACCGTCTGTGGGATGAGTGCCTTGGAGGCCGGGTTGAAGAAGCCCGCGGCCGCCCCCACGATGCTCTGCAACACCGCGAGTTGCCAGACGTGCGCCGCCCCGGCGAAAAGCAGCGCGGCGGTGGCGCTCTGAGTGGCCACCCGGACGAGGTCGGCGCAGATCATCACCGCCCGCCGCGGGAGGCGGTCCGCCCAGACGCCGCCGGCGAGAGTGACGGCGGCTCCGCCGGCCCAGTAGCAGGCGAGGACGACGCCGACTCCTGTGAACCCGGCGCCGAGGTCGTGGCCGACGGCCCAGATGAGGGCGACGGGGATGAGCGAGTCGCCGACCGCCGAGCCGGTACGCGCGAACCACAACAGCCGGAACTGCCGTTCTCTCAGTGGCCCGAAGCGACCGACCCCACGCACGTCCCGGAGCGTACGCCTTGAGCCGTGCCATTACCATCGCAGTGCGCGGAACCCGCCGGTTCCGCCCTTCGTCATGGACCGTCCGGTACTCCACGCCTTCGTCCGAGAGCTCGCCGGGTACGAGCGCCTCGCCGAGCTCGCCGACGCGCTGCCGACGCGTGCCCGCGTGTCGGAGCCGGCGCTCCCGCTCCTGCTCGCCTCGCTGCACGAGCGGGTCGGCACCCTCGTCGTCCTCCTCCCGGAGGACGCGGACGCGCGCGACGCCGCCGAGAGCGCAGCCTGGTTCCTCGGCGACGAAGCGGTCGGCCTGCTGCCGAGCCGTGGCGTCACGTGGGAGTCGGGGCTTGCGCCGCCGCCGCACCTCGTCGGCGAGCGGGCCCGGGCGCTGCACGTGCTCGACCGCGGCGGGCTCGTCTGCGCCTCGGCGAGGGCGCTGGCCGAGGGGCTGCCTCCGGCCGAGGAGCGTCCCGAGCCGATCGGGCTGCGCGCGGGACTCGAGCCCGGCGTCGATGGCCTCGGGGAGTCGCTCGCGCTCGCGGGCTACGAGCGCGTCGAACGTGTCGACGACCGCGGTCAGTTCGCGGTGCGAGGCGGCATCGTCGACGTCTTCCCGACGACCGGCCGCGAGCCTTTCCGCGTCGACTTCTTCGGCGACGAGATCGAGTCGGTACGCGCCTTCTCTCCCTTCACGCAACGGGCTCTCCACCCGGTCGCCGAGGCGACGCTCTACCCGGCGGCCGAGCGCCTCCTCGACCTCGGCGAGCCGGAGCTCGCGGACGGCGAGGACGGCGAGGAGGCTGCAGTCGAGGTCCCCGACGACCTCGTGCCGCCGCTCGAACGGCCGCCCGATCTCGTCTTCCAGCCCGATGACGTGCGCCGCGTGTGGGAGGAGGACGGCGTCCGCGAGCCGCCGTCGCTCGCCGGCTCGACGGAGCTCGACCCGTTCCCGCAGGCGCAGCCCTTCGCGTTCGAGGCGCAGCGGCCTGCGATCGCCGCCCGTGGCCTCGCCGAGGCGGAGAGCGAGCTCGCGGCGCTGATCCGCTCGGGCCAGCGGGTCGTCGTCGCCTTCCCGCACCGCGGCGAGGCGCTGCGGACGCAGAACCTTCTCCGCCGGGTCGAGGCGCGGGTGCTCGAGCCCGGCGACGACCTGCCGGAGGAGGCCGAGCTCCTCTTCGCCGTGGCGCCGGCGCGCCGCGGCTTCGTCTGGCGCGACCTCGGCCTCGTGCTGCTGCCCGACCACCAGGTCTTCCGCCGCCGCGCGCCGCGCGAGCGCCGCCTCGGCGGACGCGCGCTGCAGTCGTTCGCCGATCTCCGTACCGGCGACTACGTCGTGCACGAGGACCACGGCGTCGGGAAGCTGCTCGGCTTCGAGACGAACACCGTCGCGGGCATCACGCGCGACTACCTCCTGCTCGCCTTCCGCGGCGAGGACCGGCTGTACGTGCCGCACGAACAGCTCGGGAAGGTCTCGCGCTACGTCGGCGCCGACGGCTCGGCGCCTGCGCTGTCGAAGCTCGGCGGCAAGGCCTGGCAGACGCTCAAGTCCCGCGCCCGGGAGTCCGTGCGCGACCTCGCCGGCGACCTGATCCAGCTCTACGCACAGCGCCAGACGCGCGAGGGAGTCGCGTACGACCTCTCGCACGAGTGGCTGCCGCGGCTCGAGGCGAGCTTCCCGTACCGCGAGACGCCCGACCAGGAGGGAGCGATCGAGGCGGTGAAGGAAAACCTCGAGACCCCGCGGCCGATGGACCGGCTCGTCTGCGGCGACGTCGGCTTCGGCAAGACCGAGGTCGCGGTGCGCGCCGCGTTCGCCGTCGCCGTGAACGGTCGGCAGGTGCTGCTCCTCGCGCCCACGACGATCCTCGCCGAGCAGCACTTCAACACGTTCCGCGACCGCTTCCGGGACTTCCCCGTGCGCGTGGAGATGGTTTCCCGCTTCGTGCCGCCGAGGGAGACGAAGCGGATCCTCGCGGACTTCAGCGCGGGCAAGGTCGACGTCCTGATCGGGACGCACCGCGTGCTCAGCCGCGACGTGATCCCGAAGGAGCTCGGGCTCGTGATCCTCGACGAGGAGCAGCGGTTCGGGGTCGCGCAGAAGGAGCTGCTGAAGTCGCTGCGGCTCGAGGTCGACGTGCTCACGCTCAGCGCGACGCCGATCCCGCGCACGCTCCATCTCTCGCTCGCCGGCATGCGCGACATCTCGATCATCGAGACGCCGCCGGAGGGACGCCGGCCGATCCGGACGACGGTCGGCGAGTACGACGAGGAGCTGGTGAAGCTGGCGCTCGAGCGTGAGGCCGACCGCGACGGCCAGGCGTTCTTCCTCCACAACCGCGTCGAGACGATCGAGGAACGGGCGGCGCAGCTGCAGCAGCTCTGTCCGGGCCTGCGGTTCCTCGTCGCTCACGGCCAGATGCGCGAGAAGGAGCTCGAGGAGCGGATGCACTCGTTCCTGCGGGGGGACGCCGACGTCCTGGTCTCGACGACGATCATCGAGTCGGGGATCGACATCCCGCAGGCGAACACGCTCATCGTCGAGCGCTCCGACATGCTCGGCCTCGCCCAGCTCTACCAGATCCGCGGCCGCGTGGGCCGCTCCGACGCCACGTCGTTCGCGTACCTCTTCTATCCCGACGCGCACGAGCTGACCCCCGAGGCGCGGGCGCGTCTCTCGACGCTCGCCGACCACACCGAGCTCGGCGCCGGCTTCGCGATCGCGATGCGAGACCTTGAGATCCGCGGCGCCGGCGAGCTGCTCGGCGCCGAGCAGTCGGGCCACGTCGCCGCAGTCGGCTTCGAGCTCTACGTCGAGCTCCTGAACGAGGCCGTCGCCGAGCTGCAGGGCCAGAAGCGGACCGCCGCCCGCCCGGTGCGCGTCGACGCGCGGATCGACGCCTACGTCCCGGCCGCGTACGTCGACTCGGAGGCGTTGCGCATCGACGTCCACCGCCGCCTCGCGCTCGCGGAGACCGAGGACGAGCTGCGCGAGCTGCAGGCGGCGCTCGAGGACCGCTACGGACCGCTTCCCGAGCCGGTCGAGAATCTGTTCCGGATCCAGGAGGCGAAGATCAAGGTCGCGCTCCTCGGCGCGGACTACCTCGTCTTCCAGGGCGGCAGGGCGACGGTGGGCCGGCTCGTCCTCGGCTCCGGCGAGCTACGCGAGCTCCGCGACCGGGCCAAGACGGCGGTCTACGTCTCGTCTAAGCAGGAAGTAAGCATGCGGGGACAGGAGCAAATCGCCCAGGCGGTCGGGCTTGTCGATGCTATCTTGGACGCGCGCCGGGCGGCCTGAGGCCGCAGCGGCATTCCCGCGACATCGACCTCACTGGATGGAAATGAAGACTCGCCTGCCCTTCCTGCTCGTGCCCCTCCTGCTCGTCGCTCTGCTCGCCGCCTGTGGCGGGGGCGGCAACTCCGGTCCCGTGCCTGCCGACTCGGTCGCGAAGGTCGGCTCCACGACGATCACGAAGGCGAGCCTCAACTCCCTGATCGACTACGCGTTCGCCAACGAGAAGGCGCAGGGGCAGCCGACCCCGAAGGTCGGGACTCCCGCCTACACGCAGCTGCGGGACCAGGCGGTCACCTTCCTCGTGAACCAGGTGGAGTGGGCGCAGGAGGGCCAGAAGATGGGCGTCTCGGTGCCGCAGAAGGACGTCCAGAAGCAGGTCGACCTGATCAAGAGCACGCGCTTCAACGGCAGCCAGACCAAGCTCGACGACGCGCTGAAGAAGGCGGGCATCACCCTCGCCCAGCTCGAGCAGTTCAACATCGAGCCGAACCTGCTGACGCAGCGGCTGCAGGCGAAGGTGACGGCGAGCGTCAAGGTGTCGAACGCGGCGGCGCTGAAGTACTACAACCAGAACAAGGCAACGTTCACGACGCCGAAGACGCGCGAGGTGCGGCACATCCTGGTCAAGACCAAGAGCCTCGCCGACAAGATCGAGAGCGAGCTCAAGGGCGGTGCGAGCTTCGCGAAGCTGGCGAAGCAGTATTCGAAGGACACGGCCTCCGCCGCCCAGGGCGGCAAGCTCTGCGTGGCGCACGGCGGCTCGAGCGGCGCCTGCCAGCAGACGGTGCCGCCGTTCGACAAGGCGTCGTTCTCGCTCAAGACGAACGAGATCGCGGTCGTGCACAGCGTCTACGGCTGGCACGTCATCCAGCCGATCGCCGACGTCAAGCCCGCGCACGTGCAGACGTTCGCGGAGGCGAAGCCGCAGATCCAGACCAGCCTGTCGCAGCAGCAGCAGTCGGTGGCATGGCAGAACTGGCTCGCGAAGGTGGCGAAGGACTACAAGGGCAAGGTCAGCTACCAGTCCGGCTACGCGCCTGCGACGACCAGGACGTCGACGACGCCCGCGCCGGCGACGACCACCGGCTGAGGTGACGCACGGGGAGGAGCCGGCCGCGGCTCTCCTCGAGCTGCAACGCCTGACGGAGCGCCTGCGCCGCGACTGCCCGTGGGACCGCGAGCAGACGGCGGTGACGATCGTCCCGCACACCGTCGAGGAGTCGTACGAGGTCGCCGACGCGGCGCTCGCCGGCGACGACGCGAAGCTGCTGGACGAGCTCGGCGACCTTCTCTTCCAGGTCTACTTCCTCGCGCTCCTGCTCGAGGAGCGAGGCGCCGGAGACCTGGCGCAGGTGGCGCGCGGCGTGCACGAGAAGCTCGTCCGCCGGCACCCGCACGTCTTCGGCGACGTGGAGGCTCGGACGGCCGACCGCGTGCGCTCGAACTGGGAGCGAATCAAGCGCGAGCAGGAGGGCCGCGAGGGCATCTTCCACGACGTCGCCGAGGGACTGCCCGGGCTGCTCTACGCCCGCAAGATCCAGCAGCGCGCGAAGGCGGTCGGCTTCGAGTACCCGGATCTCGCGGGCGCGCTCGCCGACCTCTCCGACGAGCTGCGCGAGCTGGAGGAGGAGCCGTCGGGCGACGAGCTCGGCGACGTCCTCTTCGCGGCGGTCAACGTCGCGCGCAGGCTCGAGGTCGATCCCGAGCTCGAGGTGCGGCGCGCCGCGCAGCGCTTCCGCCGCCGGGTCGAGGTGGCGGAGAGGCTCGCAGCCGAGAAGGGAGAGAATTGGAGCGAGCTGCCGCTCGGGCGGCAGGACACGTACTTCGACCTGGCCAAGGAGGTCGCCGAGTGAGCCGTATCGCCGAGGTCCACGCCCGCCAGGTGCTCGACTCGCGCGGCAATCCGACGGTCGAGGTCGAGGTCGTCGCCGGCGGATGGGGGCGGGCGATCGTCCCGTCCGGCGCCTCCACCGGTGTCCACGAGGCGGTCGAGCTTCGAGACGGGGGAGGCGCGTGGAACGGGAAGGGCGTCTCCACGGCGGTCGCGAACGTGAACGGCGAGATCGCCGAGGCGATCCGGGGCCTCGATGCGACGGACCAGGAGAGCCTCGATCATGTGCTGATCGAGCTCGACGGGACGCCGAACAAGGGCCGGCTCGGCGCGAACGCCATTCTCGGCGTCTCGCTGGCGGCCGCCAAGGCCGCGGCGGCGGACGCGGGTGTCTCCCTCTTCCGGCTCCTCGGCGGCCAGGAGGCGACGACGCTTCCGGTGCCCATGTTGAACGTCATCAACGGCGGCGTGCACGCCGACAACTCGATCGACCTCCAGGAGTTCATGCTCGTCCCGGCCGGAGCGGCGAGCTTCTCCGAAGCGCTGCGGATCGCGGCGGAGACGTACCACGAGCTGAAGAAGCTGCTCAGCGAGCGCGGTCTCTCGACCGGGGTCGGCGACGAGGGCGGCTTCGCGCCCGATCTCGAGTCGAGCGAGGTTGCGATCGAGGCGATCCTCGAGGCCGCCGAGCGCGCCGGGCATCGAGACCGCGTGGCGATCGCCCTCGATCCCGCCTCGAGCGAGTTCTTCTCCGACGGCCGCTACCGCTTCGAGGGGCGCGAGCTCGCGCCGGCGGAGATGGCGGACTTCTACGGCGACCTCGCCGACCGCTTCCCTCTCGTCTCGCTCGAGGACGGCAACGCCGAGGACGACTGGGACGGCTGGCGCGTCACCACCGAGCGGCTCGGCGACCGCCTCCAGCTCGTCGGCGACGATATCTTCGTCACGAACGTCGAGCGGCTGCGCGAGGGCCTCGAGCGCGACGTCGCCAACTCGATCCTGATCAAGGTCAACCAGATCGGGACGCTGACCGAGACGATCGAGGCCGTACGGCTCGCGCACGAGAACGGCTTCACGGCCGTCATGTCGCACCGCTCCGGCGAGACCGAGGACGCGACGATCGCCGATCTCGCGGTCGCGCTCGGCACCGGCCAGATCAAGACGGGCGCGCCGGCGCGGAGCGATCGCGTCGCGAAGTACAACCAGCTGCTCCGGATCGAGGAGGAGCTCGGGGACGCCGCGGTGTATCCGGGCTGGGGCGCGTTCCCGCGCGCATCGCGTTAGTACCCTGAGAGGCGTCATGCCGATCGACCGCCGGACGAAGATCGTGGCGACGCTCGGGCCGTCGTCGGATTCTCGCGACCGCCTGCGCGCGCTCATCGAGGCCGGCGTCGACGCCGTCCGCTTCAACCTCTCGCACGGCAAGCACGACGAGCACTCCGCGCGGGCCTGGCTTGTGCGGGAGATCGCGGCCGAGGTCGGCCGCCCGGTCGCGCTCATCGCCGACCTGCAGGGGCCGAAGCTGCGCATCGGCGAGCTGGCCGACCCGGTCGTCCTCCACACCGGGGAGCACGTCCGCGTCTGCGCCGAGGAGTCTGCGACCGACGGCGAGCTGCCGATCGCGCCGGCCGTGATCGGGGACGTGCTCGAGCCCGGCCACGAGGTGCTGATCGACGACGGGCTCGTCCGGCTCCGGGTCGACGACGTCGAGGGCGGCCGCGCGACCTGCGCGGTGGTCGTCGGCGGGCTCGTCAGCTCGCACAAGGGCGTGAACCTCCCTGGCGTGCCGGTGCCGATTCCCTCGCTCACGCGCAAGGACGTCGCCGACCTCGACTGGGCCCTCGAGACCGGCGTCGACTTCGTGGCGCTCTCCTTCATCCGCTCGCCGGCGGACGTGCGCGACCTGCGCGCCCTGATCGAGCAGGCGGGTTCGCACGCGCACGTGATCGCGAAGATCGAGAAGTCGGAGGCGGTCGACGTCCTCGACGACGTCCTCGCCGAGACGGACGCCGTGATGGTCGCGCGCGGCGACCTCGGCGTCGAGATCGGGCCGGCGCTCGTGCCGCTCGTCCAGAAGCGGATCATCCACAAGGCGCTCGAGCGCGGGAAGCCCGTGATCACGGCGACCCAGATGCTCGAGACGATGGTGCACTCGCCCGAGCCGACGCGAGCCGAGGCGAGCGACGTGGCCAACGCGATCCTCGACGGCACCTCCGCCGTGATGCTCTCGGGCGAGACGGCCGTCGGCGAGTACCCGGTCGAGGCGGTCGCGTACATGGACCGGATCGCGAGGGCGGTCGAGCCGAGCCTCGACTACCGGCACGAGCTTCCCGAGGCGCACGAGAACCCCACGATCGGCCAGGCGATGTCGAACGCCGCCTGCGACCTCGCGGAGGCGCTGCAGTCGAAGGCGATCCTCGTGCCCACCTTCACCGGCCGGACGGCGAACGCGGTCGCGCGGCTGCGACCGCGGCGGCCGATCGTCGCGCTGACCCACGTCGACTGGGCGATGCGTCAGCTCGCGCTCGAGTGGGGCGTGACGCCGCTGCTGATCTCCGAGACGGGCGACGTCGAGGAGCTCTGGCGCCTCGCGGTCGGGGCGGCCCGCGACGCCGGCATCCTCGAGAGCGGCGACGGAGTCGTGATCACCGCGGGGACGGCCGTCAACATCCCCGGCACGACCAACGTCATCAAGGTCGACGTCGTCCGGTAGCCGCAGGACCGCGCCGCCCGCCGCAGAACTCGGCGTGGATGGCTGCGAGCAGGAAACGTCGCCGGCGCCCGGGTGGAAAGATCACGCGCCGCTGGTTTGCGGTCGGAGCTCTCGTGCTCGTCGGGCTGCTCTACTACCGGCCGCTGCACGACTACGTCGACGCCCGCTCGCAGCGGGCGGCCCGGCTCGCGGCGGTGCGGGAGCTGCAGAGGGAGCAGGCCGCGCTCGAGCGGCGCGTCAAGCACGCCTCGTCGCTGACGGCCCTTGCCGCCGCGGCGCGGACGCTCGGCTACATCCGCCCCGGCGAGCACCTCTACATCGCCAAGGACATTCCGCAGTGGCGGCGCGGGCAGCATGGAGAACGTCATGCTGCCTCCCGTGGTCACGGACGCTGACCGGACGGCCGTAGCGCGCCAGCTGGGGCGCGAGCCGCGGACGCTTCGGCGCGTCGCGGTCCGCTGTCCGTTCGGCGCCCCGGCCGTCACGGAGCAAAGCCCCTACGGGCCCGACGGGGAGCCGTTCCCCACGACGTACTACCTCACCTGCCGGCACCTCGTCGCCGCCGTGTCGCGGCTCGAAGCCGCCGGCGGCGTCGAGCGCTGGAGCGCGGCGACGCGCACCGAGCCTGCGCTCGCGGCGAGCCTAGAGGCCGGCGACGAGGAGCAGCGGCGCCTGCGCAGCGAGCTCGCCGGGGAGGAGACAGGAAGCGACGGTGGCGCGTCGCTCGGCTACGGCATCGGCGGCTCCCGGCGGCGCGGGAGCCTCAAGTGCCTCCACGCCCACGCCGCCTTCGCCCTGGCGCGTCCGGGCTACGAGCTCGGCGAGCGCATCCTGGCCGAGGTCGACCCGCGCTGGCCGGAGCGGTGCTGCTCCCTATGAGTCAGATCGAGGTCGCGCGCCAGGAGTGGGAGGAGGGCAGCCGCCGGCTCGAGGCCGCCCGCGACGACGGCCGTCGCTACCGGCAGCTGCTCGAGCTCCTCGAGCTCGTGCTCGACGAGCTCCGCAAGCGGATCGGGCAGACCTACACGCTCGGCGAGCTCGTCGCCACGTACCGCGACGCCGACCGGTGGGCGCGCGAGCTGCTCGAGGAACGCGCGCCGCAGCCGGGCTGGCCGCGCGATCTCACCCTCGTCGTCGCCGCTGCCTTCGCTGCGTACCAGCGCGGCGCTACCGATTACGAACCGTGAGGATATGCGTCTAGACGCATATCCACGTGTAATAAGCGGAAGATTTGGTCAAATTCCCTCCAATGGGCTTCAGAGACGATGGCGCACGCCGCGATCCCGAGTGGCTGACGCTCGGGCAGGCCGCGCGGTTCCTCGGCGTCGCCCAGAGCACCATCCGCAAGTGGTCCGATCAGGGACGCGTGCCGGCGTTCTACACGCCGGGCGGCCACCGGCGGTTCCGGCGCGGCGACCTCGAGGCGTTTCTCGCCCGCTCCGGTCCCGGCCGGGCGCAGGCGGGCCCGTCCGTCCTGCTCGTGGACGACGACGAGCGGATGCGCGAGCTCGTCCGGATCGAACTCGAGCGGGAGGGATACGACGTGCAGGAGGCCGCGAGCGCCGACGAAGGGCTCGCCGCGATCGAGAACCGCAAGCCCGAGCTCGTTCTCCTCGACGTGATGATGCCGCACGTCGACGGCTGGGAGATGCTGCGGCGGATCCAGGAACGGCACGGCGCCGGCGCGATCCCCGTCCTCATGTTCAGCGGCCAGGTGGACGACGCGGCGAGGCGCCAGGCCGCCACGAGCGGCGCCAGCGGCTTCGTCGGGAAGGGCTTCGACCTCGGCGAGCTCGTCGAGCAGGCCAAGGCGCTCGTTCCCGTCTAGTCGGTCTTCTCCGGCTAGGGCAGGTCTTCAGCGGTGCGGAGAAGGCCCGAGCCGAGGAGCCCGAGCGCCGCGAGCAGAGCGACGTAGAGCCCGATCCCCCGCCCGGTCGAGACGAAGTACGTGTCCGGCACGGAGATCAGCCGGATGAGCACGAAGATCACGGCGAGCGAGCCGAGCCCGATGAGCAGCAGCCGGTCCGGCACGGCCGCCGGCAGCAGGATGCCGGCAGCGCGTGACGCCTCGAGGATGAGCGTCGCGAGCCCGACGAAGAAGACGAGCTTGCCGAGAGCTCCCGTATGCCAGCCGGTGACCGCCAGCGTCACCCCGTCCGGCAACCTGCCCGCGTACCAGTCGGTGAAGGCGGAGATCGTGAGGACGAGGCCGGAGACCCAGGCGAGGCGCACGCCCCAGCTCCCGGCGAGCGGCGTCACGCGCTCGGGCCGCGGCTGCCGGCGTTCCGTTCGCGTCCGGAACGGGCGGGCTGGCTCGGGCGTTTGCATGGGCCCAGTATGGGCACAAAATCGCACCGGCGCGCGCTGGGCGCGCCCTCGCCGAGGAAGAGCAGGGGTGCAGGACGTAGGGGTCAAGGCCGACGAGTCTGCAGACGGGCGGCGCGCCGCAGCCGCGGTTCCACTCGACGAGTCGGGATTCGCAGACCTCTCGGTCGCGGGCACGCACGTCTCCGGCGAGTTCCGCTGCGCCGACTGCGGGTACGGAGCGGTCGTCCACCGCGCGCTCCCGCCGTGCCCGATGTGCGGCGGGACGGTGTGGGAGACCAGGTACCGGCGCCTGCTCGGCTTCGCGGGCTGAGGGCCCCGAGCCGTCGCCCGGCGCTCCCGGCCGGAATACTTGCGAGCGGTGACCGGTCTGCTGGATCTCGATTCGAGAGACGTCCGCCTGCGGGCGCCCTCGCTCGCCGCGCTCGTACGCGCGGTCACGGCCGCGGCCGGGGCCGGGACGGCGGCGGACGCGCTACGGGCACTGGCCGAGGCCGCGCAGGCTGTGTCGGGAGCCGAGGTCGCGCTCGTCCGTGCGCTGGACGAGGGCGCGGAGCGGCTCGAGACGGTGGCGGTCGCGGCGCGGGAGGCGCTCGCCGCCGAGCTCTACGGAACGGTGCTGCCGGTAGCAGAGCTCCCGGCCGCAACGGTGGACGACCTCGCCCGGGCGCCGGTCGGCGTGCGCCGGATCGCGGAGCGCGCCGGGGCGACGCGGCTCCTGCTCGTGCCCGCCCGTGCCGACGGCTACGCCGCCTCGGTCGAGCTGTTCCGCGCGCGCGAGCCGTTCGGCGCGGAGCAGCGACTCGGCGCCGAGCTGTGCGCCGCCCAGGCGGCTCTGATCCTCCGAGCCTTCGCGCTCCGAGGCGACGCTTCCTCGCTCGCGCGCCCCGCGCTCGAGCTCGCCGGCGAGGCGCTCGCGGTCGCGCTGGAGGAGGAGGACGCCGCGACCGAAGTCGCCCGCCTCGCCGCAGGCGTCGCGGGTGCGTCGGCCGCGATCCTGTGGGGGAGCCGCGAGGAAGGAATCGTCCCCGCCGCCTCGTGGGGCGTGGACGCCTCGGCCGATCTCGGTGCGGCGCGCGAGGTGGCGGAGCGGACGCTGGGCGAGCCGGGCCCTGTCAGCGCGCACGCTGCCGGGCTGCCCCAGGATTGCGCCGTCTCGACCACGCTGCCGCTGGGCCGGCCGCCCCTCGGGGTGCTGCAGCTGTTCCACCCGTCGGGGGAGGAGCCGGACGCCGAGCAGCTCACGCGGCTCGCGACCTTCGGCGTCCGGGCGGCCCACGCCCTTCGCACCGGGGAGCGCGCGCGCCTCCTCGCGCTCGAGCTCGAGCGCACGCAGGCGCTGCTCGAGGTGATCGTGCAGGCGACCGCGGAGCTTTCCGTCTCGCACACTCTCGAGACTGCGGTGCAGCGGGTCGCGGAGCTGCTCGGAGTCGATCGCGTGGCCGTCTACCTCCGCGGCGCCGGCGACGCCGAGCTCGAGGCGGCGGCGAGCCGCGGCCTGGCGGGACCGCATGCGCGCGTCGCGGACCGGCTGCTCGACGTCGCGCTCGGCCCTTCTCGTGAGCGCACGGTGCTCGAGGTCTCGGACGTCGTGCGAGATCCGCGGCTCGCGGTGGCCGCGGCGGCCGCGCGCGAGACCGGGATCGGATCGGCACTCGCGGTTCCGCTCATGGCGCGCGGAGACGTCGTCGGGCTGCTCGCCGCCTACCCGGACGGGATGCCCGCGGCGGGGGAGCACGAGACGGCCTTGCTGGCCGCGCTCGCGGGACAGCTCGCGGTCGCGGTCCAGAACGCGCAGCTCCACGAGCAGGCGACGCGGCTGGGTGAGGAGCGGGAGGCCGCGCTCGCTGCCGAGCGGGCGACAGCGCGGCGGATCCGCGCGCTCTACGAGGTCTCACGCTCCTTCGCGCAGAGCCTCCGGCTCGACGAGACGCTCGACGCCCTCGCGCGCACGGTGGTCGAGGTGCTCGATCTCGACGCCGCCGTCGTGCGGATGCCGGACGAGCGCCGGGAGCGGCTCGTTCCCCTCGCCGTCCACATCCGGGACGCGCCGTTCGCGGAGCCCGTCCGCACGATCCTGACCCAGCTCGTCCCGTTCGGCCAGCGGGACGTGCAGCGGCTCTACCGCGACAGGCGCGCCTTCCGCGTGGCGGTCTCCCGGGACCGCGGCGAGCAGTTCCTGCCGGCGCTCGTCCCGTTCCTCGAGAAGGGCTGGACGGCGGCCGTCGTCCCGGTCGCGCTGCCGACCGAGGTGGTCGCTTCGCTCAGCGTGTTCTCGTTCCGTCCCGGCAACCCGATCACGCAGGACACGGTCGAGGCTGCCACGGCGCTCGCGGCTCAGGCGGCGCTCGCGATCGACAACGCGCGCCTGTACCAGCAGCAGAAGCAGTTCGCCGACACTATGCAGCGCTCGCTGCTGCCTCGCTCGCGGCCGGTGATCGAGGGTCTCGAGGTCGGCGAGGTGTACGAGCCGTCCGCCCGCGTCGACGTCGGCGGCGACCTCTACGACTTCCTCGCGCTCGACGACGGCCGCCTCGCCGTCGTGCTCGGGGACGTGACGGGACACGGCGTCGACGCGACGGCGGACATGGCGATGGCGAAGTTCGTCTTCCGCTCGCTCGCGCGCGAGCATCCGGAGCCGGCCGACTTCCTTGCCTCGGCGAACGAGGTGATCTGCAGCGAGATCGGACCCGGCAAGTTCATCAGCATGAGCTACGTCGTCGTCGACGGCGTCGCGGGGACGGTCGCAGGTGCGAGCGCGGGGCATCCGGCGCCGCGGATCGTCCTCCCGGACGGCTCGGCGCGGCCGCTCGAGGCGCACGGCCTCGTGCTCGGGATCGACGGCGGCCAGGCGTATGCGGAGTCCTACGCGGAGCTGCCGTCCGGCGCCTCGCTCGTCCTGTTCACGGACGGAGTCGTCGAGGCTCGGCGGGACGGCGAGCTCTACGGTGACGATCGGCTCGACGCGCTGCTCGCGGAGCGGCACGAGCTGCCGGCGCGGGCCCTCGCGGTCTCGGTGGCCGAGGACGCGCGGGAGTTCGCCGGCGGTGACCTCTCCGACGACCTCGCCGTCGTCGTCATCCGGAAGACCTGACGAAGATCTGAGATCTGCGGCGCGATTCCGGGGCGGAGGTATGGACGCCGAAAGCTAGAATCCATGCGACTCGTGGCCAAGCGCGCCGGCTTCATCCTCTGTCTCGTCGTCTGTGCCCTGGGCCTGGGGGCGAGCCACGCGCGCGCCGACGGCACGCCGCCGCCGACGGTGATCGCGGACGGGGTCCAGATCGGCTCGGTCGACGTCGGCGGGATGACGGCCGATCAGGCGACGGCGGCCGTGCAGCAGGCGTACTTCGCGCGGGTCGTCCTCCACGTCGGCCATCGGGGCGTCTCGGTCTCGCCGCACCACTTCCACACGTTCGTTCCCGTCGGGCCGGCGGTCCAGACGGCGCTCACGGCCGTCGCGGGCACGACCGTCCGGCTCACCCCGACGCTCGACACCCGCCTCGTCGCCAAGTGGGTGAAGACGCTCGCCCGCAAGACGTACCGCCCGCCGGTCGCCGGCAGGGTGGTCCTCCGGCACAGCCGCCCGTTCTTCACGCATGCCCACCTGGGTCGCGCCCTCCGGCCGTTCCCGACCCGCATGCTGATCCGGGACGCGATCCTCGAGGGCACCCGGACCGTGATCGTCGCGCCCCTGCGGAAGCTGACGGCCGCCGCGGTGAAGGCGATGCCGGTCATCGTGATCCACCGCGGCTCGAACCGCCTGTACCTCTACAAGGGCGTCCGGCTCGTGCGCGTCTTCCCGGTGGCCACCGGCCAGGCGGCGTGGCCGACGCCGCTCGGCCACTTCCAGATCGTCGTCAAGCAGAAGAACCCCTGGTGGTTCCCGCCGACCCAGGACTCGTGGGCGGCGGGCGCCAAGCCCGTCCCGCCCGGGCCCGGCAACCCGCTCGGCACGCGCTGGATGGGCCTGAGCGCGCCGGGCGTGGGCATCCACGGCACGGACGAGCCGTGGTCGATCGGACACTCGGAGTCGCACGGCTGCATCCGCATGCAGGTGCCGTCCGCCGAGTGGCTGTTCAACCACGTGCGGATCGGGACGCCGGTGTTCATCATCGCGTCCTAGCCGGAGTCGTGGCGGGGCGGCTCAAGTTCGGAGCGCAGGCGCTCGCGGTGGCAGGGGTCGGAGTGCTCGCGGCTCTGCTCGTATGGAAGCTGACCCATCAGACGCCGCCGCCGAAGGTCGGGGCGAAGGCGCCCGCGTTCTCGCTCCGTCGTCTGTCGGGCGACGGCCACCTCTCGCTCAGGTCGTTCCGCGGCAAGGCGGTCGTGCTCAACTTCTTCGCCTCCTGGTGCCATCCGTGCAAGCGCGAGGCGCCCGTGCTCGAACGGCTCTGGCGGGAGGATCGCTCCGACCGCCTCGTCGTTCTCGGAGTGGACACCGGCCCGGATGCCGCCGGCGACGGACGCCGGTTCGTCGAGGCGCACGGCATCACCTATCCGGTCGTCTTCGACCCGAACGCGGGTATCGCCATGAACCGCTACGCGCTGCCGGGTCTCCCGGTCACCTACGTCCTGAACGCGCAGGGGCGCATCATCGGCGACCCGGTGGTCGGGCCGGTCAGCGACAAGGGCTACAGCGAGCAGTTCACGCGCGAGCTGAAGGCGGCGCTGAAGGCGTGACGCGCCGGCTGAAGACGGTCGCCCAGCTTCTCTCCCTGGGGTTGGTGGCGGGATTGCTCGGGCTCCTCGTCTGGCAGCTTCGGAACCAGCCGCACGCTCCGGGGGTGGGCGCGCAGGCGCCGGCGTTCACGCTCCGCCGGCTCGAGGGAACCGGCAAGGTCTCGCTCGCGGCGTACCGCGGAAAGCCGGTCGTGCTGAACTTCTGGGCGTCGTGGTGCGAACCGTGCAAGACGGAGGCCGCCGTGCTCGAGCGTGACTGGACGAGCTACCAGAGCCGCGGAGTCGTCTTCCTCGGCGTCGACTACCACGACCTCGCCTCCGACGCGCGGCGCTTCGTGAGCGCCCACGCGCTGACGTTCCCGATGCTCGAGGACGGTTCCGGCAAGGTGACCGGCGACTACGGGATCAGTCAGGTGCCGGAGACCTACGTCCTCGACAAGCAGGGGCGGGTCGTGGCTCACCTCGCGGGCCCGATCACGGATCCGAGCTTCGCCGGCGAGTTCCGTTCCGCTCTTGCGAAGGCGGTGGCGTGATGCTGAGGTTCGCAGCGGTGCTCCTGGCAGCTCTCGTCCTCGCCGCGCCCGCGTCGGCGGCCTGCGCGCACCCCCGCACCTCGCTGGCGTACCTCGAGGGGCAGGTGATGTGCCCGACCTGCCACACGACGCTCGACCAGTCCGACTCGGCGGCGGCGCAGCGGATCGAGCTGTTCATCTCGCGCAAGATCGACGCCTGCTGGACGACACAGCAGATCGAGTCGGCGCTCGTCGCCAACTACGGACCGCAGATCCTCGCGGCGCCGTCGCACACGGGGTTCGATCTGCTGGCCTGGTGGCTCCCGATCGCGGGCGTTCTCGGCGGCGGGCTCGTGCTCGCCTTCGGCGTCTGGCGCTGGAGCCGGCGGCGGGAGCCGGAGGAGCCGGACGAGGCAGCCGACCCGGGCCTCGACGAGGAGACCGAGCGCCGCCTCGACGACCTGCTGGCACGCTTCGACTGATGGGCGGGCGGCTCGGCATCTCGTTCGCCGCCGGGTTCGCGTCGGTCGTCCTCCCGTGCGTCCTGCCGCTCGTCCCCGGCTATCTCGCGGCTCTCTCCAGCGTCGAGGCCGGCCAGCTTGGGCAGCGCGGGACGGCCCGGCGCGTCGTCGTCTCGAGCCTGCCGTTCATCCTCGGCTTCACCGTCGTCTTCGTCGTCCTCGGGGCCGGCGCCGCTGCGATCGGGAGCGTCCTCTCGGCGCCCGCCCGGACCCAGCTCGCGGGCTTCATCCTCGTCGTGCTCGGTCTCGCGTTCGTCGGCCTGCTGCCCGTGCCGGAGCGCGTCCTCGCCCCTGGCCTTCTCGCCGGCGCGCGCAGGCGCGGATCGGGAGCGCTCCTCGGCGGGGCGTTCGCCGTCTGCGCCGCGCCGTGCATCGGCAGCGTCCTCGGCGCCGTGCTCGTTCTCGCGAGCACGAGTGGGACGGTGCTCAAGGGAACCGTTCTGCTCGCGGCGTACGCGCTCGGGCTCGGGGCGGCGTTCGTCGTCGCCGGCCTCGCGTACGCCCGCGCGATGGGCGCGTTCCGCTGGCTGCGCGATCGCTACTCCCTGATCCAGGTCGTGAGCGGGCTCGTGCTCGTCGCGCTGGGCCTCCTCCTCTTCTTCGACCGCCAGTGGTGGCTCCAGGTCGCGGTCAACCGCGCTCTCATCGACCTCGGCCTGGCGAAGCCCTAGAGCACCGGCGGCTCGAGCTCGAGCGTGCCCGCGGCGACCCGGGATTGCGCCTCGGCGACCTGTGCGAGCACTGCCTCGACGTCCACCCCGCGATGGGCCGGAGCGAACGGCCCGAGCCGCCGCGCCGCCTTCTCCAGCTGGCGCCCCGTCGCGACGGGCCGGCCCCGGCCCGCCTGGTACCACGCGACCGCGACGTGGACGAGTCCCTGGAAGAAGTCCCGCTCCTCGGCCGGCGCAGCGCGCCAGGCTTCCTCCAGCTCCTCGTGCGCCTCGAAGTAGCGCCGCCCGCGAATCGCCTCGAGCCCGCGCTTGAACGCAGCCTCCATCCCGTTCTAACCTTCCGGCGTGGCGACGATCCTGCTGTGTGGGGTCGAACTCTTCATGCGGGGGAAGCTCGAGGCGCTCCTGCCCGGCCATCGTCTCATCACGATCGACCATACGGAGGATCCGGAGCTCGTCCTCGCGGACGTCTCGCGCATCGACCCGGAGGAGGTCGCGGACACGTATCCCGACATTCCGATCGTCGGCTTCACGAACCACACCGACACGTCCGGCCTCCGGGCCGCGCACGCCGCCGGCTTCGACCAGGTGCTCGCAAAGTCGGCGCTCGGCGAGCAGCTCGGAGCGGTTGTGGCAGAGCTCGCGGGCTCCCCGGACTCGTGACGGTTGGCCGTGCGGCAGCTCACGACGGCTATCTACAGTAGGACGCTGTGACGTACATCATCGCCGAGCCCTGCATCGACATCAAAGACCGCTCCTGCGTGGACGTCTGCCCGGTCGACTGCATCCACGAGTTCGACAGGATCCTCGTCATCGACCCGGAGGAGTGCATCGACTGCGGGGCCTGTGAGCCCGAGTGCCCGGTCGAGGCGATCTTCCCGGAGGACGCGCTGCCGGACAAGTGGAACGCGTTCGTGGAGATCAACTACGCCTACGACAAGGGCGCGGACGTGATCAACGAGCTGACGCAGCGCTACGCGGACGAGCACAACGTCCAGAACGAGCCGATCGCATAACCGCCGCCGCGCGGGGGAACACTTCCTGGCGTGAACCCGAAGACCCTCGACCACGTCGCCTACTGGCTCGTCGACCGCGACGCCGTGGCGGACTTCGCCGTCGGTCACCTCGGGATGCACGTGATCGACCGGACGGACGCGTTCACGCTCGTCGGCGCCGACGCGCGGCGCGGCAAGCTGACGCTCTTCGCGGCGGAAGGACCTCGGCACCGCGGCGCGCTCGAGCACGTCGCCCTGCGCGTCCGCGACCTCCCGCGGGCGCTCGCCGAGCTCCCCGACGGCCTCGAGGTCGACCGGCGCCGGGAGGGCGAGGCGTACTTCGAGCTCGGCGAGGGCGTCGTGCTCGGGCTCGTGGAGGCCGACACCGACCTCGACTACGACCTCGACCACGTCGCGCTGCGCTCCGCCGACCCGCAGGCGACCGCGTCGGAGTACGGCTCCCTCGGCTTCGGCGCCGCCGCGCCGGGCCGCTCCCGCTGCCCGAGGGTCGAGGTGGGCGGTGCGTGGATCGAGTTCCAGCCCGGCGAGCCGGGAGCGCCGGAACGCCCGCTCCTCAACCACCTCGCCGTGCTCGTGAACTCGGCGGACGAGCACGTGGCGGCGGCACGCGATCTCGGCGTCGACATCGACGACGTCGTCGACGCCCCGAACACGCTCGCGGTCTTCCTCTGGGGGCCGGAGCGCGTGCGGATCGAGTACGTCGAGCACAAGCCGACGTTCTCGCTGACCTGAGTTGCGCATCACGGTGGCCGGCGCGGGGATGGCGGGCCTCGTCGCAGCCGCGCGCCTCCGCGAGCTCGGGCACGAGCCGCGGGTGCTCGAGAAGGGGACGCGGCCTGGCGGCTCGATGCTTCTCTCCTCGTGCGTCGTCTGGCGGCATCTCGAGTGGGAGCGCTTCAGGGCGGAGTGCCCCGGCGGAGAGAAGCGGCTGCAGCGGCTGATCTGGGAGCGGCTCGGCGACGGGCTCCGCTGGCTCGAGACTCTCGGCGCGGAGCCGGTCTGGCTCGACACCGAGAACCCGCTCACGACCGGTCGCCGCTACGACCCGCGCGCGCTGACTCGGCTGCTCGTCGAGGCGGCCGGCGACGTGGAGCTCGAGACCTCCCTGCCGGCCGATGCCGAGCCGCCTGTCCTGCTCGCCACCGGCGGCTTTCCGGGGCGCCTCGCCCGCGAGCGCGGCCTGCTCCTGCGGGCGAATCCCTGGAGCGACGGGGACGGCCTCGACTTCGCCGTCGCCCGCGGCGCCGAGATCACGGCAGGCATGGACGAGTTCTACGGCCGTGTCATGCCGGCCCCGCCGGCGCGGATCTCGGAGGAGGACTTCGTCCGGCTCGCACAGCTCTACGGTCGCGAGGCGCGCGTCTTCACCGACGACCGGCACGAGATCACGCCGCCGCACGTCGCGTGGCACGAGAACGACCTGGCGCAGCTGATCGGCCCACGCGCCTGGTACGTCGTCTCGGGCACGAACGACCGCATCGAGGCCGCGCGCGCGGCCGGGGGCACGGTCGTCGACCGGGACGGGGGGCTGGCCGTCCACGTCGCGGCCGCCGTGACCCACACGATCGGCGGCCTCCAGGTGGACGAGCACGCGCGGGTCACGGGCGCGGACGGCCTCTGGGCGGCGGGAGTCGACGCCGGCGGCGTCGCGACCGGCGGCTACGCGAGCGGCCTCGCGCAGGCGCTCGTGCTCGGCCTCGCGGCGGCGGAGTCGATCGCCGGCTAGCCGGCGAGGTACGCGCAGACGCGGCGGTCGCCTGGCAGCGGCGACGGGGCGAGCTTCGTCACGCGCAGCTGCTTGCCCTCGACCTCGACCTGGGCGCCGACGGACGGCGCCTCGCCGTCCTGCTCGATGAGCTCGTAGCCCGAGGGTTTCCAGACGAAGAGAAGATGCTGCTGCGCGCCGTCCCCGTTCACCGCGCGGAAGACTAGTCGTCGGCCGTGGGCTGGCCGCGCAGTTCGAGGCTCATCGTCGTCCCGCCGACCTCGTGGTCGAGCGTGAGCGTCGCTCCTAGGGTGCGTGCCCGCTCGGAGAGCACCTCGAGCGCCCGCCGGCGACGCTCCGTGGGTGCGTCGTCCCGGATGACGAGACGCAGCGTCCCGGGGCCGTCCGTGGTGGCCGCGACTTCGAAGCGGGAGGGCGGCCCGCGCCTGATCGCCTCCTCGAGCGCCTCGCGGACGATCTGGTAGAGCGCCGCCTGCGTTCGCTCGCCGAGGGAGTCGATCCGCCCCACGTCGAGCGAGACCTCGATCCGGTGCTCGCGGCCGCGGGACTGTGCCAGCGCGTCGACCGCCGCGGTGAAGCCGTGGTCGCGGAGCGCGACCGGCTCGAGGTTGAACGAGAGATCGCGCAGCTCGCCGACCGTCGTCCGCGTCCTCGAGAGCGCCCGGTCGAGGATCTCGCGCGCCTGGTCGTGCTCGCCGCGGCCGATCAGATCCAGGGAGGCGTCGAGCATGAGCGCGACGCCGGCGAGCGACTGCACCGGGCCGTCGTGGAGGAAGAGCGCGATGCGCCGCCGCTCGTCCTGCTCCGCTGCGAGGACCTGCTCGGCCTGCTCACGGTCGGCATCGACCATCGCCCGGCTCCCGGTGCTAGTCGATGATTGCTTCACGGAGTGCGATCGCGACCGCGTGCGTGCGCGTGTCGGCCTCGAGCTTGGCCAGGATGTGGCGGACATGGCTCTTCACCGTCTCCTGGCTGATGAAGAGCTGCGTCGCGACGTCGGCGTTGGACATGCCGTCGGCGAGGAGCTGGAGGATCTCGCGCTCCCGCGTCGTGAGCATGTCGTCCTTGTCGCGACCGGTCAGGAAGGCCGGCATGAGCGCCGGGTCGACGTAGCCCTCGCCCCCGGCGACCTTCTCGATCGCGCGCAGCAGCGTCTCGTGGGGCGCCTCCTTGAGCACGTAGCCCTTCGCGCCCGAGTCGAGCCCGCGGCTGAGGAGGCTCCGCTCGCTGTAGGCGGTGAAGATGAGGACGGCGCTGTCGGGCGACTTGTCCATCAGGGCCTTCGTCGCCTCGAGCCCGTCCATGCCCGGCATGCGAACGTCCATGATCACGACCATCGGTCGCCGGCGCTCGGCGAGCGCGACCGCCGCCTCGCCGTCGGCGGCTTCGCCGATCACGCGGATGTGCGGCGCACGGCTGAGCGAGAGGCGAAGCCCCTCGCGCACGACCTCGTGGTCGTCGACGATCAGACAGGTGATCTCGGTGGCAGCCAAACGGCCGGGAGATCATAGAACGGCGCTCAGCTATCACATAGCCGCAATCTGGAGCTGCTCGGCCATTGCGGGCGGCTCGAGGGGCGCTCGCCGCCGGTCGCGGACGCCGTGACTCCGCGCGAGCGCGCGCACGCGCTCCCGCACCGGGTCGGTGTCGCGGCGCGGCAGGTAGGCCCCTCGGCCGTAGAGCCGCTCGTACTCGGGCAGGAGCTCGGGCCAGTCGCGGTCGAGCGCGGCGAGGAAGTGCTCGCGCGTTCCCGGCCGGAGGTAGAGGAGATTCGCCCAGATCCCGGTGGCCCCCGCTGCCCGCGCCTCGCGGACGACGTCGGCGAGCAACTCGCGGCGGTCGCTCAGCCCGGGGAGGATCGGCGCCATCCCGACCCTAGCGTCGATCCCGGCCTCGACGAGCCGCGAGAGGGCGCGGAGCCGCTGGCGCGGGGGCGAGGTTCCCGGCTCGGTGCGGCGCCAGATCTCGTGGTCGAGCGTCGGGACCGAGAAGGTGACCGAGACGTCGGCGCGGCGCGCCGCCTCGGCCAGCACGTCGACGTCGCGCACGATGAGCGGCCCGCGCGTGATGATCGAGAACGGACTCGCCGCCTCGGCGAACGCCTCGATGCAGGCGCGCGTGAGCCGGTAGCGCCCCTCGGCCGGCTGGTACGGATCGGTCGCCGCCCCGACCGCCACCGCCTCGTGCTGCCACGACGGCCGCGCGAGCTCCCTCCTCAGGACCTCGGCGACGTTCGTCTTCACGCGGATGCTCGCGCCGTAGCGGTCGTCCCACGGCCGGTCGGCGCGCGCCTCGAACGCACGGACGTAACAGAAGGTGCAGCGGTGCGCGCAGCCCATGTAGGGGTTCAGCGACCAGGCGAAGGGCATGCCGCGGACGCGGTTGAGGGCGTTGCGGCACGGTTCCTCGCGGTACTCGACCCGCATCCGTGGAGAATAGCGAACGTATGTTCGGGTCGGACGGAGCGCGCCGGGGCCGCCCCTATACTCCTGCCGGAGAGTTGGACGAGAACCCTCCTAGTACCTACGCCCTCGGGGTGAGGGCGTGACACTTCTCTTCGAGCTGATCGGGGTCGCAGTCCTGATCCTGCTCAACGCGTTCTTCGTGGCCGCGGAGTACGGCCTCGTCACGGCGCGCCGGACGCGGATCATCGAGCTCCAGCACCAGGGGAACCGCCGCGCCCGCGACGTGCTGCGGATCACGGGCGATCCCGGCCGGTTCATCGCGGCCATGCAGCTCGGCGTCACGCTCACGTCGCTGGGCATCGGCGCCCTCGGCGAGGCGACGCTCTCGCGCGAGTTCGACAAGTGGATGTCGACGGCGCTCGCGATCCTGATCGCCTACGCGATCCTCAGCTTCTTCCACGTGGTGTTCGGCGAGCTCGTGCCGAAGGGCGCGGCGCTCGGTCACGCGGAGGGGACGGCCCTCTGGGTCTCGATCCCGGTGCGCGCGTTCCTCGCGGTCTTCCGGCCGGCGATCTGGGGCCTCCAGGCGGCGACCGAGCTCTTCCTCCACTCGTTCGGGCTCGAGCCGCCCGGTGCCGAGCGCGAGGTGCACTCCGAGGCGGAGCTGCGGATGCTCGTCTCCCGCTCGACGCAGCAGGGGCAGATCGAGGAGGGCGAGCGGGAGATGATCGACAAGGTCTTCGTGTTCGGGGACAAGGACGTCGCCGACGTGATGGTGGCGAAGCCCGACGTGGCCGCGATCTCCGTCGACCAGCCGCCGGAGGAGGTGCTCGCGGTCGTCCTCGACTCGCCGTACACCCGCTACCCCGTCTACCGGGAGTCGCTCGACGACATCGCCGGCGTGCTCCACGTGCGCGACCTGTTCAGCGCGATCCACGACCGCGGGCTCGCGGAGGCCGACCTCGAGGGGCTGCTGCGGCCGGCCTACGTCGTCCCGGAGACGAAGGATCTCGCCTCGCTCCTGCAGGAGTTCCGGCGCACGAACAACCACTTTGCCGTCGTCGTCGACGAGTACGGCGCGATGGTCGGCATCGCGACGCTCGAGGACCTGCTCGAGGAGATCGTCGGCGAGATCGAGGACGAGTTCGACGTGCCGGAGGAGCCGGTCGAGCAGATCGGCGAGGACTCGTACCGCGTCGACGGGATGTTCTCGATCGACGAGTTCAACGAGCGCTTCGGCACCGCGCTGCCGGACGAGGACTTCCACACCGTCGCGGGCTTCGTCTTCGGCCAGCTCGGCCGGGCCCCGGAGCCGGGCGACGACGTCGCCTACGACGGCATGCGCTTCGACGTGCTCGAGGTGGAGGGGAACCGGATCGAGCGCATCGCGGTCACGTTCGAGCAGCGCCCCGAGCCGCGCCGCGACGACGGAATGGACTACGTCGACGAGGACGAGCTCGAGTAGCGCAGGCGGCGCTCAGGCGTGAGGACGCTCGCCCACGCGAGCGCGCTGTCACCCGAGCTGGAGCGGCTCGATCGAGCCGTCCTCGATCGTCCAGGCTGCGAGCTCGTCGCGCGCGATCGAGTAGATGAGGTAGGGACGGCCCTGCCAGAGGCCGATGTTCTCGACATCCGTGCGCGAGGGGCGCGGTGGCGCCGAGACGTGCGAGTGGACGACTGCCTGGTCGAGCTCGATCTCCGACCAGCGGATGGGGTCGAGGTAGAGCGTGAACCGGTACGGCGATGCGTCGGCGTTCTCGGCGCGCACGTATTCGACCGCCTGCCCATCCTCGAGGAGGAGCAGCCCGCAGCTCTCGTTCGGAAGCTCCTCGCGCGCGTGCTCCGCGATCTGCTCGCGGATCGGCGGCGGCACTACCACCACAGCTTGCTCTCGTCGATCTCGTCGCCCTGCCAGAAGCCGGCGGAGAGGTACTTCCAGCCGCCGTCGGCGAGGACGCAGACCACGTTCCCTTCGTCGAGCTCGTCGGCGAGGCGGCGCGCGACGTGCAGCACGGCCCCGCCCGAGACCCCCGCGAAGACGCCCTCGCGCTCGAGGAGCGCGTGCACGCCGGCGACGGCGTCCTCGTTCGAGACCAGCAGCTTCCGGTCGAGCTTCGCGACGTCGAGGATCGGCGGGACGTAGCCGTCGTCGAGCGAGCGCAGCCCCATGACGGGGTCGCCGGGGAGCGGCTCGGCGGCTGCGACCACGACCTCGGGGAAGCTCTCCCGGAGCCGCTCGCCGGCGCCCATGAGCGTGCCGCCCGTGCCGAGGCCGGCGACGAGGACGTCGACGCGGTCGAGCACGGCCGCGATCTCCGCGCCCGTGCCCTCGTAGTGGGCGCGCGGGTTCGCCTCGTTCGCGTACTGGAACGGCATGAAGTAGCGCGGCTCCCGCTCCGCGAGCTCGAGCGCCAGGCGGACGGCGCCGTTCGAGCCCTGCTCGCCGGGCGAATCCACGATCGTCGCGCCGTAGAGACGCAGGAGCCGCCGCCGCTCCTCGGTCGCGTTCTCCGGGAGGACGCAGGTCAGCGAGTAGCCCTTGAGCTTCGCCACGAGCGCGAGCGAGATGCCGGTGTTGCCGGAGGTCGGCTCGAGCAGCTCGCGGCCCGGCTCGAGCTCTCCTGCCGCCTCGGCGGCCTCGATCATCGCGAGCGCGACGCGGTCCTTGATCGAGCCCGTCGGGTTCTGGCCCTCGAGCTTCGCGTACAGGCGCACCGACGGTTTCGGCGCCAGGCCCTGCAGCTCGACGAGCGGGGTGTTGCCGACGAGCTCGAGGAGGGAGCCGGCCGTGCGGAGGCTAGAGCCCACCGGCCATGGCGGGGAGGAGGATCACGGTCGAGCCGTGGCGGACCGAGGTGTCGAGCCCGTCGAGCGTCCGGACGTCCTCTCCCTCGACGTAGACGTTGACGAAGGGCGCGATCTCGTCGTCCTCGACGAGCTGCGGCCGGAGGCTCGGGAAGCGCGACATCAGGTCGTCGAGGAGCTCGCGGACGGTGCCGCCCTCGGCCGGCACCTCGCGCGCGCCGCCGACCTCGCCGCGCAGCTGGGGAGGAATGCGAACACGGCTCATGCGTGCGTCGGCCTCCCCGAGCAGAACTCGACGTAATCCACGTACTCGGTGATGGTCGGGCTGTCGCCGCAAACGGGGCAGCTCGGGTCGCGGCGGAGCCTCACCTCGCTGAACTCGGTTGCGAGCGCGTCGAAGAGGAGCAGCCGGCCGACGAGCGGCTCGCCGATTCCGAGGCAGAGCTTGAGCGCCTCGCTCGCCTGCAGCGAGCCGACGATGCCCGGCAGGACTCCGAGCACACCGCCCTCGGCGCAGCTCGGTGCGAGCTCGGGCGGCGGCGGCTGCGGGAAGAGACAGCGGTAGCAGGGACCGTCACCGGGCTTGAAGACGGTGGCCTGGCCCTCGAAGCGGTAGATCGAGCCGTGCACGAGCGGGATGCCGTGCCAGACGGCGGCGTCGTTGATCAGGTAGCGGGTCGGGAAGTTGTCGGCGCCGTCCACGATCACGTCCCAGCCGTCGGCGAGGATCCGCTCGACGTTCTCCGACGTCAGCCGCTCGACGTACGGCACGACCTCGATGTCCGGGTTGAGCTCCTCGAGCGTCCGCTTCGCCGACTCCGCCTTCCACTCGCCGAGCCGCGCCGTCGAGTGCAGCACCTGGCGTTGCAGGTTCGAGGCGTCGACACGGTCGTCGTCCACGATGCCGATCCGTCCGACGCCGGCGGCTGCGAGGTAGAGCGCCGAGGGCGAGCCGAGCCCGCCCGCGCCGAGCAGGAGGGCGCGCGAGTCGAGCAGCCTGAGCTGGCCCTCCTCGCCGACCTCCGGGATCAGGACGTGGCGGCTGTAGCGCTGCCGCTTCTCGCCGTCCAGCGTGCGCGGCAGCTCGGTGGGGAGGCCGCTGCGCTTCCAGTCGGTGTAGCCGCCGGCGAGCGAGACGACGCTCTCGTAGCCGAGCTCCTCGAGCGACTTGGCGGCGAAGGCGGAGCGGTTCCCCGCGGCGCAGTAGAGGAAGATCGGTTGGGCGCGATCGGGGGCCGCCTGCTCGATCCGGGACTCGAGGTGGCCGCGCGGGATGTGGATCGCGCCCGGAATCCGGCCCTCGCTCCATTCGTCCAGCTCGCGGACATCGACGACGAGCGGACGGTCGTCGGCCGCGAGCAGCTCGCGCGCCTGCGTGACGTCGACCTCGTCGATCTCCGACTTGACCTGCTGGAGGTGCTCGCGGTAACTCGGCATTGCTTTCGGAAATGTAGCGACCCGGTTCGTGGCTACGCTCAAAGCCGTGGCGACCGAGGCGTCTCCCGTCCCCGAGGGCCGAAACCGGCGCTTGCTGCTGGTCGTAGCGGCCGTCGCGGTCGCAGCGGCAGCCGCGGTCGTGGGGGCGACGCTGCTGCAGGGACGCGGCGAGCATACGACCGTGCCGGGCTCGGTCACCGCTGCACGCCCCGGGCCGCCGCTGCTCCAGCTCGAGTTCGGGGTCCGCAACACCGCGGAGACGCGGGCTCTCGCGCAGGCCGAGGCGCTCTTCGACAAGAAGCGCCAGACCGTGCGGGCCGCGGCGATCTTCCGGCGCTACGACTCGCTCGAAGCCCAGCTCGGCCTGGCGTTCGCGAACTGGCAAGGGCCGTCGAGCCTGGGCGCGGTGAAGAAGCTCGCGGCCGCGCACCCGAACGAGCCGGCGGCACTTCTCAACCTCGGCTGGGCCGACTATCAAGCGGGCCGGAACGCCGACGCGGCGGCCGCCTGGCGGAGCACTGCGACCCGCTTTCCCGACTCTCCGTACGGCGTCGACGCGGAAGACGCGCTCCACGGCGGCCCGCAGGGCCTGCCGCCGATCGTGACCGGGCTCGCGCTGCCGAAGCCGATCGCGAACCTGCCCGCGGCGGCGCAGGTCGCCGCGCTGAAGCGCGCCGCGGCAGGCGGGAGTGCGCGGGCTAAGCTTCTCTACGGCACGACCCTCTGGAACTTCCTTCGCATGCCGGTCTCGGCGGAACGGGAGCTCGCCGCGGCGGCGAAGCTGGCGCCGCACGATCCCGTGATCCGCACGGCGGCGGCCGTGGCGCTGTTCTCGAAGGCGAACCCGACCCGCGCGTTCGCCCACCTCGGCCCGCTCACCGCGGTCTTCCCGCACTCCGCGACGGTCGAGTTCCACCTCGGCGCGCTCCTCGTCTACATCGGCGAGTACTCGAAGGCGGCGAAGCAGCTGCGGTCTGCGCTCGCGGACGGGCCTCGCTCGCCCTACGCGACGTACGCAAGAACCTTGCTCGCGAGTTTGGCGAGTACTAGGTCTAAGTAAAGGAAATATGAGCCGAACGGCCTATGGCGGCCGACACTCTCCGCATGCGATCCTCCGGCATCGCGAGGGAGGGGGACATGGCCGCGACAGCCACAGAGGGGACGTCGACCAGCGACGTTCTCGAGACGGAGGAGGCGCGAAGCCTGCTCGAGGCGGCACAGGCCGCCGGGCGCGTGAGCGCCGAGGAGATCGCACTTGCACTCGACGAGCTCGAGCTCGAGCCCGCCCAGATCGAGGACGTCTACCGGGCGCTCGAGGAACTCCAGATCGAGATCGTCGACGCAGCCGCGGGCGAAGAGCCGAAGGAGGAGACGCGTATCGACGCGACCGTGCGCGAGGTCTCGACCGATGCGCTCCAGCTCTTCCTCAAGGACATCGGCAAGGTCGAGCTCCTGACCGCCGCGGAGGAGGTCGAGCTCGCCAAGCGGATCGAGCGCGGCGACCATCGCGCGAAGCAGGAGATGGTCGAGGCGAACCTCCGCCTCGTCGTCTCGATCGCCAAGCGCTACCGCAACCAGGGCCTCCCCTTCCTCGATCTGATCCAGGAGGGGACGATCGGCCTCGTGCGCGCCGCCGAGAAGTTCGACTGGCGCAAGGGCTACAAGTTCTCGACGTACGCGACGTGGTGGATCCGCCAGGCGGTCGCGCGGGCGCTCGCCGACAAGGCGCGGACGATCCGCATGCCCGTCCACGTCGTCGAGAAGCTGAACAAGATCGTCCGCTCCGAGCGCAAGCTGCGCGGGGAGCTCTGCCGCGAGCCGAGCCCGCTGGAGATCGCGGCCGACGTCGACCTCCCGCTCGACGAGGTGGAGCAGATCCTCCGCACCTCGCAGGCGCCGGTCTCGCTCGAGAAGCCGGTCGGCGACGAGGAGGAGTCGGAGTTCGGTCATTTCCT
>DATCYP010000048.1:0-8398 GCA_036526375.1 Gaiellaceae bacterium | reverse complement strand
GCGATCGAGGCGTCGACACGGCGCTTCACCTCGAGCACGCCCTCGCGGAGCCCGAGCTCGTCGAGCCGCACCGCGAGCCGCTTCATGTTCATGACGTAGTAGTAGAGCGAGTCGACGTCCTGCCCGTACGACTCGGCGAGGTGCGCGTCGATGAGCCCGTGCGACGCCTTCGCGCGTCGCACCATCCGGTCGGCGAGGTCCATGTACTCGATGCAGATGCCGAGCAGCCTCTCGGCGGCGCCCTCGTACTCCTCGATGAAGCGATGCGTCGCGAGGACGGCGATGCGGACGTGGCGGCCCTCGTCGCGGCGGACGTTCGTCTGCCCTTCCTTCATCGCGGGCAGGTCGTACACGTCGTACAGGCCGCGGCCCTTCGCGCGGCGGATGACGACGTCGCTGTTCGCCGTGACGTCCTCGCTGATCACTCCGTAGATGAAGATCGCCGCGTAGACGTCCTCGAGAGGGCGGTTCGGGCGAAGCAGGTGGGTCATCTCCTGCTCGAACCGTTCGAAGAGGAGCTCCGCGACGAAGTTGTTGTACTTCCGCGCCACCCGGTCGGCGTCCGCGGCGTCGATGCCGAGCACCTCGGTCGCGATCCGGAGCAGGCTTCCGCGGTGCATCCGCTCGTCGTGCTCCTGCGTCATCAGCGCGGCTCGCATGGAGTCGTATTCCGGCCCACGTGGCAGCGCCGCGACGATCCGGTCCATCCAGTCGTCGACGACCGACTCGGCGCGGTAGATCGTCCCGAAGACGCGCTTCACGGCCTCCTGCTGGCGGCGCGACAGCCGCCGGAAGCTCTCGGCGTCGCGGGAGAGGTCGATGCTGTAGGCGTCCCAGGCGTGGACGTGGGCGGCGGCGAGGATGTCGGAGAACGTCCGCCAGCCGCCGGTGATCTGCCGGTCCGCGGCCTCGTCGTCTGCGATCAGCGCGTCGATCTCGCCCAGGAGCCGCGCGATCTTGTCGCTTCGTGCGGGCGCGGCCGGGGCGGTGTCGATGCGGCCGTTCTCGGTGACGTCCACGACCGGAACTGTATTTCGCTTCATGGGGTCCCGCCCAGACGGTCGGGGCGCCGGCCGGCTCGCCGGCGCCCGACCGAAGGTGCTCAGTAGGAGAGGACGCAGCCGCTGGAGGCGTTGCTCCAGAGCGACTGGACCGGGAAGCTGGTGCCGTTCAGGTTGACGCTGGCCGACGCGCCCGAGTTACCGCTGGTGATCCAGGCGCATTTGTCGCCGTTCTCCGCACCACTGCCGTCGAGCCAGCCACCGTTCGGGAACTGGTCGGTGATCGTCTCGGCCATTTCGTGCCCGCCGACGATCGTGATCCCGGCCTTCGCGCTGAGGCCGTTGAAGTTCGCCCCGCACGATGCGCCGGCATCCGTGATGTACGGGAGGTTCGTGTAGGCGATGTTCCCGGCCGCCGACGAGGTCGAGCTGTGCCAGGCGCAGTACTGCGTCCCGAAGCCCGACGAGCTGTTGTGCGTCGCGGTGGCGATCACGTACTGGGTCGATGCGTTCGAGCTCGCAGTGGAGTTGCCGAAGTGTCCGGCAGCTCTGATGGCCTCATTCGCGAGCTGTGCCTGGGAGGGTTGCGACGGTGCGGCCGAGGTGTTGTCGTACCAGACGGACGTGCTCGACGAGAACGAGAGCCCGCCCCCGGCGAACGCAGACCCGGAGGGGCAGGTAATGGTGCCGCTCGCGACGCCCTGGCAGTACTGCGTCACGCTGCGGAGCCAGGAGGTCCCCCCGACCTTGCCGTAGAAGCTCTCGAGCAGAGACGCTTCTCCCGAGGGGTCGTTGCTGTTCCACTGCGAGCCCCAGAACACGAGGAAGACCTTGGGCGCGGTCTCGACACCGATCCCGCCCACACCACCGTGGTACGCGAGGTTGTTGGTGCGCCTCGGCCGTGCCGGCTTCGATCCCTTCACCGGCTTGAAGCTCAGCGGGCGCATGACGGAGACCTTTGCCCGTGCATGCGAGCCGGCCGGCCGCGCCGCGGCCGATGTGGCGAGAATCCCGGCTGTGGCGAGGACCCCCACGAGGGCGCCGCAGAGATAGCGCCTTCTCATCACGCCTCCTTGTAGGACGACAAGAGGCACGCAACGTAGACCGCGGACCGGCCGAATACAAGACCCGAACGTCCAGTTCGACAACGCATAGCAAATTTGCTATGAGTAGAGCGTGGCCAGGATCAGCTACGACGAGCGGACGGCTGCGGCGTTCAAGGCGGCGCGCGAGATCCCCCGCGACGGACTCTCGGAGTGGCGCAAGGCGATCCGGCGGCACCTGTGCCCCACCCCGGAGATGACCCTGGTGGACGTCGGCGCCGGCACCGGTCAGTTCGCCACCGCCTTCCACGACTGGTTCGGCCTGGGCGTCGTCGCGGTCGAGCCGTCGGCGGCGATGCGGGATCAGATCCCGCGGACGCCGGGGATCCAGGTGCACGAAGGAGATGCAAGCAGCCTCCCGCTGCCGGACGAATCGGCAGACGCCGCCTGGCTCTCCCTCGTCATCCACCACATCCCGGACCTCGGCGCCGCGGCCCGGGAGATCCGCCGCGTGCTCCGTCCCGGCGGCCCCGTCCTCATCCGGCAGGGGTTTCCGGACCGCTACGAGCCCGCGGGGAAGCTGAAGCAGAACAGGATCGAGCTCGTCCGCTGGTTCCCCGAGACCGCTCGAACGGCCAACACGTTCCCCTCCCTCGCGGAGACCCGCGAGGCGTTCGCGGCCGCCGGGTTCCGGCAGGAGGCTCTCGAGGAGGTGCGCGAGACGTACCCGGTCGGCCTCGCGGAGCTTCTCGCCCAGCTGGAGACGCTCCGCCATGCCGATACGACGCTGCGCGCTCTCAGCGAGGAGGAGTTCCTCCGCGGAAAGGAACGTCTCCGCCGCGCTGCGCGACACGCCGAGGACGAGGCGGAGCCCGAACCCAGGAGCAACTGGCTCGACCTCCTCGTCCTGCGCTGAGCTGTGCGCATCGGGTCGCGCAGTACCCTCGGACGGTGGAAGACGACGGCAGGCTGACCGGCGCGGCGCTGCGCACCGTCTTCAGCGCGCTGATGCTCGGCATGTTCCTCGCCGCGCTCGACCAGACGATCGTCTCGACCGCGCTGCCGACCATCGTCGGCGACCTCGGTGGGCTCAACCACCTCTCCTGGGTCGTGACCTCGTACCTGCTCGCCTCGACGGTCTCGACGCCGCTCTACGGGAAGCTCGGCGACATGCTCGGGCGCAAGCCCGTCTTCCTCGCGGCGATCCTGATCTTCCTCGCCGGCTCGATGCTCGCCGGTCTCTCGCAGTCGATGGCCGAGCTGATCGGCTTCCGCGCGCTGCAGGGGATCGGCGCTGGCGGGCTGATGGTCGGCGCCCAGGCGATCATCGCGGACATCGTCCCGCCCCGCGAGCGCGGGCGCTACATGGGTCTGATCGGCTCGGTGTTCGCGGTCGCGTCGGTCGCCGGCCCGCTGCTCGGCGGCTTCCTCGTCGACAATCTCTCCTGGCGGTGGGTCTTCTACGTGAACATGCCCGTCGGGGCGCTGGCGGTGCTGATCGTCAGCACGCGCCTCCATCTGCACGCGCCGCACACCCGGCATCGGATCGACTATCTCGGCACAGGTCTCCTCGCCGGCGGCGTCGGCGCGCTGATCCTGCTCACCACCTGGGGCGGCACCCAGTACGCCTGGGGCTCGCGCACGATCGGCGGGCTCGGCGTCGCGGGCGCGGCCCTCCTCGCCGTCTTCGCCTGGTGGGAGACGCGCGCCGGGGAGCCGATCCTGCCGCTCCATCTCTTCCGCTCGCGCATCTTCAGCGTGGCGAACGCGATGGGCTTCACGATCGGGATGGCGATGTTCGGGGCGATCATCTTCATCCCGCTCTTCCTGCAGATCGTCTACGGCGTGTCGCCGACGAGCTCCGGCCTGCGGACGATTCCGCTCATGGCGGGGCTGCTCACGGCCTCGATCCTCTCGGGCCGCGCGATCAGCCGGATCGGCCGGTACAAGGCGTTCCCGATCGCCGGCACGGCCGTGCTCGTGGTCGGGATGTTCCTGCTCTCCCTGCTCGCCGTGGACACGCCCTCGTGGGTCGCCTCCGCCTACATGGTCGTCGTGGGCGTCGGCCTCGGACTCGTGATGCAGGTGCTGGTGCTCGTCGTGCAGAACGACGCGCGGCCGCAGGAGATCGGGGTCGCGACCTCGACCGCGACGTTCTTCCGCTCGGTGGGCGGCGCGTTCGGCGTCGCGATCTTCGGGACGATCTTCGCCTCCCGCCTCTCGCACCGTCTGGCCGGCATGCCGCGCAGCGTCACGGCGCACCTCGGCGGCGGCGTCCATCTCAACCCCGTGCAGATCAAGCACCTGCCCCCGAAGGTTCATGCCGAGTTCCTGAGCGCGTTCGCCCACTCGCTCCACGGCGTCTTCCTCTTCGGGATGGCGCTGGCGGCGGTGCCGTTCGTCTTCTCCTGGTTCCTCAAGGAGGTTCCTCTGCGTACGACCATCGCGCGCGCGGCCGAGGCGGCGCCGCCCGAGCCGTCGGGCCGGCTTGCCTGGGACTCGACCGAGCGCTAGGCGCCGAAGAAGCGGAGCGCCGCCCGGGCCGCGTGGTAGCCGCACATGCCGTGCACGCCGCCGCCCGGCGGCGTCGAGGACGAGCAGAGGAACACGCCGTCGAGCGGCGTCGTGTACGGCGAGAGCCGCGCGACCGGGCGGGTGAGGAGCTGCGACAGGGTCGCCGCTCCGCCGTTGATGTCCCCGCCGACGTAATTTGCGTTGAGGCGCTCGAGCGCGGCCGGGCCGAGCGCCGAGCGGGCGAGGATCCGGGCGCAGAAGCCGGGCGCGAATCGCTCGACCTGCCCCTCGATCCGCGCGGTCAGGTCCGCGGTCGAGCCGTTCGGGACGTGGCAGTAGGCCCAGGCGGTGTGCCGACCGGCAGGCGCCCGCGTCGCGTCGAAGAGGCTCTGCTGGGCGAGGAGCACGTACGGCTGCTCGGCGATCTCGCCTCGCCCGGGCGCGGCCTCCGACGCGGCGATCTCCTCGAGCGTGGCGCCCAGGTGGACGGTCGCCGCGCGCGTGCACTCCTCGGCCCGCCAGGGGATCGGCCCGTCGAGCGCCCAGTCGAGCTTGAACACACCCGGTCCGTAGCGGTATCGCTCAAGCCGGCGCCGATACCGCGACGGCAGCCGATCGCCCGCCAGCGCGAGCAGGCCGCGGGGCGTCACGTCGAGCAGCACCGCGCGCGCGTGGCCGAGCTCGGCGAGCGACTCGACCCTGCGACCCGTCTCGATCTCTCCCCCCAGCGAGCGGAGATACGACGCGAGCGCGTCGGAGAGCCTCTGTGAGCCGCCGCGCGGGAACGGCCACCCGACGGCGTGGCCGAGCAGCCCGAGCATGAGCCCGAAGGCCGCGCTCGGCGGGCGGCCGAGCGGGAGCATCGAGTGGGCGGCGAGCCCGGCGAAGACGCCGCGCGCCCTGGCGCCGCGGAACGAGAGCCGCGCCAGCAGGGTCGCCGGAGGCGCCGCACGAGCTCCGAATCGGGCCAGCGCCAGAGGATGCGCGGGCAGATGCAACGGGCCGAGGACGTCGTCGAGGAGCGGCTCGGCCTCGCGCACGAGCGGTGCGAACAGTCGCCGCCAGCGGTCTTCGTCCTCGCCGAGCGTGGGTGTCGCCGCCTCGGGCGAGCGCTCGAGGAGAACCGCCGTTCCGTCGTCGAACGGGTGCGCGAGCGCCGCCGGCGGATCGATCCATTCCAGGCCGTGCTCGGCGAGCGGCAGCGTCCGGAACAGCGGCGACGCGATCCCGAGCGGATGGATCGCCGAGCAGACGTCGTGCACGAACCCGGGCAGCGTCAGCTCGGCCGAGCGCGCTCCTCCTCCGACCGTCTCGGCGGCCTCGACGACCCGCACCGACAGCCCTGCGCGCGCCAGCACGATCGCCGCAGCGAGCCCGTTCGGCCCTGCGCCGACGACGATCGCATCCGGCATCGCACGAGACTAGTAACCGACCACCGGCCGTTGTAGCCTCCTCGGCGTCGGGCAAGCGAGGACAAGGAGTCGGAACGATGGCGGCAGTGCGGCGAGGAGCCTGGGTTGCTTTGCGATACGTGACCACGATCTTCTTCCTGGGCGTGGTGGTCCAGTTCTTCCTGGTCGGTTATGGCCTGTTCGCGATGAAGCACGGCGCGACGATCGATGGGGCGAAGTCGCTGGATCCGCACCGTGGCCTCGGGTGGATCCTCTCGACGTACGGGGCCCCGCTGATGTTGATTCTCGTCCTCCTCGCGTGGCCGGCGCGCCGCCTGCTCGGAGCCTGGATCGTCCTCGCGGTCCTCGGCTTCTTCCAGGCCATCCTCGCGTCGGCGGGCTGGAAGCACTGGGGCTTCGGCATGTTCCATCCGGTCAACGCGGTGATCCTCCTCGGCCTGTCCGGACGCCTCGCCCATTACGCGTGGACGACCGCCAAGAGCAGAGATGCTGCCGCCGCGCCGGCGACTGCGCCGACCGGGTAGCCGTGGAGGCCCAGATCCGGGAGGGCCAGGCGCCCGCCGTCGTCGTCTCCCTGCAGGCGGGCGAGCAGCTGACGTCCGAGGCCGGCGCGATGACGTTCGTCTCGGGCGACATCGCCATGGAGGTGGAGATGCCGGGCGGCTTCGCAGGCGGCCTGAAACGCAAGGTGCTCGCCGGCGAAAGCCTGTTCGTGACCCGCTACACCGCGAACGGGCCGGGCTCGGTCGGGATCACCGGGCCGTTCCCGGGCTCGATCCGCCAGCACGAGCTCGACGGCGAGATCATCTGCGAGAAGCACGCGTACCTCGGGCACTTCGGCGACGTCGAGATCGAGGGCGCGTTCGCGCAGAAGCTCGGCATGGGGATCGGCGGCGGGGGCGAGGGCTTCTTCCTGCAGCGCCTGAAGGGCAGCGGGATCGTGTGGCTCCACGGCGGCGGCGACTTCCTCGACTTCGACCTCGCCGCGGGGCAGCGGCTGATCGTGGACACCGGCTGCATGGTGATGATCGAGCCGACCGTTCAGTACGACGTGGGGCTCCAGGGTGGTGTAGCCAAGAGCCTGTTCGGCGGCGAGGGGCTGTTCCTCGTCCACATCACCGGGCCGGGCCACGTGACGCTGCAGACCCTGCCCTTCACCCGCACGGCGCGTCGCGTCCTCGCGGCCGCAGGCGGCGGGCAGGGTGAGTCGGGCGTGGCGGGCCTCGTCGGCAAGCTTCTGGAATAGGAGGTACGAGCGATGAGTCTGTTCAACAAGGCGAAGCAGGCGGCCGAGCAGGCAGCGGCCAAGGCGAGGGAAGGCGTCGAGGACGTCCAGCAGAAGCGTGAGCTGAGCCAGGCCTACAACGAGCTCGGCAAGGCGACGTTCGAGCTGCTCGAGTCCGGTGAGATCTCGAACCCGAGGCTCGAGGCCACGGCCGGAAAGATCCGCGAGCTCAACGCGAAGATCGCCGAGTCCCCTGCGGGGACGGCGCCGCCGGCGGGCGACGACGCGGTCGATCCCTCCCAGCCGCCCGCAATGCCGAACTAGAGGCTCTGCGGCGTGGCGCGGCGCGGGCCGCGCACGGCATCGAGTTCGAGTGACACGTCCTGACCCGCCGGGTCCGAGGAGACATCACCGTCTGTGGATGCCGTGCATTGTCCGCGTCTGGTTAGGGTTTCGACAGCTGCGCGCGCGCTCAGCCCCGACCAAGGTCTGGTCCCGGCAGGACCTTCGCCCCGGAGCCCGCGGGCTACTGGGACAGGAACTTCGTCGAGGCGAGCAGGGCGTCGACGCCGGCCTCCTGCTGCGCGAGCCCCGGCCCGCGCAGACACGCGGTGAGCTCCAGGAGGGCGGAAGGCAGCGGCCGCAGCTCGACCCTGACGTCGATCGTCCTATCGGCGCCGATCCGGCCACACATTCCGCCGGCCGTGCTCATGATCGTGGCGGTGCGACCGCCAACCTGGATCCGCTTGCCGGGCCCGAGCGTGAGGGCGGGCGGCCCTCCGCTGTACAGCCAGCCGACGAGGACTCCACCCGGCTCGAGTTGCCTCACGGGAAAGCCGCAGGCCGTCTCGTTCCCGGTCGTCGTGCACGGGTTGTGCACGGGCTGCGTGCTGACGTAGACGAGAGGATTGAAGTGGAGCGCCTGCGTCCGGAGCGTGTAGGCCCTCCACGCCGCGGGATGCGTGAAGCTCAGGAGCGTACCCGTGTACTTGGCGACCGGCGGGTCCTTCGCCGCGGCGTGCGCGTTGCTCCCGCCGCCGCAACCGCTCGTCAGCACGACGAGGAGCACGAGCGCGGCGGCGCACGTGAGGAGGCGCCGCGGGGGCAGGCGGGCTTCCATACCTTTGCTATGTACTCCGGGGTGGGGGGTTGCGACCGGCCCGAAGGGCCAGGCCGCGCCGCCAGATCGATTTGGCCTCGCCC
>DATCYP010000047.1:0-4809 GCA_036526375.1 Gaiellaceae bacterium | reverse complement strand
GTTGAAGATCGCTGCTCAAGGCCCGTGACTCGGGCATCGGTGCAGCATTCAGGGTCACGCGCGATCGGGTGAGAGGTACCACCGCCGCCGAGGTCCACCTAGGTGAAGTTCAGTCCCTCGGCGCTCCTTCGTCAGTTTGTGGGGGCAACGCTGGCGCGTATGGGCGCCATCACGCAGACGGAGCCCTCTTCGCTAGAGAGGGGGTCAACCTAGAAACGTCGCGTGAAGCGGTACGTGCGACCGCGGTGCGACCCTGTGTCGCCGAATCAGACAACAAACAGAGTCAAGAAACGCCGCATTTCCAGCGGGTTCTTCAAGCCCTCTGACGGACTCGAACCGTCGACCCCCTCCTTACCACGAACGTGAGGAGGGGGCCGACTCATGCGGGATTCCGCGTCGCGGTACGGGTTCGAACTCCGCGGAAGACGTCGCGTGTTGCCGCGTTTACGCGGTCGTGCGACCCCGGTGCGACCTCGCTGTCGTCAGCCCGGCAGCTCGAGGAAGAAGGTGGAGCCGGCACCGGGGGTGGACTCGAACCAGAGGCGTCCGTTCATCAGAGCGGCGAGCTGGTGGCAGATGTAGAGGCCGAGCCCAAGGCCGGCGGCGCCGGTTTGTTGTTCGGGGTCGGCTCGGTAGAACTTCTCGCCGATGTGGGGATGGTGGCGTGCGTCGATGCCGCTGCCGGTGTCGCGGACGCTGAAGCGGATGGCGCCGTCGGAGCGCTCGGCTGCGAGTTCGATCTCACCCCCGTTCGGGCTGTAGCGGATCGCGTTGTCGAGGAGGGCGTCCAGGATCTGTTCGAGGCGCTCTTCGTCGACGGTGATCGGCTCTGTCTGTTTTGGGAGCCGTTTGTGCAGCTGAAGGTTGTCCGGACACCAGGCCTCGGCGCGTTCCAATACGCGCTCGACGAGGGCCGTCACGTCGCACTCGCCAGGAGGTTGGCGCGTCTCCTCGCCGGCGAGCGAGCTGGCGGTGACGAGGTCGTCGACGATCCGGGAGAGGCGCTCGGTTTCGGCGTGGAGCATCGTGATCAGTTGCTCGCGGGTGTCGCCGCCGAGAGCGATGTCTTCGCGCACGAGCGTGGCGGCGGCGCCGTAGATCGAGCTAACGGGCGTCCGCAGCTCGTGGGAGACGGTGGTGATCACGTCCCGGCGCATCTCCTCCAACTGGGCCGCCTCGGTCGCGTCCCGAAATGCGTAGAGCATCCCGTCGGCATACGGCGTCGCGACCAGCGAGAGCCAGATCTCCCGACCGTCGACCTCGAACGGGTAGATCGTCGACTTTCCCTGACGTTGGGTGAGGCGCGGCGCGGCGCCGTGCAAGCCCGGTAGGGCCTGCTCGACTGGGCCGCCGACGACAGCTTCTGTTGCGAGCCCCGTGATCTGCGCGGCGGCCGGGTTCCAGAGATCGACCGCGCCCGACGCCTCGACCGTGAAGACGCCCTCCGGAAGCGTCATCAGCACTCGTTCCGCACGGGCGCGCTCGGCGGCGGTCGCCTCGAGATGTGCCATGTCGACTCGCAGTCGGGCCAGTTCGAGGTTCGCACGCACGCGTGCCACCAGCTCGCGTGCCGAAAACGGCTTGACGAGATAGTCGTCGGCCCCCGCCTCGAGCCCCTCGATCGCGCTCTCCGCGCCGGCGCGGGCCGAGACGAGCACGATCGGGATGCTGCTCGTGCGAGAGTCGGTGCGCAGCTCGCGCAGCAGGTCGAAACCGTCGAGTCGCGGCATCATCACGTCGCTGAGGATGAGGTCGGGCGGCGATTCTCGCGCGGCGGCGAGGGCCGCCTCGCCGTCCGCGACCGTTGCGACCTGCCAATAGCGGCGAAGCAGGCGCGCCAGATAGCCGCGCATGTCCGCGTTGTCGTCGGCGATCAGGATGCGTGCGCTCGTGCCCCGGGAAGCGCCGGCCTCGCGGACGAGATCGTCCCGGAGGAATTCAGGTTCGCCTTCCTCCCCGGCTCGCGCCTCGTCCGGCAGCCAGCGCAGCGCCTCCTCCACGTACGGCGCGGCGCCGAGGCTCCGGGCGGCTGTCCCCTCAGGACCGCCGAGCTGGTCGGCCGGCAAGTACGTGCTACCCCGCGGCAGCCGAACCGTGAACGTGCTGCCGGCACCGAGCTCGCTCTCGACGCCGACCGTGCCGCCGTGCAGCCCTGCGAGCTCATCCACGAGGGCAAGCCCGATGCCGCTGCCTTCGTGGCTCCGCGCTGCGATGCCCCGAATCCGGTGGAAGCGCTCGAACAGATGCGGCAGCTCCTCCGGCTGCACGCCGACCCCGCTGTCGCGCACCTGCAGCACCACGTCGTCCTCCTCGAGGTGCAAGGAGACGGCGATCTCGCCCGCCATCGTGAACTTGAGTGCGTTCGAGAGGAGGTTGAGCACGATCTTCTCCCACGCCTCGCGGTCGACCCAGACCGGCTCGTCGAGAGGCGGGCAGTCGACGACGAAGCGCAACCCGGCCGCCTCGATCGCCGAACGGAAGGCGCTCGCGAGATCGGCCGTGACCGCCGTGAGGTCGGTCGGCTGGAAGAGCGCGTCGATACGCCCCGACTCCGCGCGCGAGAAGTCGAGCAACGTGTTGACCAGCCGGAGCAGGCGCAGCGCATTCCGGCGGATCAGCTCGAGCTGATCCCGCTGCGCTGGCGATTGGTCCGTCCCGCCGAGCAGCTCCTCGAGCGGCGACAGAATCAGCGTCAGCGGCGTCCGCAGCTCGTGACTGACATTCGTAAAGAAAAGCGTCTTCGCCCGGTCGAGCTCAGCAAGCGCCTCGGCGCGCTCCCGCTCGGCCTCGGCGCGCTGTGCGTCCGCGATCGCCGTTCCCACCTGCCGCCCGACGAGCCTCAAGAAGGCCAGGTACTCGTCGTCGACCGGGCGCTGCTCGTTCAGGCCGAGCACCAGAGCACCGACCGGCGCCGCCAAGCCCTGCTGCAGCGGCAGAACCGCTGCCCGACTGGCCAAGCCTGCGGCGGCAGCGCCGCCCCCGACACGCTCCGCGACGTCGTCGACCAGGAGCAGCTCACCGCTGGCCGCAGCCGCGGCCAGCGGCCATGGCTTCTCGGCGCGGTTGCCGATCAGCCGAACCAGCCGCGGTGCCACACTCGCCTGCTTTTTCACATCCGACGTCGCGGCGAGGCGAGCAGCAGCGCCGTCCTCTTCGAACAGGTACGCGAGCGAGAAAGCAACCGAGACGCTCCCACTGAGCACACGCGCAGCGCGCGTGCACACCTCGAGCGGTGTCCGAGCCTCCGCCGTCTCCGCCGTCAACTCGCGCAGGATCCGCAGCCGTCTGGCGCCGATCACGTGGCTGGTCGTCTCGGCGACGGCCGTGAACACGCCGGCGATCGCGCCCGCCTCGTCCCTGATCGGGCTGTACGAGAACGTGAAGTAGCACTCCTCCGGAAAGCCGCGGCGCTCGAGATGGAGCAGCTGGTCGTCCGACCACGTCGACTCGCCCCGCTCGCGAACGCCCGCGAGCATCGGCCCGATGATCTCCCAGATCTCCGGGAAGCAGTCGGCGCCGCGCTGGCCGAGCGCGCCCGGATGCTTGCTCCCGATCAGCGGCGCGTACGCGTCGTTGTAGAGCATCACGAACTCCGGCCCCCACCAGATCAGGATCGGGAAGCGCGACTCGAGGCAGATGCTCAACGCCGTACGCAGGCTCGGCGGCCACGCCTCCATCGGCCCGACTGGCGTCGCCGACCAATCCCGTTGCCGGATCAGCTCGGACAGGGGGACAGGACGCTTCGCTGACCCCGCCTCGACCGTGGCATTCATCTCAGGCCCACGTCGGCCGGCAGCCGCGCGGCGCTCTGAACGGTTGAACCGCCACAGCACTGGATGTCGCTTCGCGACGCCCCGCTGATCTCACGCTCCATGGCTATCCGCCACCTCGCCCTGATTCGGTCAGATCCATCATGCACTGACGCCGTACCCACGGGCAAAGCTGCGACCTCGCACACGAGCGATCCCCAGGCTTGAAATGCCGAAGCCCGCCAACCTTGCGGTCGCCGGGCTTCGACGGGAAGACGATTTCACACACCGGGTGCGCCGTCAAGCGACCGTGATGACGCGTCGCTCCCCCTGTCTAGCAACCCGGGACACGACGCTCGCGGCGCGTATCGTCCTTGTCCTCGGTGGCTGGTATCGACTATCGGTACGAACTTTGGAGCGGCGAAGAGGTTGTGGCGACCGGCCGTCTGAACTACCAGCAGCCCCTTGAGGTGGGAGATGGCATCGAAATCGGCGGGCGGCACGGAATCGTGAGCACGATCGAGCCGGTCCTCCGAGAACACGAGCTCCGCCTCGTCGTGGAGCAGTTGCGCGATCCCAGTCAGCCAGTCAGTCAGTCAGGCACTCCTAGTCGGCGACCGTCGGAGCACGTGCGACCTCTGTGCGACCCTGCGGCCGCCAGACGCACGAATCGCATGAGCCTCAGGTAGCGAAAGCCCTGCAAACGCGGCGCTTCTCGCCTCTCCGCTGACCCCCTCCTTACTCGCGATTCAGCACAGATAACAAGGAAGGGCAATTTGCAGGCCTTTTAGAGCCCTCTGACGGACTCGAACCGTCGACCCCCTCCTTACCATGAACGTGAGGAGGGGGCCGACTGAAGCGGGATTCCGCCAATTCGAGCGGGTTCGTGGACGTCGCGGGTAGGCGCGTTTTGCCGCGTTTTGCATGGCCGTGCGACCCTGGTGCGACCTAGACGACCCGGGCGCGCACCGGCAGGTCGGACCGGAAGTTCCCCGAGCCGGATGCGCGTTTGCTTTTTCGCCTCAGCTCAATGGGCGACCCAAGACGGGTCGATGTCGGA
>DATCYP010000046.1:0-9899 GCA_036526375.1 Gaiellaceae bacterium | reverse complement strand
CCCAGCCGGCGATCGGTACCGCCCGCCGCGTGCAGTTGCCTCACCCACCGCAATCGACATGAACAACCCCGGCCCGGCAGCGTATGCTCGCGCCGTGGGAGAACGGCTGCGCACACTCGAGACGCCCGACGGGCGGACGCTCGCGTACGCGACGTGGGGAGACCCCGACGGCTTCCCCGTCCTCAGCCTGCACGGCACGCCCGGCTGCCGCTTCAACCGCTGGCCGAACGAGAAGGTCTACGAGCGGCTCGGCGTCCACTTCGTCACGCACGACCGCGCGGGCTACGGGCAGTCGGATCGTCACCACGGGCGCTCGGTGGCGGACGAGGCCGCCGACGTCGCGGCCCTCGCCGACGCTCTCGGCCTCGACCGCTTCGGGGTGACCGGCGGCTCCGGCGGCGGGCCGCACGTGCTCGCCTGCGCGGCGCTCCTGCCCGACCGGGTCGTGCGCGCGGTGTGCATCGTCGGCGTCGCGCCGTTCGGGCCTCCCGGTCTGGAGGAGGCCGACTGGTTCGCCGGCATGGACGACGAGAACGTCAAGGAGGTCCGGAAGGCTCTCGCGGGAGAGAAGGAGCTCACGCCGTACCTCGAGGATCAACAGAGGGAGGCGGAGGCGCGCGTCGCGGTCGATCCGTCCACGATCCTGGACGACTTCGAGCTCAGCGAGTCGGACCGAGCCCAGCTGGCGCGCCCGGAGGTGATGCAGGTCATCACCGAGGCGACGCTCGAGCAGGCGGCCAACGGTGTCGGCGGCTGGGCCGACGACGACCTCGCCTTCCTCAAGCCGTGGGGCTTCGACGTCGCGACCGTCGCCGTGCCGGTGCTCGTCCGCTACGGCCTGACGGACGTGCTCGTGCCGCCTGCGCACGGCGAGTGGCTCGCGGCGAACGTGCCCGGCTGCATCGTCGAAATCGAGGCCTCGGCAGGCCACCTGGGCGACGATCCCGAGGAGCAGATCGCGAGCGACGCCCGCTGGCTCCGCGAGGGGATCGCGCCCGAGGGCGCCCGTGCGCCGTCGCAGGCGACCTAGAGCCGGTCGCTCTCGACCTTCTCCGCGAGCAGCTTCGCCGTCGCCCGCTCCACCTGCTCGAGCGCGAGCTCCTCCTGCTCCATCAGCTCACGCAGCCGGATCGCCACCGGCTCCTCCCCCAGCGTCTCGGCGAGGCTCGCGAGCGACTGGTAGGCGGCCATCTCGAGGTGCTCGGTCGCCGCCGCCGCCTGCGCGTGCGCGAGATCGCCCAGCAGGTGGCCGTCCTCCGCGACCTGCTTCACGAGCTGCTCGTGCTCGTCGACCAGCCCCTCGAACGCGGGGCTCTCCTCCGGATCCGCCGGAACCTGGAGCTCGTGCAGGATCTCGCGGACGGCGGCAACGTGGCCTTCGGTCTCGAGGAGGTGACGCTCGAAGGCCCACTGCAGGTCGGGCGCGTGCGCCTGCTCGCGCAGCTCCGGCAGCACGTGCTCGGCGAGCTGCAGCTCGATCCAGAGCATCTGGCGGAGCCGCGCCGCGAGCAGCTCGCGCGGATTCGTGAGCAGCTCGGCCACGAAGCGCGTCCTTCCCGGCCGCGTGGTCCGTACACTCGGACGACCGGGGTGCCGCACGCGGCGCGGCTGAGATCACACCCGTCGAACCTGATCCGGGTCATGCCGGCGAAGGGAGGCGCATGAGTCAGGAGAGGACGCCGAGCTGGGGGATCACCCCCGTGCCGGAGCGGCTGCGGACGCTCGGCGGTCTCGAGAACGGGATGCTGTGGAGCAGCCTCGGGCTGAGCCTGCTCGTCCTCGTCGCCGGGGCGTTTCTCGTCCCCGGGCTGTCGCTGCCCATGGCGCTCCTGGCGATCCTCGTCGGCGGCATCTTCGGCAACGCGCTGCTCGGCTGCGCGGCCGCGATCGGGGCGGAGGCCGGAGTGCCGGCGATGGTGCTGCTGCGCGCGCCGCTCGGCCGCGCGGGCTCGTACCTCCCGACCGGGCTCAACGTCGTCCAGAACATCGGCTGGACGATCTTCGAGGTGCTCGTCATCGCCACCGCCGCCCGGGCGCTCGTGCACGGCCCGCTCTGGGCGTGGAAGCTCGCGGCCGCGGCGGCGGCGACGCTCCTCGCGCTCGTCGGACCAGTCGGGTTCGTCCGGGAGTGGGTGAAGCGCGTGGCGCTGTGGATCGTCCTCGCGTCGCTCGCGTACCTGACGTGGTGGGCGCTCCACGACGCGCACCTCGGCGCACTCTGGTCGCGGCCGGGGAAGGGCGGGCTCAGCTTCTGGCAGGGAGTCGACCTGATGGTCGCGATGCCGGTCTCGTGGCTGCCGCTCGCCGCCGACTACACGCGCTTCTCGAGAAGCGGTCGCGGCGCGTTCTGGGGAGCCGCCGTCGGCTACTTCCTCCCCAACGTGTGGCTGTACGCGCTCGGCGCGATCCTGCTGCTCACGCGCGGTTTGTCGGACGCGCCGTCGGTGATCGGCGCGATCGCCACCGGCGGGGTCGGTGCAGCGCTCGCGCTCGTCGCGCTCGGCGTCGACGAGACGAAGGAGCCGTTCGCCAACATCTACTCGGCCGCCGTCTCGCTGCAGAACGTCCTGCCGCGCGTGCCGCAACGGCTGCTCATACTCGCCGTCGCGGCGGTGGCGACGGCCGGGACGTTCCTCGTCAACCTCGTCCACTACCAGGACTTCCTCTACCTGCTCGGCTCGTTCTTCGTGCCGCTCTTCGGCGTGCTGCTCGCGCAGTGGCTCGCCGGCGAGCGCGATCCGTTCGGCGTCCCGGAGTTCCGGCCGGGCCAGGTCGCCGCGTGGCTCGCGGGGTTCTGCCTCTACCAGTGGCTCGCGCCGGTCGGCCCGTCGTCGTGGATCCGCCTGGTCGACCACACCCATCCGGGCCAGGGGGCGATCGGCGGCTCGCTGCCGAGCTTCGCCCTCGCCTTCGCTCTCTCCCTCGCGCTTACGCTTGCAGGTCGTGCGACCGCTCGCCGTGATCGGCCCTCTTGCGCGTGACGACGTGGGCGGCCACGCCTCGCGGATCGGCGGAGGTCCGTGGCACGCCGGGCGGGCGCTGCGGGCGCTCCAGCAGCCGGCGATCGTGGTCGCGAAGTGCGGCGAGCCCGACCGGCGCTCGTACCTGCGGCGGCTCGCGGCGCTCGGTCTCCCCGTCGCGCTCGCGGCGACGGGCGAGACGACGTCGTTCTCGTTCAGCTACGACGAGGAGGGGCACCGCGAGATGCGCGTCGACGCGATCGGGGAGCCGTGGAGCGAGGCGGACGAGCCCGAGCACGTGCTGCGGCGCGTCGAATGGGTACACGTCGCGCCGTTGCTGCGCGACGACTTCTCGCCCGACACGCTCGACCGCCTCGCCCGGCGGCGGCGCCTGTTGCTCGACGGACAGGGGCTCGTGCGTGCGCGGCGGCTCGGCCCGCTCGGACTCGACGCCGACTTCGACCGCGCGCTCCTGCGTCACGTCTCGATCCTCAAGCTCGCAGAGGAGGAGGCCCGGGCGATCCTCGGCGACGCAGACCTCGAGGAGCTGCGCGAGCTCGGCGTCCCCGAGGTCGTGGTGACGTTCGGGGCCCGCGGGTCACTCGTGCTCACCCGCGACGCCGCGCTGCGCGTCGCGACGCGGCCGGCCCGGGGCGATCCGACGGGAGCGGGCGACGCGTTCTCGGTCGCCTACCTGAGCGCACGCGCCGGCGGACACAGGCCGATCTCCGCGGCGCGGCGCGCGAGCGCGCTCGTGTCGGCCCTGCTCGCGGCGGCGCGATGATCGCCGCGGTCGGCACCGTCGCGGGCGTCTTCCTCGTCGACACCGAGGCCGAGGAGCTGCTCGGCGAAGGAACCGAGGTGCCGGCGGTGGAGCGGCCCGAGGTTGCCCTGCCGCGGGTCGTCGCCGCCGCCCGCTCCGGCGCGACGGTCGTCGCGGTGGTTGAGCGGCGGCCGCCGCTGATGCTCTCGAACGACGGCGGAGCGACGTGGCGGGAGGCCGGCGGCGGCCTACCTCCCGGCTTCGCGGTCGCGATCGCCGAGGACGACCCCGACCGGATGCTCTACGCCGCGCGCAACCGGCTCTACGTCTCCGCCAACGGCGGCGTGTTCTGGCGCTCGCTGCCGTTCGAGCTGCCGGACATCGACTCGGTCGCCTGGATCGACTGAAGCCAGTCGCGGACCTCGCGCGGCGACCGGAGCCGGACGACGGTGCCGGGCTCGAGCGAAGCGAGCCGCGGCAGCCACTTCTTCTCGTAGGAGCCGTGCTGCCGGATCACCCACCAGACGATCGAGTCGCGCGACAGAGCGAGCCGGAGCGACTCGCGGTTCCCGTTCCACAGCTCCTTGCGAGTCGCGACCCGGCGAGCGGTGCGCCACAGGACACGTCGGAGCGCCACGTGGTGCGGCAGGTCGAGGAAGACGACGGTGTCCGCGCGGTCGAGCGCGGTCGCTCCGATCTTGCCGTGGTAGTTGCCGTCGACGACCCAGCCGTCGGGCGCTGCAGCGAGCGCCGCGTCGACACGCGCCTGGAGGACCTCTGCCGGCGCTTCCTGCCAGCCCGCGTCGTGGTGGAGGGCGTCGAGCTCGATGTGCGGAACACCGAGCAGCCGCGCGAGCTCGCGGGAGAGCGTCGTCTTTCCGGTGCAGGAGCCGCCGATGACCGAGACGCGCTTCACAGCCGGAACTCCCCGCGCGCGACGATCACCGCCGAGCCGCCGACCTCGACCTCCTCGGGCGAGCGGGCCACCGCATGGAGGGTCGAAGGCCGTCCGACCTCCTCTCCCTGGCGGATCTCGATCTCGTCGCCGAAGCCGATCCGGCCATGGCGGGCGAGATGGAGCGCGAGCGGCCCGGCGGCCGAGCCGGTCGCGGGATCCTCGGCCACCCCGTGCGCCGGAACGAAGACGCGGCACTTCCAGCAGTCGCCGTCGCGGGCGAAGCAATCTGTCCCGTAGGGACCGAGCTCCAGCAAGGCGGCGAAGTCGGGACGGAGAGCCGCCACGGCCTCGGGCGAGGCGAGCTCGACGTAGACGTGTCCCGGGCCCTGCCGGTAGTGCTCGACCGGCAACCCGCTCCGTTCGACGCCGAGCAGGGCGAGCAGCTCGGCGGCCCGCTCGAACTCCTCCCAGGTGACTGCGGGCTGGCGCATCCGGCCGAAGACGATCCGCCGTCCGTCACGCTCGAGCCGGATCGGGACGACGCCGGCGCCCGTCTCGAGATGGATCTCGTCGAGCTGCAACGGCCCTCCCAGGACGAAGGCGGTTCCGAGCACGGGATGCCCCGCGAAGTGAAGCTCGAGCGTCGGCGTGAAGATCCGGATCCGCGCGTGCCCGTCGCCCTCCGCCGGGTAGACGAAGACGGTCTCCGAGAAGTTGATCTCGCGCGCGAGCTCCTGCAGCCGCTGCTCCGGGATTTCCCGAGCGTCGGTGAAGACGGCGAGCTGGTTCCCCGCGAACGGAACGTCGGTGAAGACGTCCGCGATGACATAACGGAAGTTCGGCATGGCGAAAGTATCCTCGCGGAGATGGCGACCGGAGCCGAGGACACCTGGGCCGAGGCCGAGAGCGCGCTCTCCGCGTACCTGCGTGAGCATCCCGACGTCGAACGGGCACTCCTCGACTCTCCACTCGACTCGCTGAACGGCGCCGACTCGTACCTCCGGGGAACCGTGCTCGAGGCGCGGGGCGCGGACCCGACCGGCGCGTATGCGCGTGCGGACGAGGAGTGCTATCCGCCGGACTTTCGCGCTGCGCGCGACGAGACGCTCGCTTGCGTGGTCGAGCTCGTTCGCAACGGCGCCGGTCCGATCCTCGACGTGGCCACGGGGCGCGGCACGCTGCTGGGACGACTCGCGGCCGAGACGACCCGCGCACTGACCGCGACGGACGTGAGCCCCCATGTTCTTCGGGCGACCGAGCGTCGCGTCCCGGGAGCCCGCTACGTCGTCGCGGACGCACACTCACTTCCCTTCGCAGACGGCGAGATGGCGACCGTCGTGACGCACCTCGGCCTGGGAAACGTGCCACGCGGCAGCGAGCTGCTCCGCGAGCTGCGCCGCGTCGGCCGAGAGCTGGTCGCGACCCACCTCTTCTATCCGGAAGACGACGAGGAGAACCGGGTCGCGGCACGCGAGCTCGCGCTGGACGAGCTGCTCGCACGCGGACCGACGCTGGCCGCGTTCGACGACGCGGGCTGGGACGTGGCCCTCGAGTACGAGCGCGAGGTGGTCGCCTCACCGACGCCGGAGAGCGCACTCATCCCGGGCGTCCGGATCGACGGGCTCCCTGTCCGGGAGACGCGCGCCACCTGGTGCGTGCTGCGGGCTACCTGACCGGTCGCCGTCTACCCTTCGTCGCCGATGCCTGCAATCGAGGTCAGCGGCCTGCGCAAGGCCTACGGGAACCTCGAGGCGGTCCGGGGGGTCGACTTCTCGATCGAGGAGGGAGAGGTCTTCGGCCTGCTCGGGCCCAACGGCGCCGGCAAGACGACGACCGTCGAGATCCTCGAGGGCTATCGCAGCCGCGACGCGGGCGAGGTGCGCGTGCTCGGCCACGATCCGGGCCGGCCGGGGCCGGACTTCCGCGAGCGGATCGGCGTCGTCCTGCAGCAGTCGGAGATGTGGCCGAACCTCACGGTGCGCGAGACGCATGGGATCTTCGCGGGCTACTATCGGGCGCCGCGCGACGTCGAGGAGGTGATCGCGCTCGTCGGCTTGCGGGAGAAGGCGGACGCGCGGGTGAAGACGCTGTCGGGAGGCCAGAAGCGGCGACTCGACCTCGGCCTCGCGCTCGTCGGCGACCCCGATCTCGTCTTCCTCGACGAGCCGACCACCGGGTTCGATCCTCAGGCGCGCCGCGCGGCGTGGGACATGATCCGTTCGCTCCGCTCGCTCGGCAAGACCGTCCTCCTCACGACCCATTACCTCGACGAGGCCGAGCAGCTCGCCGACCGGGTCGCGGTGCTGCGCGACGGCCGGATCGTGCGGGTCGGCACGCCGGCCGAGCTGACGTCCACGAACCTCCAGACGGAGATCCGCTACCGGCAGAACGGCGAGGAGGTGCTCGTCCGGACGGACGAGCCGACTCGTGTGCTCGCCGAGCTCACGTCCGCCGCCGTCGCTCGCGGCGAGGAGCTCGAAGGCATCCAGGTGCGGCGGCCGTCGCTCGAGGAGGTCTACCTCGCCCTCACCGCCGAGGCGGAGGAGGCGGCGACGGAAGCATGAACGCCGAAGCCATCCGCGTATCGGGCAGGCGCGAGCCGCGGGCGTTGTTCGTCCACCAGCTCCGCTCGGAGCAGCTCGTGTTCTGGCGAAGCCGCGAAGCTGCCTTCTTCATCTTCCTCTTCCCGCTGCTGCTCTTCGTCCTGCTCGGCTCGGTCTATTCCGGGAAGATCTACGGCGTGCCGGCGCCCCGGGCGCTGCTCGCGGGCCTCGTCGGCTACGGCTGCGCGAACACCGCGTTCGCGGGGCTCGCGATCCAGCTCGTGATCCGACGCGAGAACGGAATTCTCAAGCGGCTCCGCTCGACGCCCCTCCCGCCCGCGACCTACGTCGGATCGCTGCTCGTCTCGACGCTGGTCGTCTTCGCGCTCCAGACGATCGCACTGTTCCTGATCGGCCGCGCCTTCTACGGAACGCCCTTCCCCGCCGACCTCGGATCTTTCGTCGCCACGATCGTGATCGGTGCCCTGGTCTTCGCGGCGCTCGGCACCGCGACGGCGTCGGTCATTCGCTCGGCCGAGGGCTCCTCCGCCGTCGTGAACTTCATCCTCCTCCCGATGGCCTTTCTGACCGGCTCGTTCGGGCCGACGCACCACTATCCCGCCTTCCTTCGCGCGGTCGGCGACGTCTTGCCGCTCAAGTACTTCATCGAGCTCGTCAATGCCGTGTACCTGCACGGACGCGGCTTCTGGACGCAGCCGGGAGCGCTCGCCGTCCTCGCCGCCTGGGGAGTCGCAGGGCTGACCTTCACGGTGTTCAAGTTCGGCTGGGAGCCGCGCGAGCGGTAGCGCGTTAGGGATTCGCCCGGCCGGATAACGAGTCCCGCATGAGCCCTCTGATCGACGAGCCGGCCATCTCGCTGCTCGTCCGCGAGCACGACGATCCGGGCGTCGAGGTTCGCGTCAACTTCGGCGTCTTCGCAGGCAGGTACGCCACGCCCGCGGAGATCGACGAGCTCGCCCTCGAGCTCCGGGGCCTCCTGCCGTCCTTCGCGATCGTCTCGGAGCAGCGGCACGAGTTCGGCGGTGCCGTCGAGGCGGCCGTCCACCAGGTCGTGGTGGAGGTGCCGCGGGAGCACGCCGGCGTCGAGCCCGACGTCCTCGCGCAGCAGATCGTCCTCGCGGCGAACGGCTGGGCGCTCGAGTGCATCGCCTCCCGCCACGGGGTCGGGGACTTGTAATACCACATAAACCACGCTACTCTGCAACGCAGACTAGTGTGGATCAGACTCAACTCCTCAAAGGCGTGCTCGAGCTGGCGGTGCTGGCGGTGATCGCGCGGGGGGAGACCTACGGCTACGAAATCCTCTCGACACTCGAGCAGGCGGGGTTCGACGGCGTCGGCGACGCGTCGGTCTACGGGACGCTGCGGCGCCTCGAGCAGGCGGGGCATCTCGAGTCCCGCCTGGCGGCCTCCGACAGCGGGCCGGCGCGGAAGTACTACGCGGTGACTCCGAGCGGCGCCGAGCAGCTGCAGGCCGGCACGGACGCCTGGGGGCGCATCAGCGGCGCCTTGGAGAGGCTGGTGGAGCAGTGACCGCAGACGAATATGTCCGCCGGGTCAACTACTGGCTGGCCGATCTGCCGTGGCGTACCAAGCAGGAGCTGCTCTCCGAGCTGCGCGGCCATCTGTCGGAGCTTCCGGAGGGGACCGATCTCGCCTCCCTGGGACCGCCGGAGCAGTACGCCGTCGATCTGCGCGCCGCCGCGGGCCTCGAGCGCCGCCGCGGAGCCATCGCGTTCGTGCGCGCCCGCCGCCCGCGCAACCTCATCCTGACCGTGGTCGCGCTCACCGCGATCGGGCTCGCGATCGGCGCCGTGGCGTGGATCGACAGCTACCAGCCACTCGCGACCGGCAACCTTTCCGTCGACCCCGCCGGGGCGAAGTCGTCTCCGTTCCGCGACGCCGACTCGGTCGTCTTCCATCGAGGCCGCCGGTTCCAGTTCGGCGTTAGCGTGCTGAACACCGGCCGCTTCACGGTACGAGTGCGAGGCGTCACGCTACCGCCCGGACTCCCCTTCTCAGCTCGGCTGATGATGTCGCAGCCGCAGAAGAACAGGGGCGGGATCAGCGAGCCGTTCACGCGCTTTCATCCTTTCGACCTGAAGCCCGGACAGGTGAGCCTTCTCTTCTTCAAGGGCGTCTTCGCGTGCCGGGCGCCCGAGAACCCCGTCGGGGTCCTCGGCGTGGTCGACTTCCCTGTCCGATTCAGCTTCCTCTGGCGCATTGCAACCGCCGACCTCCAGCTTCCCACGCAGCTGGCGATCGTCTTCCCGAAGGGAGTTCGCTGCCCTTAAGCCGTAGCGGGCAGGTACGGCGTCCAGCCGGACGGGATCCGCGGCGCGGCGAGCTTGATGAAGAGCGTCGGAGTCGGGGCGCGCGGCGAGGTGTGGAGCACCATCCCCGCCTGCTCGATCGTCCGGTCTCCCTTGCGCAGATTGCACGGCGCGCAGGCGGTGACGACGTTCTCCCAGATCGACTCGCCGCCCTTCGACCGCGGAACGATGTGGTCGAGCGTGAGGCGGCCGTTCGTCGTCCCGCAGTACGCGCAGCGCCAGCCGTCGCGCGCGAACAGCGCCCGGCGCGAGATCTTGCGCTGGATCGCGCGGGGCACGCGGACATAGTGGATCAGTCGGATCACGTGCGGCCAGATGAAGCTGCCTGTCGAGGAACGCAGCGGCTTGTCGAGCCGCTCGACGACCTCGGCCTTGCCCTTG
>DATCYP010000045.1:0-46078 GCA_036526375.1 Gaiellaceae bacterium | reverse complement strand
AGGCGGGCGACGTCGACACGCAGCCAGCGCCACTTGCCGTACACGGCCATCCCGTCGGGCGCCTGCTCGTAGAGGAACGGCCCGTCGAGCAGCTCCGCAGCAGCCATCCCTGCCGTCTCGAGATGCACCGAGATCGTCTTCGAATCGGACTGTCCGCGCACGTGCAATGTGAGCGGGACGCCGTACTCGTGGATGTGGACGCGGAACGCGTAGCGGAGGGAGGACACGTGCGCAGTCCGCTTGAGCGCGACGTCGATTCCCGGCCTCGGCGCAGCCGAGCCACGTGCCGTCGCGAAGAAGACAGAGCAGGCGATGACGAGCATCGCAGCCGCAATGAACGAGACCTTGCGCATTCCCCCGGTTATCGGTGTTCCGGGTGAACGCGACGAGCGCCAAAAAGGGTACGGCGGCTACTCAGGAACGAACCACACTGCCGCGAGCGGCGGCAACGTGACGAGCGCGGAGAACGGCTGGTCGTGCCACGGCACCGCCTCGGCCTCGACGGCGCCCATGTTCCCGACTCCGGAGCCGCCGTAGTACGCCGAGTCCGTGTTCACGAGCTCGCGCCAGCGGCAGCAGGTCGGCATGCCGACGCGGTAGTCGTAGTGCGGCACCGGCGAGAGGTTCAGCACGCAGACGACGGGGCGCTCGCCGCGGGCGTCGAGCCGCGCGAAGGCGAGCACGTTGTTCGCGGCGTCGTTCGCCTCGAGCCAGCGGAAGCCGCGCGGGTCGAAGTCGACCTCGTACAGCGCCGGCTGTGTGCGGTACAGCCGGTTCAGGTCGCGCACGAGCGACTGCATCCCCTGATGCTCGGCGTTCTCGAGCAGGTTCCAGTGCAGCGAGCCGTCGTAGTTCCACTCTTCCCACTCGGCGAGCTCGCCGCCCATGAAGAGGAGCTTCTTGCCGGGGTGCGCCCACATGTAGCCGTACATCGCGCGCAGGTTCGCGAACTTCTGCCAGCGGTCGCCGGGCATCTTGTCCAGCAGCGACCGCTTGCCGTGCACGACCTCGTCGTGCGAGAGCGGGAGGATGAAGTTCTCGCTGAACGCGTACATGAGCGAGAACGTCAGCGTGTGGTGGTGGAAGCGCCGGTACACGGGGTCCTTCTGGAAGTACGCGAGCGTGTCGTGCATCCAGCCCATGTTCCACTTGAAGCCGAAGCCGAGCCCGCCGAGGTACGTCGGCCGGGAGACGCCGGGCCACGCGGTCGACTCCTCCGCCGCCGAGATCACGCTCGGCTCGCGCGCGTAGAGCGTCTCGTTCAGCTCCTTGAGGAAGGCGACCGAGTCGAGGTCCTCGTTGCCGCCGAACATGTTCGGCACCCATTCGCCGGCCTTGCGCGAGTAGTCGAGGTAGAGCATCGAGGCGACGGCGTCGACGCGGATCCCGTCGGCGTGGTGCTCCCGCAGCCAGTAGAGCGCGTTCGCGAGCAGGAAGTTCCGCACCTCGGTGCGCCCGAGGTTGAAGACGAGCGTCCCCCAGTCGGGATGCGAGCCGCGGCGCGGGTCGGCGTGCTCGTACAGCTGCGTCCCGTCGAAGAGGGCGAGGGCCCAGTCGTCGCGCGGGAAGTGGGCGGGAACCCAGTCGAGGATCACGCCGATCCCGCGCTCGTGGAGCCGGTCGACGAGGTGGCGGAAGTCGTCGGGTGTCCCGAAGCGCGAGGTCGGCGCGTAGTAGCCGGTGACCTGGTACCCCCACGAGCCGGAGAAGGGATGCTCCATCACCGGCAGCAGCTCGACGTGCGTGAAGCCGAGGTCGGAGACGTAGTCGGCCAGCTCGTCGCCGAGCTCCCGATAGGTCAGGGGCCGGTTCCCGTCGAGCGGGTTGCGGCGCCACGAGCCGAGGTGGACCTCGTAGATCGAGAGCGGCGCGCGGAGCGGGTCGGAGGCGGCGCGGCGCTCGAGCCACTCCTCGTCGCGCCAGACGTGCTTCGCCTCCCAGACGACGGACGCGTTCGCCGGCGGCACCTCGGTGTGGAACGCGAGCGGGTCGCTCTTCAGGCGCAGCCGGCCGTCCTGCGTCCGGATCTCGAACTTGTACTTCGCCCCCTCGCCGACGTCCGGCACGAACAGCTCCCAGATGCCGGACGCGCCGAGCGAGCGCATCGGGTGCAGGCGTCCGTCCCAGGAGTTGAAGTCGCCGACGACCGAGACGGAGCGCGCGTTCGGCGCCCAGACGGCGAAGGCGGTGCCGACGACGCCGTCGAGCTTACGGACGTGCGCGCCGAGCCGCTCGTACAGGTGCTCGTGGCGGCCCTCCATCGCGAGGTGGACGTCGAGCTCGCCGAGGGTCGGGAGGAACGAGTACGGGTCGCGCACCGTGAACGTGTTGCCGTCCGGGTACTCCACCTCGAGCTCGTACTCGAGCGGCAGCCGCGCCTGCGGCAGCAGCGCCTCCCACAGGCCGCCCGGATCCTTGAGCTTCGCCTCGACGCCGGCCGGCTGCACGCGCACCGCCTGGGCTTCGGGACGGAGAGCGCGCACGACGACGCCGTCCTCGGCCTCGTGGGCGCCGAGGATCTCGTGCGGGTTGGCACCGAGATCGACGGTCACAGCGCTTCTGCGGCCTGTTGCATGAGGCGCTCGATACCCGCGACCGGGATTCCAACCCAGTCGGGACGGTTGTCGAGCTCGTAGCGGAGCTCGTACACGGCCTTCTCGAGCTCGAAGACGGCGAGCAGCCGTTCGACCGCAGCCTCGCCGGGGGGCAGCAGCGTCGCGTCCACGGTCTCGAGATAGCTCTCGAGGAACCGCTCCCGCGCCCGCTCCTCCCAGTCCTCGGGGACGTCGGCGTCCCGGGTGAGCTCGGCGGCCGTCGCCGCGTACGCGAACGAGCGGAGCATGCCGGCGACGTCGCGGAGCGGCGAGCGCTTGCGGCGGCGCTCCACGAGCGTCCGCGCCGGCTCGCCCTCGAAGTCGAGGATGATCCAGTCGTTTGCCCGCCAGAGCGTCTGGCCGAGGTGGTAGTCGCCGTGGGTGCGGATCACGCGGCCGCTCGAGCCGGCATGGGTGAGGAGACGCAGCTGCTCGCGCACCTCCTCGCCCCGGCCGAAGATCGGCGCGAGGCGGTCGTCGTCGTCCGGCAGCGTCAGGAAGACGCGCGCGATCTCCTCGTCCACCGTGGCCGTGAGCAGCCCGAGCGACTCGACGCTCGGCTCCTCGGCCGCGAACGCGAGATTGCCCGGATCCGAGCCGAGCGCGGTGTGCATGTGCGCGGTCACCTCGCCGAGGCGCCCGAGCCGGTCGAGGAAGCTCTCCGGCGCGGAGGCGATCTCGCCGAGCGCGAGCTCCCAGCCGTCCACGGCTCCCACGACGTACTCCTGGAGCAGCCCCAGCGTCGCCGTCAACGGGCCGCCCGAGTACGCATACCAGCCGCCGAGCGCCGGGATGTTGCGGAACCCCTGCTCGGTGAGGAAGCGGAGGATCTCGAGCTCGGGGTTGATCCCCGGCTCGAGTCGGCGGAAGACCTTGAGGATGAGCGACTCGTCGAAGACGACCGAGGTGTTCGACTGCTCGGAGGCGATGAGGCGCGCGGCTCCGAGCTCGCGGCCGAGCGCCGGGAACTCGTCGACCCGCTGGAACTCCGCCACGCCCTGCGCGCCCTGCAGGGCCTGGCTCGTTCGCATCGCGCTGACGATCTCGCGGGCGATTCCCGCGTCCTCGGCGAGCCCGTCGAACGTGCGGCGGTCCGTCGAGCCGGAGAACAGGAGCTGGTAGATCTCGTGCGCCCCGGTGTCGAAGCGCATCTCGACGAGGGCAAGGGTCAGCTGCGGCTCGGCCTGCCGGATCGTCACGGTGTCGAGCACCTCCGAGTGCGAGACCGCCCGCGACTTCGAGCCGTACCAGCGCTGCCGTGTCACGTACTCGATCAACGCGCGCTCGTCCATCCTCAGTCCACCTGCCCGGGTTGCCGCAGCTGGAACCAGAAGAACCCGCGCGGCGCGAGCGTCAGGAGGTAGGGCAACTCCCCGATCGGCGGGAAAGCCGTGCGGCCGAGCATCTCCACCGGGACCATCCCGGCGTGCTCGGAGAGGTCGAGCTGCACGGCCTGCGCCGAGCGCGCGAGGTTGTGCACGCAGAGGACCACGTCGTCCTCCCAGGTGCGGATGTGGGCGAAGATGCGGGCGTTGTCGCCGGGCAGCGGCTGGTACGTGCCGAGCCCGAACACGGGATGCTCCTTGCGCAGCGCGATGAACCGCTGCATCCAGCGCAGCAGGGAGTTCGGCGTGCGGAGCTGCGCCTCGACGTTGACCGCCTGGAAGCCGTACACGGGATCCATCAGCGGCTGGAGGTAGAGCTGCGCCCAGTCGGCGCGCGAGAAGCCGGCGTTGCGGTCGCCCGACCACTGCATCGGCGTGCGCACGCCGTCGCGGTCGCCGAGGTAGACGTTGTCGCCCATCCCGATCTCGTCCCCGTAATAGAGGACGGGCGAACCAGGCAGCGAGAAGAGGATCGCGTGCATGAGCTCCGCCTCGTCGCGGCCCGCGTCGAGCAGCGGCGCGAGACGGCGGCGGATGCCGAGATTGAGCTTCATCCGCGGGTCCTTCGCGTACTCCTCGTACATGTAGTCTCGCTCCTCGTCCGTGACCATCTCGAGCGTGAGCTCGTCGTGGTTGCGCAGGAAGAGGCCCCACTGGCAGTTGTCGGGGATGTGCGGCGTCCGGTCGAGGATCTCGTAGATCGGCGTCGCGTCCTCGCGCCGCACGGCCATGAACATCCGCGGCATGACGGGGAAGTGGAAGGCCATGTGGCACTGGTCGCCGTCGCCGAAGTACTCGACGACGTCCTCGGGCCACTGGTTCGCCTCGGCGAGCAGCAGGCGGTCGGGATAGCGCGCGTCCACCTCGGCGCGGACCCGCTTCAGGTACTCGTGCGTCTCGGGGAGGTTCTCGCCGCTCGTCCCCTCCCGCTCGAAGAGGTAGGGCACGGCGTCGAGCCGGAAGCCGTCGATCCCGAGGTCGAGCCAGAAGCGCAAGACCGCGAGCATCGCCTCCTGCACCTCGGGGTTGTCGTAGTTGAGGTCCGGCTGGTGGTGGAAGAAGCGGTGCCAGTAGTACTCGCCGCGGAGCTGGTCGAGCGTCCAGTTCGACGGCTCGGTGTCGATGAAGATGATCCGCGCCTCGGGGTAGCGCTCGTCCGTCTCCGACCACACGTACCAGTCGCCTTTCGGGCCGTGCGGATCGGCGCGCGACTCCTGGAACCAGGGGTGGTCGGCGGAGGTGTGGTTCATGACGAGGTCGGCGATCACGCGCATGCCGCGCTGGTGCGCCTGCTCGACGAACTCGCGGAAGTCCTCGACCGTTCCGTAGTCCGGATGGAGGGCGAAGAAGTTCGAGATGTCGTAGCCGCCGTCTCGGAGTGGCGACTCGTACATCGGCAGCAGCCAGAGGCAGTCCACGCCGAGCCACTCGAGGTAGTCGAGCTTGTCGATCAGGCCGCGGAAGTCGCCCGAGCCGTCGTCGTTGCCGTCGAAGAACCCGCGGATGTGGATTTCGTAGAAGACCGCAGTCTTGAACCACAGCGGATCTCGCTCGAACCATTGCTCGGACATCAGGGGCCGATCCTTAGCAGGTGGCTCCGGCCGGGGGCGAGCTTCACGTAGTTGCGGCCGATGCGCCACGTCCAGGTCTCGTCCGACAGCAGGTCGCGCACCGGGTAGGCCGGCGGCAGCCCGGTCGAGACGGGCACGACACAGACGCCGACCTGCGTCGCGGCCGGGTCGAGGTTGACGACCGTGACGACGGTGTTCTCGCCGCGGCGCTTGAGGAAGGCGAACAGATGCTCGTTCTCGGTCTCGAGCAGCGTGAGCGGCTCGAGCCACTGGAGCGCCGGGTTCTCGCGCCGGGCCGTGTTGAGCTTCGCGGCGAGCGGCAGCAGCGGCCCGTCGAGCTGCCGCTGCTTCAGCTCGTACTTCTCCGAGTTGAGGTACTCCTCCGAGCCCGGGCGCACGGGCACGTTCTCGAGGTGCTCGAAACCCGAGTAGATGCCGTACGAGGGCGAGAGCGTCGCCGCGAGCACGAGCCGCGCCTCGAAGGCGGGACGGCCGCCCGACTGGAGGTACTCGTGGAGGATGTCCGGCGTGTTCGCGAAGCAATTGGGCCGGTAGAAGTCCCGCCACTCGAGCAGCTGGCCGAGGAACTCGAGCAGCTCCCAGCGCGTGTTCTTCCACGTGAAGTACGTGTAGCTCTGCGCGAAGCCGGCCTTGGCGAGCGTGGTCATCGGCGCCGGGCGGGTGAACGCCTCGGAGAGGAAGATCACCTCCGGGTGCTCGCGCCGCACCTCGCAGATCAGCCACTCCCAGAACGGCAGCGGCTTCGTGTGCGGGTTGTCGACGCGGAAGACGGTGACGCCGCAGCCGACCCAGTGGAGGACGACTTCGAGGAGCGCCTGCCAGAGGCCGCGCCAGTCCTCGCTCCCGAAGTCGACGTTGTAGATGTCCTGGTAGCGCTTCGGCGGGTTCTCGGCGTACTTCAGCGTCCCGTCGGGGCGGCGGTGGAACCACTCGGGGTGCTCCTTCAGCCACGGGTGGTCGGGCGAGCACTGGATCGCGAAGTCGAGCGCGATCTCGATCCCGAGCTTCTTCGCCTCGGCCACGAGCGCGCGGAACTCCTTCTCGCTGCCGAGGGACGGGTCGATCGCGTCGTGGCCGCCCTCCTCGGAGCCGATCGCCCACGGGCTGCCGACGTCGCCCGGCGTTGCGCTCTCCGCGTTGTTCCGGCCCTTGCGGTTCGTCCGGCCGATCGGGTGGATCGGCGGGAAATAGAGGACGTCGAAGCCGAGCTCCGCGAAGGCGGGCAGCTGGTCGCGGACGCCGGCGAAGCCGCCCCAGGAGCGCGGAAAGAGCTCGTACCACGAGCCGAAGCGGCCGAGGACGCGGTCGACGTCGACCGAGTACGTCGCCGACCAGGCCTTCTCCGAGCGCACCCCCGCCGGCGCCGCGAGCGCCTTCTCGACGGTCAGCTCCTCGTCGCCGAGCAGCACCGCGCCCTCCGACAGCTCGCCGCCGAGGTCGGCCTGGCCCGCCGCGACCTTGCGCCTCAGCTCGTCCTGGAACGACGCGACGCGGTCGACCCACGCTTCGACCCGAAAGCTCCAGAGCCCCGGCCGGTCGACCTCGAACCCGCCGGCCCAGACGTCGTTCCCGAGCGGCTCGAGCGGGGACTCGGCCCAGCGCATGGCGCCCGGGCCCTTGCAGCGAACCGCCGCGCCGAGCGTCTCGTGCCCGTCGCGGAAGATCCTGGCGGTCACCTCGACCCGGTCGCCGACGGTGCGCTTGACCGGGTAACGGCCGCAGTCGACCTGCGGCGAGACCTCCTGGATCTGGATCCGGGGAGGAGTCGTCTTGGGGATCGACACGCTCCAAGTCTCACTGATGAGGAAGGATCAAAACGTGGAGCTCGCGCGTTCGGCAGGCATCCTCCTCCATCCGACGTCCCTTCCGTCCGGGAAGATCGACCGGGATGCGTACGCGTTCGTCGACTGGCTCGCGGCGGCGGGGCAGTCGTGGTGGCAGGTGCTGCCGCTCGGGCCGCCGGACGAGTTCGACTCTCCGTACAGGTCGCCGTCCGCGTTCGCAGCCTCCGCGCAGCTCCTCGCGCGGCCGGACGAGCGGGTCACCGGCGGCGAGATCGAGGACTTCGTCGCGCGCCATCCGTTCTGGACGGGCTGCTGGGCGCACTTCGCGGGCGAGGGCGCTCTCGCCGACCAGGTGCGGTTCGAGCAGGAGTGGGGAGCGCTGCGGTCGTACGCGGCGGAGCGCGGGGTCCGCCTGATCGGCGACCTGCCGATCTACGTCTCGGACGAGGGCGCCGACCTCGCCGGCTGGCCGGAGCTGTTCGCGCACGGCGAGGTGGCGGGGGCGCCCCCCGACGCGCTCAGCGCGAACGGCCAGCGCTGGGGGAACCCGCTCTACGCCTGGCCGGCGCACCGTGCGACCGGCTATCGGTGGTGGCGCGAGCGCTTCTGCCGGACGTACGAGCTCGTCGACGTCTGCAGGATCGACCACTTCCGCGGCTTCGTCTCCTACTGGGCGATCCCGGCGCGACACACCACGGCGAAGCGCGGCCGCTGGCGGCCCGGCCCCGGAGCGGAGCTCTTCGAGGCCGTCGAGCGCGAGCTCGGCGACCTGCCGGTGATCGCGGAGGACCTCGGCCACATCACGCCGGCGGTCGATCGGTTGCGCGACGAGCTCGGCCTCCCCGGAATGGTCGTGCTCCTCTGGGCCTTCCGGGCCGGCCGGCACAACCCGCACCGGCTGGAGAACCATCGCGCCAACTCGGTCGTGTACACGAGCACGCACGACACCGACACCGCGGCCGGCTGGTTCGAGGGGCTGCGCCCCCGGCAGCGTGCCGCCACCGGACTCGATCCGGCAGAGCCGGGCTGGGGGCTGATCGACCTCGCGTACTCGTCACGGGCCGCGCTCGCGATCGTCCCGGCGCAGGACGTCCTCGGTCTGGGCAGCGACGCGAGGATGAACCGCCCGGGCGTGACGAACGGAAACTGGCGGTGGCGGCTCGAGCGAGGCGCGCTGACCCCGGCGCTGGCGAGACGGCTCCGCGGCCTCGCCGAAACACACGGCCGCGTCTAACGGGTGCGGGGGCGCCAGAGCGGGCGCACCAGCGGATCGCTGACGCGCTCCACCCGAGAGACGACCCACGAAACGAGGCGCGGCAGGAGCCGTACGACGATGCCCGCCGCGACCAGCCCGACCACGATGCCTGCGCCGACGTCGCTGGGATAGTGCGCGCCGATGAACAGCCGTCCGACCCCGATGATCGCCGCGATGAGCAGGAAGATCACGCCCGCTCCCAGGTCGAACGAGAGCACCGCGAAAGCGATCGCGAACGACACGGTCGTGTGGTCGCTCGGGAACGTCGCATCGGTCGTGCTCGACCAGGGATGGCTGATGTGGTGGGACTCGTAGGGCCGCGGCCGGTCGTACAGATGGTGGATGACGAACGCGATCGCGAACGAGAGCGCCGCGGACGCGAAGGCGCTCCCGCAGGCGAGCTTCCACTTGCGGTCCCCGCCGGGGCGGCTGAAGAACCAGAGCGCGGCGGTGATCAACACCATCGCGGGAATGCTCACTTTCTCGATGTCGCTGAATAGCGTCCCGACCCAATGGTGGTGGAGGGAGACGTCGTAGATCGCTTTGTAGAGGCGCCAGTCCAAGGTCAGTGAGTTCTAGCTGACGGGATGTGAGGCGTCGGTGAACTCGCGGAAGTGGGCCGTCAGGAGGTAGGCGGTCTGCTCGCCGATGTCGACGGCGCGGTCGCCGATCCGCTCGATCGTCCGCGCGACGACGACCATCCGCAGTCCCCACTCGCGGAACTCCGGCTCGCCCATGACGTCGACGAGCCGCTCCACGAAGCGCCGGTTCGCACGGTCGATCAGCTCGTCGAGCTCCACGAGGCTCTCGGCGCCGGCGAGGTCGCGCCTGCTGAACGAGTCGAGCGCGACGCGAAGCATCTCCTCCGCGCGCTCGCCCATCTCGGTCAGGGTCTCGGCGAGCGCGGGGTCGGGGTCGACGTCCGAGACGAGCTGCGACAGCTTCGCGATCGTCACGCACCCGTCGGCGCTCCGCTCCAGCAGGAGGTTGATGTGCAGCATCGCGAGCAGGAGCCGCAGGTCGCGCGCGACCGGCGTCTGCAGCGCGAGCATCGACTCGATCTGGTGCTCGATGGCGAGGAAGTAGCGGTCGACCTCGTCGTCGAAGGCGATGACCTCGCTCGCGAGCTCCTCGTCCCGTTCCTCGAGCGCGCGAATCGCTCCGTGGACGGCGCTGAGGACGCGTTGGCCCATCTCCTGGAGTTGCGCCTCGACCTGCTCGAGCGCCGCGTCGATCGACATTGCGAGCCAGGGTACTAGCTGGCCCCCGGGCCCGCGCCAGGGCAGTCACCACTTCGTCTCCACCTCGTCACGGGGGCGTTTCCCACCAGCCGAATGCCCGGTCGTACGGTGGCCGCGAAACCCTGAGAAGAAGGAGAAACCAGATGCCGAAGAACGGCATGCTCATTCGCATCACCCTGGCGGTCGCCGCTGCGGCGCTGCTCGGAGTCCTTGCGGTCGCGAGTGCAGGCGCCGCCGGAAAGAACAGCTCGAGCGGAAGCCTCTCCGGCGCCGGCTCGTCGCTCGTGGCGCCTGCCGTGCAGGGTGCGTGGGGCCCCGCCTACCAGTCGGCGAAGGGCGTCACGATCAACTACAACCCGGTCGGTTCCGGCACCGGCATCAAGTACATCAGCGCTCGCAGCGTCGATTTCGGTGCGAGTGACGCTCCGATGTCGAAGTCGGAGAGCGCCGGTTGCAACGGCTGCGTCCAGGTCCCGTGGGCTCTGACGGCAACGGACCCCGTCTTCAACGTCCACGGCATCACCAGCGGCAAGCTTCGTCTTACGGGTCTGGTGATCGCCAGGATCTACCTCGGCCAGATCACGAACTGGAACGACCCGGCCATCAAGGCGCTCAACCGGCACCTGAGCCTGCCGAACCAGAAGATCACCGTGGTTCACCGTAGTGACGGCTCGGGCGACACCTATGCCTTCACCGACTATCTCTCGAAGGTCAGCAGGGCGTGGAAGCGCCAGGTCTCCAAGGGAACCTCGGTCAACTGGCCGGTCGGCGAGGGTGGCGCGAAGAACGCCGGCGTGGCAGCCCTCGTCAAGTCGACGCCCGGAGCCATCGGGTACATCTCCGACTTCTACGCGCTCCAGAACAAGATCCCGGTTGCGCGGCTCAAGAACAAAGCGGGCCGGTACGTGTTCCCGAGGATCAGCACCATCGAGGCGGCGGCACAGCTCGTCAAGTCCAAGGGGATCCCGAAGAACAATGCGATCTCGATCACCGATCCGCCGAAGTCGAAGAAGTACGTCAACGCGTGGCCGCTCTCGACCTTCACCTACGTGATCGTCCCGGTGAAGACCGCCAAAGCAGCCGACCTCAAGGCCTTCATCTCGTGGGCCCTGCAGCCGGCGCAGCAGAAGGCGATCCAGAAGGACGTCTTCGCGCCGATGCCGCAGGTCGTGCTCAAGGCAGCGAAGAAGACCCTGAAGAAGATCCACTCGTAGGAGGAATCGCGTCGGCCCGTGAGCACGTTCGACGCGACCGGAAACGCCGTCCGTCGCCCCTTCTCCGGGCGGCGGACGCGTCCCGGCGACGTACTCCTGCAGAGCGTCGCCGGGCTCGCTGCGCTCGGCACCGTCTTTCTCGTCGGCCTGATCGTCTACAAGGTCGTCGAGGGGTCTCGCCTGTCCCTCTCGACCTTCGGGCTCGGCTTCCTCGCGCACGTCGGGTGGGACCAACCCCACAACCGCTTCGGCGCCGCCGGCCTCCTCTTCGGTACTGCCCTCACCTCTGTCGGCGCACTCATCCTGGCGACGCCGCTTGCCCTGGGCGTCGCACTCTTCCTCACCGAGCTCGCGCCGCGCGGGATCCGCGGGCCGGTCACGGCGCTCGTCGAGACGCTCGCCGCGATTCCGAGCGTCGTGATCGGGCTCTGGGGGATCCTCGTGGTCGCCCCTGTCCTGCGCGCGCACGTCATGCCCGCGCTCCATTCGACGCTCGGCTTCATCCCGCTCTTCGGCCCCCCGGGCCCCGGCCCGAGCATCTTCACGGCGATCGTCGTGCTGACGATGATGATCCTCCCGATCATCTCGAGCATCTCGCGTGAGCTCTTTGTCGGCGTGCCTGCGGAGCTGAAGGAGGCGGCGCTCGCCCTCGGCACCACGCGCTGGGAGATGGTGCGCGGGGTTGTCTTTCCCTATTCATGGGGCGGCGTGGCCGCCGCGATGATGCTTGGCGTCGGGCGGGCGCTCGGCGAAGCGATCGCCGTGGCGCAGGTCGCCGGCGGGGTCAACAACGTGATCGGCGCGAACTTGTTCAACGGCGGCGACACGCTCGCCGGTTGGATCGCCCTCGACTTCTCGAACTCGAACCCCGGACTCGAGACCTCTTCGTTCTTCTATCTCGCCCTGATCCTGCTCGTCTTCTCGCTCGTCGTGAACCTCGTCGCACGGGTCATCGTGCGCCGTGTCGCGCCGCGTCAGGGGCTGGCGCGGTGAGCGCAGCCGATCTCGGCGCGCTTCAGCGCCCGCAGGACCGGCGACGGAGGCGCCGCGCGGTCAATCGTGGCATGGAGCTGCTCGCCTGGCTCGCGGCCGCTGTTGCCGTCGGCTTCCTCGTCCTTGTCGTCTGGTCGGTGGCGAAGCGCGGCGTGAGCCAGCTCAACCTCGACCTCCTCACGAAGGCTCCCGTTCCGTTTGCGCTCCCGGGCGTCAAGCAGGGTCTCGCGAACGCCTTTGCGGGCAGCCTCGTGCTCGTCGGCGTCGCAACGCTGATGGCACTCCCGGTAGGAATCCTCGTCGCGATCTACGTGACCGAGTTTGCGCCGCGGCCGATCCGCCATGGGATCGGGCTCGTCCTCGACGTCCTGAACGGGATCCCCGCCATCGTGATCGGCATCTTCGTCTTCGGGCTGTTCGTCGTCGGCCACGGTCAGAGCGGGTACGCCGGCTCCTTCGCACTCGCCGTCATCATGCTCCCGCTCGTTGCGCGGGCCACGATGGAGGTGTTGGCGCTGGTGCCGACCTCGCTTCGTGAGGCCTCGCTCGGGCTCGGCGCGCCGCGGTGGCGCACCACGCTGGGGATCGTGCTACCGCAGGCCGTGGGCGGGATCGTCACGGGTGCGGTCCTCGCGGTTGCCCGCGTCGCCGGCGAGACCGCGCCGCTGCTCTTCACCACGTCGATCGTCGGCAACCAGGTCAGCTGGAGTCCGAGTCACGCGCTCTTCTCGGTTCCGCTCGCGATCTTCGAGTTGTCGGAGTCGCCGGACACTGCCGACCATGCGCGCGCCTGGGCCGCTGCGTTCGTCCTGCTGATGTTCATCCTCGTCACGAGCCTGACCGCGCGCTGGCTGGCCAACCGAAGTCGTCGCAAGCTCCGGCGCGCCGCCGGATGAGCAAGGAGGGGGAGCCCGTGTCCGCGTCGAGTACGATCGAGCACGCTGTGCGCGTCGAGACGAAGCGTGAGCCGCTGCCGCCGCGCGAGCGGTTGCAACAGGTCTTCGACATCCAGGAGCTGACCGCGGTCTACGGCTCGAAGCCGGCCCTGAAGGACGTGTCGATGGAGGTGTACAAGAACCTCGTCACCGCCGTCATCGGGCCGTCCGGCTGCGGCAAGAGCACCTTCGTCCGCTGCCTCAACCGCATGAACGACCTCGTCCCCGGCTTCCGCCAGACGGGGGCGGTCCGCTACCACGGCCAGGACATCGCCGCGAAGGACGTCGATCCGGTCGCGGTGCGGCGCACGATCGGGATGGTCTTCCAGCGGGCGAACCCGTTCCCGAAGTCGATCCACGACAACGTCGCCTGGGGCCTGAAGGTGCTCGGGATGAAGGACGACCTCGAGGAGCGGGTCGAGCGGGCGCTGACGCAGGCCGCGCTCTGGGACGAGGTGAAGGATCGGTTGAAGGCGAGCGCGCTCTCGCTCTCTGGCGGCCAGCAGCAGCGCCTGTGCATCGCCCGCGCCATCGCCGTCGAGCCGGACGTCGTCCTCATGGACGAGCCGGCCTCCGCTCTCGACCCGATCGCGACGCAGGCGATCGAGCAGCTGCTCCACGAGCTCAAGAGCGAGTACTCCTTCGTGATCGTCACGCACAACATGCAGCAGGCCGCGCGCGTCGCGGACATGACCGCCTTCTTCTCGATCTCGCGCGGCGCCGAGGGCGAGCGCTGGGGCGAGCTGATCGAGTACGACGCGACGGAGAAGATCTTCACCGCCCCGTCCGACAAGCGGACGGAGGACTACGTCACCGGCCGTTTCGGCTAGCCCAGCGTGGGCGCGGCGTTGCGTGGCGGGAAGCTGATTCGGATCGCGAGGCCGCGGCCCGGCTCGCTCGTCGCCTCGACGTCCCCGCCCGCCGCGGTGACGACGTGCTTCACGATCGCGAGTCCGAGCCCGGTGCCGCGGCTCGTCCGTGCCTGGTCGCCCCGGTAGAAGCGCTCGAACAGGCGTGGCAGATCGGCCGGCTCGACGCCCTTGCCGTCGTCCGTGACCGCGAGCACCGGCCCGGCGGCGGGCTCGGTGACCTCCACGACGCAGGTGGCTCCCGGGCCGGAATAGCGGATCGCATTCGCGAGCAGGTTCTCGAGCACGACGCGCAGCATCCGTGGCCGCAGCGGCAGCTCGACGCCCCCGTCAGCCCGGGCCTCGAGCGCGACCTCGGCGTGATCGGCTCGATCGGCGAACGAGGCGACGACCTCCCTTACGATCGGTTCCGCCCGCGTGCGGCCGAGCGAGACGACCTCGCGGCCCGTCTCGAGCTCGCCGAGGAAGAGCACGTCGTCGATCAGCTCGCGCGCCTGCTCGACCTCCTGGCGTGCCTGCTCCATCAGCTCGGCGACGTCCGAGCCCGGCAGCGTCGCGCTCTCGAGCAGCGCGAGCAGCCGTGCGAGCGGCGTGCGCAGCTCGTGCGAGACGGCCGCCGTGAAGCCGGCCCGCAGCTCCTGGTAGGCGGGAAGCTCGGGCGGCGACTCGAGGAAGACGACGAGCAGCTTCGGGTCCGCTGCGGCCTGCTCCTCGTCCAGCCGGCGGCCGGTCTCCGCGCCGCCGAGCGCTTTCCCCGCCTTCTTGCTGGCGGCCACGATCCGGCGCTCGCCGTCGAGGACGACGATCGGCTCCTTGCAGCTCGCGACGAAGGCCTTTGCCCGTTCCTCGTTCACCACTTCTTCACCATCCGTCTACCCTTCGCCAACGGAGCCGCAGCCGATAATGCTCACAACAATGCCGAAAGTTCTGATCGTCGAGGACGACGAGGTGATCGCGCAGGGAATGGCTCGGCACCTCGGGGCCGCAGGCTTCGACCCGGTCTCGGTCGGCAACGGGACGCAGGGGCTCGCCCGGCTCCGCTACGAGAAGCCCGACGTCTGCGTGCTCGATCTGATGCTCCCGGGCGTGGACGGCTGGAAGCTGATCGAGACGGCGCGGAACGAGGGCATCGGCACGCCGATCGTCGTCGTCTCCGCCCGCGGCACCGAGCACGATCGCGTGCACGCGCTCGAGATCGGGGCCGACGACTACCTCGTGAAGCCGTTCTCGATGAAGGAGCTCGTGGCGCGCGTGCGCGCGGCGTCGCGGCGGGCGCTCCGGCGCGAGGAGACGCCGCGCGGCGAGCCGATCGAGATCGCGGAGCTGCGGATCGACCCGCTCGAGGTGCAGGCCTATGTCGACGACCGCAGCGCCGACCTCACGCCGACGGAGTTCCGGCTCCTCTACCAGCTCGCCCTCGACCGAGGGCGCGTCGTCACCCGTGACGAGCTGCTGCAGAAGCTCTGGGGCCGGCGCGAGTCGCACCGCGACCGGACGGTGGACGTCTTCGTCCGCCGCCTGCGCGAGAAGGTCGACCGCCAGGCCTCCACCCACACGTTCATCCAGACGCGGTACGGCGTCGGCTACCGGTTGGAGCCCGTCGCCAAGGCGACGGCGGACGGCGCCACGGCGCTGCAGTAGCGAGTCCGAAACCACCGCGTCACCGGACTGCGTCCCACGCTGTGCGGGGCCGCCCCCACGATTCCGGTGTGAAGTTCGCCGTCGTCGCCCACCGGCGCAGTGCGACGAACGATGCGCTCGTCGTCGCCGCGCGCGCACGTGGCCTCCACTCGGAGATCCTCGCTCCGCGGCGGGCGCTGGCGCTCCTCGAGCCGGGAGACGTCGCACTTGCGAGGCTCGACGTCCGGGAGAGCCTCGACGGCATCGAATGCGGCACCGGTGAGCTGGAGCGGCTCGCCGCCGGCGGCGTGGACGTCCTGAACCCGCCCGGAACCCTCGTCGTCGTCCACGACAAGCTGCTGACCGCACGCGCGCTCCGGCTCGCCGGCCTGCCGCATCCGCACACGACGCTCATCAGCCCGGCGCTGCCCGCCGCCATGCCCGAGCTTCCGGTCGTCCTCAAGCCGCGATTCGGCAGCTGGGGACGCGACGTCGAGCGGTGCACGACGTCGGAGGAGTTCGAAGCCGCGCTCGTCCGGCTGCAGCGGAAGCCCTGGTTCCGCGAGCACGGCGCGCTTGCCCAGGAGCTGGTCGAGCCCCGCGGGTGGGACCTGCGCCTCGTCGTCGCTGGCGGGCGCGTGGTGGGGGCCGCGTGCCTGCATCGCCCGCGGCGGCGAGTGGCGGACGAACGCTGCCCTCGGCGCCCAGGTCGAGCGCGTCGAGCCGCCGTCGATCGCCCGGGCGCTCGCGCTCTCGGCCGCTCGTGCGGCGCGCGCCGACCTCGTGGGAGTCGACCTCCTGCCGACCGGTAACGGCTTCGTCGTTCTGGAGCTGAACGGCGCGGTCGACTTCCGCCGGGCCTACGCGCCGGGTCGGAACGTGTTCGCAGACGCGGTCGCGGCGCTCATCGGAGACACCGCCCGCGAGCCGCTGCTCGCCGCGGCGTCAGCCTGAGTCGTCCGCGTCGTCGGGCCGCGGCTGCAGGCCGGTCTCGACCTCGCGCCGCCCGTCGGCCTCGTAGGCGACGTCGACCGTCTCGTGCTTTCGGTAGGTGCCGGCGATCCCGAGCCACATCGACGCCCAGCGCCAGAAGCCGAGCCGGCCCTCCTGTGCCAGCGGGCGTGGGAAGACGAGGGACCGTCCCTCGACCTCGAAATCGCGGCCGGGCACCTGGCGGACGCCGCCCACGTAGACCTCGAATTCGGCGGGGACGTACTCCGGCAGTTCGATCCGCGTGCGCTCGGACACGTTCATAGAATGCCTCGGCGTGCGCCGCAAGCTGCTGCCTCTCGTCTTCGCCGTCCTGCTCGCGCTCGCGACGGCCGGCGTCGCGGGAGCCGCGAACGGGGGCTTCACCCCGGTTCAGCCCGCGTCGCCGAACGCGGTTCACATCCAGCACGTCTACTACCTCATCCTCGGCTTCACGGCCGCGATCTTCGTGCTGGTCGAGTCGCTGCTCGTGGTCTTCGTCTGGAAGTACCGGAGCCGCGGGCGCGCCCGCGCGGTCGAGGGCGCGCAGGTGCACGGGCACACGCGACTCGAGCTGATGTGGACGGCGGGCCCGGTCCTGATCCTCGCCATCATCGCCGCCTTCGTCTTCTACCAGCTGCCCAACGTCGACTCGGCGCCGGCGGCGACCGACCCGATCCACATCACGATCGAGGGGCACCAGTACTACTGGCAGTTCGACTACCCGAACGGCGCGCGCTCGATCGGCACGCTGCACGTCCCGGTCGGCGCCGTCGTCGACCTCAGTGTCGTCTCGCCGGACGTGATCCACAGCTGGTGGATCCCGGCGCTCGGCGGCAAGCTCCAGGCGATCCCGGGCCGGACGAACCACACGTGGTTCCAGGCGAAGAGCATGGGAACCTGGGAGGGCCAGTGCGCACAGCTCTGCGGCGTCTTCCATGCCTCGATGCGCGGCGCCGTCCAGTCCGAGTCGCAGCAGGCGTACCGGCACTACGTCGACACCGTCGCCCACGAGACGATCGGCGCTCAGATCTGGAACGGCGTCTGTGCGACCTGCCACGGGAACCTCGGGCAAGGCGGCTACGGCCCCGATATCAGCGGCAGCCCGCTGCTGGCCTCGCGATCGTCCCTCCTCGGGATCGTGCACACCGGTGTCGACACGTCGCGTCCGGGGGCGATGCCGCCCGTCGGCGACGGGTGGACGACGGCGGAGTTCGACGCGCTCGCCGCGTACGTGAAGAAGCACATCTACAAGGCTGGAGCCGCGGGAGGCACGAGTGGCGGCTAGGTCCGAGGCCGCCTATCCGGTCGGCTGGAAGAGCGGCCGCGTGGCGAGCTGGCTCGTCACGGTCGACCACAAGCGGATCGGGATCCTGTACATCGCGACGTCGCTGATGTGGTTCGTCGCGGGCGGGATCCTCGCGATCCTCATGCGCACCCAGCTCGCGACGCCGAACGAGCACTTCCTGACGAAGAACTCGTACAACGAGGTCATGACCATGCACGGGACGACGATGATCTTCCTCGTCGTCATCCCGATCCTGGCCGGTTTCGCGAACTTCCTCGTGCCGCTGATGATCGGAGCTCGCGACATGGCGTTCCCGCGGCTGAACGCGCTCTCGTACTGGCTCTTCCTCCTCGGCGGCATCGTCCTCTGGCTGAGCTGGTTCTCGCACGGAGGAACGGCGCACGCGGGCTGGTGGTCGTACCCGACGCTGTCGGAGGACTTCCCCTGGGCGAGCCCGGGACACGGCCAGGACTACTGGATCCTCAGCATCCACATCCTGACCCTGTCCTCGCTCCTGGGGGCGATCAACTTCATCGTCACGATCCACAACATGCGCGCGCCCGGCATGACGTGGATGCGGATGCCGCTGTTCGTCTGGGCGATCGAGACGTACGCGATCCTGCTCCTCGTCGCGCTGCCCGCGCTCTCGGCGGCCGTGACGCTGCTGCTGCTCGACCGCACCGTCGGGACGCATTTCTTCATCCCGTCACAGGGCGGGAACATCGTCCTCTACCAGCACATGTTCTGGTTCTTCGGGCACCCCGAGGTCTACGTCATGGTGCTGCCCGTCTTCGGGATGATCTCCGAGATCCTGCCCGTCTTCTCGCGCAAGCCGATCTTCGGTTACAAGGCGGTCGCGTTCTCGACGATCGGCATCGCGTTCTTCTCGATGCTCGTCTGGGCGCACCACATGTTCACGACCGGCATGCCCGTCGGGCTCGACTCGTTCTTCATGATCTCGTCGATGACCGTCGCCGTCCCGACCGGGGTCAAGATCTTCAACTGGATCGCGACGACCTGGCGCGGCAACCTCATCTTCGACACGCCGATGCTGTTCGCGATCGGGTTCATCGCGCTCTTCACGATGGGCGGCCTGTCGGGGATCTTCCTCGCGGCCTTCCCGGTCGACTGGCTGGTGAACGACTCGTACTACGTCGTCGCGCACTTCCACTACGTGCTGTTCGGCGGCTCGGCGTTCGGCTTCTTCGGCGGGCTCTACTACTGGTGGCCGAAGATGTTCGGGCGGATGCTCGACGAGCGCCTCGGGAAGTGGCATTTTTGGCTTCTGTTCGTCGGCTTCAACATGACCTTCCTCCCGCAGCACATGCTCGGCCTCCTCGGCATGGTGCGTCGCATCTACACGTACCAACACGGGGGTCTCTGGGAGGTCTACAACCTCATCTCGTCGGTCGGCTCCGGCGTGATGGCGCTCGCCACCCTCGTGTTCCTGATCAACATCTACCGGGCGCACGTCCTGCGCAAGGGCGTGCGCGCGGGGAACGACCCCTGGCTCGCCGACACGCTCGAGTGGTATACGACCTCGCCGCCGCCCGCGCACAACTTCGACAGCGTCCCGTACGTGACGAGCGCGCGGCCGCTGCGCGACCTTCGACGGCGCCTCGCGGAGCAGCCGCAATGAGGACCCGTGTCGCGCCCGGCCCGTGGCTGCGCCTGTCGGCGCTCGTCGCCGCGGCCGGGACGCTGCTCGCCGTCGTCTCCGGCGCCGAGAACCTCGGCACCGCGCACCGGCTGCTCGCGGCGCTCGTCGCTCCGCCGCTGGCCGCGCTCGTCGTCTCGGCCTGGTACGCGCACAGGCGGCTCGTGCCGGCGACACTCGCCGCAGCGGCGCTGTTCGCCGGCGCCGCCGCGGTTCCGGCGCCGCACGCGCACTCGGGGCTCGCGGCGTTCGCGCTCGCGGCGCTCGTGATAGTCGTGGCCGAGAGCTTCCGCGGCGAGCGGGTCGCGTGGGGCAGCTGGCGCGACTACGTGGCGCTGACGAAGCCGAGGATCATGTCGCTGCTGCTCATCACCGGCTTCTGCGGGATGGTCGCCGGCGCGCGCGGCTGGCCCGGCACGGGTCGCGCGGTCGCGGCGATGCTCGGGCTCGCGCTCGCCTGCGGCGGCGCCTCGGCGCTCAACCACGTCCTCGATCGCGACATCGACCCGCTGATGGGGAAGCGGACGCGCTCGCGCCCGGTGGCCTCGGGCCGCGTCGCGCCGAGCCGTGCGCTCGAGTTCGGACTCGCGCTCTCGGCCTTCTCCTTCGTCCTCCTCGGGAGCACGGTCAACGTCCTCACGGCGGTGCTCGCGCTCGTCGGCAACCTCTTCTACGTTCTGGTCTACACCCGCTGGCTGAAGCGCTCGACGCCGCAGAACATCGTGATCGGCGGGGCCGCCGGCGCGGTGCCGCCACTCGTCGGCTGGGCGGCCGCGACCGGCCACGTCGGGATCGCGGCGCTGATCCTGTTTGCGATCGTGTTCGTCTGGACGCCGCCGCACTTCTGGGCGCTGGCGCTGCTGATCAAGGACAACTACGCGAACGCGCGCGTGCCGATGCTGCCGGTCGTGCGCGGCGAGCGGACGACGGCGCGGCAGATCGTCCTCTACTCGCTCGCGCTCGTGGCGGCGACGCTGCTGCCGTGGGGCTGGGGCGGCGCCGGACCGGTCTACGTCGTCTGTGCGCTGGCGCTCGGAGGCGTGTTCGTCTGGCTCGCCGAGCGGCTGCGGCGCGACACGACGCCGCGGCGGGCCGCACTCCTCTTCCACTACTCGCTCCTCTATCTCGCGCTGCTCTTCGCCGCGCTGGCTCTGGACGCGGTGCTCGGCTGATGGACCCCGAGCTCGCCCGCCGGAACGTCCGCCTCGGCTGGCTGCTGTTCGGCATCTTCGTCCTGCTCTTCGCCGGCACGGTCGGGATCGCGCTGCTCTACCTCCACTTCCAGTGATGGACGGCATCTGGCTGGCGCGCCCGGACGAGCTGGGCGCCGGCGAGCCGGTGGCGGTCAAGGACCTGCTCGACACGGCCGGTCTGACGACGACGTACGGCTCGGCGCTGTTCGTCGACCACGTGCCGGCCGTGAGCGCCGAGGCCGTGCGGCTGCTCGAGGAGGACGGCTTCGCGGTCGCCGGGAAGACGAACCTGCACGAGTTCGCCTACGGGATCTCGTCGCAGAACGCGCACTTCGGCACGGTTCCGAATCCCGTCGCGCCCGGGAGGCTGGCCGGCGGCTCGAGCGGAGGCTCGGCGGCTGCGATCGCCGCGGGCGACGTCGAGCTCGCGCTCGGCACCGACTCGGCCGGGTCGATCCGGATCCCTGCCGCCTGGTGCGGGATCACCGGCTTCAAACCGACGCACGGGCTCGTCCCGGTCGAGGGCTGCTTCCCGCTCGCGCCGAGCTTCGACACCGTCGGCCCGATGGCGTCGTCGGTGGAGGGCTGCGAGCGGCTGCTGCGGACGCTCGCGCCGGGGTTCGCGCCGCTCGAGCTCGAGTCGCTCGAGGAGCTCGAGGTCGGTGTCGCCTGGCTCGACCGGGCCGACCCGCTCGTGCGCGGGCGCGTGGCGGCGGTTGCCTCGCTCTTCCCGCGCCGCCGCGAGGTCGACCTTCCGCTCGCGCCAGCCGACCGGGCCGACTTCATGCGGGAGGTGGCCGACGTCCACCGCGCGCTCTTCCCGGGCAACGAGGAGCTGTACGGCGACAACGTGCGCGGCAAGATCGAGCGCTGCCTCGCCGTGTCGGACTCCGACGCCGCGGCGGCCGCCCGAAAGCGGGAGGAGTACCGCGAGCGATTCGCCGGCGACTGCGCGGGCCTCGACCTCCTCGTCGCTCCGACGGTTCTCCTCGTGGCGCCGCCGGCCGACGCTGACGAGCTCGCGCTGCGCCTCCCCGCCACGGACCTCACCTACCCGGCGAGCGCGCTGGGCTGGCCGGCGCTCGCGCTGCCGTGCGGCCCTGCGGAGGACGGACTCCCGGCTTCCGTCCAGCTCATCGGGCCGGCGGGCGCAGACGCGCGTGTCCTCGCCGCGGGCCGGCGACTGGAAGCCCTCCTCCGCGGCGCCTAGCCGACCGCGGCGAGCACTGCCGCCTCGTACACCGGATCCGGCGTGAAGCGCTCGAGCTCGTCGGAGAGGACGTCGCTCGGCGTCGGCGGGTCGCCGGGCGGCAGCGGCACCGGCTCGCCGTCGAGCGCCACGCTGTCGAGCGTGTCCGCCGGCTCGTTCTCGACCGCGACGTCGTCCCTGCCGAGCCGCGAGCGCAGCCAGCCGCAGAGGAGCCACGCCTGCGCGGCCGTCCCGCGCACCCGCAGCGTCCGCACGTCGGCGATCGCCGGCCAGAGCGTCGCGAGATGCGAGCGCCAGCGCGAGGTCCGCGCCCACGCGATGTCCGAGGCCGCGCACCGCGGGAAGAGCTCGGCCAGCCGCCGGTACGAACCGGGTAGGTCGTCCCACTCCGTCGAGTCGACGATCAGCCGGTCGGTAAGGTCGACGAGCTGCTCGAGCTCGGGTGCGCCCCACGGTGGCTCGCCGCGCCAGCGCAGGAACACCGGCAGGTCGGAGATGAGGAGCGGCTCGACGATGCTCGCGGGCGCCTTCGCGCGCGAGCCGCGTAGCGTCAGCTCGACCACCTCCGTCACGAGCCCGCGGTCGGTGTCCGGCACCTCCCAGCGCTCGACACGGGCCTCGCAGTCGATCCGGTTGTCCTGCGCGTCCGGCTCGGGGAAGAGGAGGATCGTCCGCGAGGGGTGCCGCTCGGCCATCCCCTCGAGCGCGGCGCGCGCCGGCTCGGTCCACGCCGCAGGCACCCAGGCCAGGTGGGTCATCACCGACGTGCGCATGCTCGCGGCCTCCGCCGCCGCCTGGGCCCTCAGCCGGGCGAGCGCCGTGTCGACGTCGGCGAGGCAGACGTCCTCGCCGAACCAGGCGCCGTCCTTCAGTGCCGTCGCCACGACCGGCCGTCCCGGTGCAGGAGCTCGTCCGAGCTCGGGGGTCCCCACGACCCCGCGGGATAGTTCGGGAACGCGGGCTTGTCGCGCTGCCACGCGGCGACGATCGAGTCGACGAGCAGCCATTGTTCCTCCACCTCGTCCGCGCGCGTGAACAGCGTCGAGTCGCCGAGCATCGTGTCGAGGATCAGCCGTTCGTACGCCTCCGGCATGCCCGTGCGGAAGGCGCCGCCGTAGAGGAAGTCCATGTGGACGGTGCGGATCGTCATTCCCTGCCCCGGCACCTTCGCGCCGATCGCGAGCGAGACGCCCTCGTCCGGCTGCACGTGCACGACGAGCACGTTCGGGCGCAGTCCCTCGGCCGCGGTCTCCTCGAACGGCGGGTGCGGGGCGCCCTTGAACTGGATCGCGATCGTCGTCTCGTGCCGCGCGAGCCGCTTGCCCATGCGCACGTAGAACGGCGTGTCCGCCCAGCGCCAGTTGTCGACGTAGAGCTTCGCCGCGACGTACGTGTCGGTCATGGAATCGGCGGCGACGCCGGCCTCCTCGCGGTACGCGACGACCTCCTCGCCCTCGACGAAGCCGCGTCCGTACTGGCCGCGCACGACGTTGCGAGGCCCCGGCGTGTGCAGCGCGCGCAGCACCTTGACCTTCTCGTTGTGCACCGAGTCGGAGGTGAAGTCGATCGGCGGCTCCATCGCGGTGAGCGCGAGCAGCTGCAGGAGGTGGTTCTGGAAGATGTCTCGGATCGCGCCGGCGTGCTCGTAGTAGCCGGCCCGGGCCTCGATCCCGATCGACTCGGCCACCGTGATCTGGACGTGGTCGATGAACTGGCGGTTCCAGATCGGCTCGAAGATCCCGTTCGCGAAGCGGAGCGCGAGCATGTTCTGGACCGTCTCCTTGCCGAGGTAGTGGTCGATCCGGAAGATCTCCTCCTCGCGGAAGTACTCCATGAGCGTCGCGGTCAGCTGCTTCGCGGACTCGAGGTCGTGGCCGAACGGCTTCTCGACGACGAGCCGCGTCCAGCCGCGGTCGTCGCGCCGCTTCCCGAGCGCCTCGACGATGGTCGGGAAGGCCGGCGGCGGGACGGCGAGGTAGAAGACGCGGTTGCCGCCGAGCTCCTGCTCCTGGTCGAGCTGCCCGAGCAGGTCGTGCACCTTGTCCTCGCCGCCGGAGTCGGCGAAGTCGGTCGGGACGTAGTGGATCTGAGCGGCGAGCTCGTCCCAGACCTCGTCCCGGAACGGGTCGCGTGCGTGCTGTTTCACCGCCGTCGCCATGTCCTGCCGGAACGCGTCGTCGTCGCCTTCGGTGCGGGCGACGCCGACGATCGCGAACCGCGGCGGGAGCAGGCGCCGGACGGCGAGCGCGTAGAGCGCCGGCATGATCTTCTTGTGCGTCAGGTCGCCCGAGGCGCCGAAGATGACGAGCGCGCACGGGTCGGGCGTCCGCCGCAGGGCGAGTCCCTCCGCCAGCGGGTTCTCCTGCTGCTGCGGCGCGGTCGCGGTCATTGCTCGGGACTCTTCTCGAGGTGGCCGCCGAAGCCCTTGCGCATCGCGGAGAGGACGCGGTTGCCCCATTCGGCCTCGCCTCGCGAGGCGAAGCGGCCGAACAGCGAGGCGGCGAGCACGGGCGTCGGCACGCCCTCCTCCACGGCGGCCTGCACCGTCCAGCGTCCCTCGCCGGAGTCGCTCACCCGGCCCGCGTACTCGTCGAGCTCGGGGGTCTCGTGCAGCGCTTCCGCAGTCAGGTCGAGCAGCCAGGAGGCGATGACGGAGCCGCGGCGCCAGAGCTCGCTGATCGCGGCGACGTCGAGGTCGTACGTGTAGTGATCGGGATCGCGCAGCGGCGTCGTCTCGGCGTCCGTCTCCTGCGCGTGCTTCCCGATGTTGGCGTGCTTGAGGACGTTGAAGCCCTCGGCGTACGCCTGCATCAGCCCGTACTCGATGCCGTTGTGGACCATCTTCACGAAGTGCCCCGCGCCGGGCGGGCCGCAGTGCAGCCAGCCCTGCTCCTCGGGCGACGCGTCACCCTTGCGGCCCGGCGTGCGGACCGCGGCGTCGACTCCGGGTGCGAGCGTCTCGAGCACCGGCACGAGTCGGCCCACGGCCTCGTCGTCGCCGCCGACCATCAGGCAGTAGCCGCGATCGCGGCCCCAGACGCCGCCGCTCACGCCGACGTCCACGTAGTGGATGCTGCGCTCGCTCAGCTCCTTCGAACGGCGGAGGTCGTCGATGTAGTACGAGTTGCCGCCGTCGATGATCGTGTCGCCCTCGGCGAGGTGCGGTGCGAGGTCGCCGACGACGGAGTCGACGATTCCGGCGGGCACCATCAGCCAGACCGAGCGCGGCGCGTCGAGTTGCTGCACGAGCTCCTCGAGCGAGCCCGCGGTGCGCGACTCGACGTTCGGGTCGAACGTCTTGACGTCGTGACCGGACGCGCGCAGACGCTCCGTCATGTTCGCGCCCATCCGGCCGAGGCCGACCATGCCCAGTTGCACTAGAGGTCCTCCAATCTGACGCGTGCGACGCGCCGGCCGCGCTCCTTGAGCGTCTCGAGGTCGCCCGCCGCCTGCGCCCGGATCAGGCGCCGGAAGCCGAACGGCCTCCCGGGGATCGGGAGCTCGTCGCCGGGGTCGTCGACGACCTGGAGGAAGAGGCCCGTGTTCGGGCCGCCCTTGTGGAGCTGGCCGGTCGAGTGCTGGTAGCGCGGCCCGTAGCCGTGCGTGACGACGAGGCCGCTCTGCCGGCGCAGCCGGTCGACGAGAGGCCCGAGGTCGGTGTTCGGGTCGACGAATGCCTGCACGCAGACGTAATCGCCTTCCTTCGCCTGGGCGAGCAGCTCGTCGACCGAGCCCTCGGGCTCGAGCTCGGGCTCCTGACCGGTCGCGAGCACCTCGTTCGTCTTGTCCTTCGCCGCCTGGACGTCCGGCTGGTCGAACGGGTTGATCTCGAGGTACGCGCCGGCCACGGCGATGGCGAACTCCCAGCGGAAGAACTCGGCCCCCAGCGCGTACGGATCGGGTAGCTCCGGCTCGGCAGCCTGCCGGTCGGCGCCGTCGGGCGACTCGCCCGGCGCGGGCACGAGCCCCTTCCCCTGCTTGCCCGTCGACTCGGCGATCAGCTGCTCGGCCCAGAGCCCGAAATCGCCCGGAGCGCTGCCGATGCAGATCTTGTCGCGGCCGTCGCGCCAGCCCTCGCCGAACGCGCTCCCGAGCTCGTACCCGGGGTTGCTGTCGGCCGAGCGGCACGCCTCGCGCATTTGCTGCGCCCTCCGGAGGAGTTGCGCCGCGTCTACGCCCATCAGTACCGCCGGCACGATCCCGAACGGCGAGAGCGCCGAATAGCGGCCGCCGATCGAAGGCTCGCCGGCGAAGACCGCGCGGAATCCGCGCTCGCGCGCGAGCTGCTCGAGCTGGGAGCCGGGGTCGGTGATCGCGGCGAACATCTCCCCGCGGCCGCCGGTCTTCTCCCAGAAGTAGTCGGTGTGGGAGCGCGTCTCCAGCGTCGAGCCGGACTTCGAGGACGAGACGAAGAACGTCCGCTCGAGGTCGAGCCTCCCCTCGAGCGCCCGGATCGCCCGCGGGTGCGTCGTGTCGAGCACGTGGAACCGGTCCACGCCGAACGTGCGCCGCAGCACCTCCGGCGCGAGCGACGAGCCGCCCATCCCGCACAGGACGATGTCGTCGACCGCCTCATGGAGGTCTTCTGCGAAGCGAGCGACATTGCCGAGCTGCTCCTGCATCCGGAGGGGCTCGTCGAGCCAGCCGAGCCAGCTCGCCTCGTCGCTCCCGGTCCAGACGCCCGCGTCGCGCCTCCAGATTCCCTCGATCAGAGCATCCCGCTCCACGGGCTACGCGGCGACGGCCTCGCGCTTTGCGCGCACGCCGTCGAGCAGCTCCGTGAAGGAATCGGAGAACTTCTGCACGCCCTCCTTCTCGAGCGTGAGCACGACGTCGTCGTAGTCGACCCCCACCGCCGCGAGCTGCTCGAGCAGCCGGTGCGCCTCTTCCACGCCTTCGAGGACCGTGTCGCCGCGCACCTCGCCGTGATCCTGGAACGCCTGGATCGTCTCCTCCGGCATCGTGTTCACGGTGTGCGGGCCGATCAGCTCCTCGACGTAGAGGACGTCCCGGTACTCGGGGTTCTTCGTGGACGTGGAAGCCCACAGGCATCGCTGCGGCAGCGCTCCCTTCGCCTCGAGCGCCTCCCAGCGCGGACCGGAGAACGCCTTGAGGTAGTTCTCGTACGCGATCTTCGCGTTCGCGATCGCGAGCTTGCCGCGGAGCGCGAGCGCCTCCTCCGTCCCGATCGCCTCGAGACGCTTGTCGGCCTCGGTGTCGACACGCGAGACGAAGAAGCTCGCCACCGAGCGGACCTTGGCCGGGTCGCCGCCGTCGGCGACGAACCGCTCGAGCCCGGCCAGGTACGCCTCCATCGACGCGCTGTGCATCTCCAGGGAGAAGAGGAGGGTGACGTTGATGCTGCGGCCGGCGGCGATGCAGTCCTCGATCGCCTTCAGGCCCGGCTTCGTCCCCGGGATCTTCACGTACAGGTTCGGGCGGTCGATCCACTCGTGGAACCGGATCGCCTCCGCGAAGGTCGCCTTCGTGTCGTAGGCGAGGTTCGGGTCGACCTCGATCGAGACGTAGCCGTCCTCGGCGTTCCCCTCGTGCACGGGCGAGAGCAGGTCGAGTGCCGTCTCGACGTCGCGCACTGCGAGCCGGAGGAAGACCTCCTTCGGCTCGAGGTCCTCTTCGAGCAGCTCCTTCAGCTGCCCGTCGTACGCGTTCCCCTGCGAGATCGCCTTCTGGAAGATCGTCGGATTGGAGGTCACGCCGACCACGGCGTCCTCCTGCATCATCCGCTTCAGCTCGCCAGTCTCGAGCAGGTCGCGCGACAGGTAGTCGATCCAGACCGACTGCCCGCGCGCGCTCAGCTGGTGGAGTCTCGATTCAGCCATTCCGCATCCCTTCTTCCATTCGTCGCACCTTCTCCAGTCTGGCGACGTAACGCTCTCCTCCGTCGAACCGTGCCGCGAGAAACGTCTTCACGAGCTCCGCGGCGAGGCTCGGGCCGATGACCTCCGAGCCGAGGCAGAGGACGTTCATGTCGTCGTGCTCGACGCCCTGGTGCGCGGAATAGACGTCGTGACAGATGGCTGCCCGGATCCCGACGATCTTGCACGCGGCGACGGAGGCGCCCACGCCGGAGCCGCAGACGAGCACGCCGCGCTCGGCCTCTCCGTCCTTCAGGGCGGCGCCGAGCTCGGCGGCCTTGTCCGGGTAGTCGATCCTGACCGCGTCCGTGTCGGTGCCGAGGTCGACGAGCTCGTGGCCTTCGTCACGCAGTGCCGCGAGGATCGGCTCCCGCAAATGCACGCCTCGGTGGTCGAACGCCACTGCGACCTTCACGTGACGGACCGTACTCGCTCGGGAGCGCGCACGCCCCGCCATAGAATCGCCTCAGTTTCCGGCACCCGGCGAAGGGAGAGGTCGTAGCCATGAACGAGGTCGAGCTCTGGCGCGAGCTGGGACAACAGCTGCGCGTCGACGGGATCCGTCCCGCCGCGAAGGCCGGCTCCGGCCATCCCACCTCCGCCATGTCGGCGGCCGACCTCATGGCCGTGCTCCTCGCCAAGTACCTGCGCTACGACTTCTCGAAGCCGCACGACCCGCACAACGACCGGCTCGTCTTCTCGAAGGGTCACGCGTCGACCCTCATGTACGCGATGTTCCGCGCCGCCGGCGCGATCTCGGAGGAGGAGCTGCTCACGTACCGGCAATTCGACTCGATCTTCGAGGGTCACCCGACGCCGCGGATCCCGTGGGTCGACGTCGCCACCGGCTCGCTCGGGCAGGGCCTCCCCTATGCCGTCGGCATGGCGCTCGCGGGCAAGCGGCTGGACCGGCTGCCGTTCCGCGTCTGGACGCTCTGCGGCGACAGCGAGATCGCCGAGGGCTCGCAATGGGAGGCGCTCGAGCACGCCGCGCACTACGAGCTCGACAACCTCGTCGCGATCATCGACGTGAACCGGCTCGGTCAGCGCGGCGAGACGATGCACGGCTGGGACCTCGCCTCGTACTCCGCCCGCGCGCAGGCCTTCGGCTGCCACACGATCGAGATCGACGGCCACGACGTCGAGGCGATCGACCGTGCCTATGCCGAGGCGATCGACACGGCGGGACAGCCCGTCGTGATCGTGGCGAAGACGATCAAGGGCAAGGGGGATCCCGACGTCGAGGACAAGAACGGCTTCCACGGCAAGGCGCTCGACCACTCCGACGAGGTGATCGCGACGCTCGGCGGCGTCCGCAACCTGAAGATCGACGTGGCGAAGCCGGACACGGGCGGCTCGCGGCACGAGTTCCCGGGCGGCATGCTCGAGCTGCCGCGCTACGAGCTCGGGAAGGAGGTGGCGACGCGGAAGGCGTACGGCGACGCGCTCGCGGCGCTCGGCAAGGCTCGCGGTGACGTCGTCGCGCTCGACGGCGAGGTCTCGAACTCGACCTACGCCGAGGAGTTCCGCGACGCGCTTCCCGAGCGCTACTTCGAGATGTACATCGCCGAGCAGCAGATGGTCGCGACCGCGGTCGGGATGCAGGTGCTCGGCTGGCGCCCGTTCGCCTCGACCTTCGCCGCATTCCTCTCACGCGCGTACGACTTCATCCGCATGTCGGCGATCAGCCGCGCGAACTACTGCCTCTGCGGCTCGCATGCCGGCGTCTCGATCGGCGAGGACGGGCCGTCGCAGATGGCCCTCGAGGACATCGCCTCGCTGCGCGCCGTCCACGGCTCGACCGTGCTGCACCCGTGCGACGCGAACCAGACCGCGAAGCTCGTGGAGAAGATGGCCGACACCGACGGGATCGTCTACCTGCGCACGCTGCGCCCGGCCACTCCTGTCGTCTACGGCGCCGACGAGGACTTCGAGATCGGCGGCTCGCGGACGCTACGGCAGGGTGACGACGTGGCGATCGTCGGCGCGGGGATCACCGTCCACGAGGCGCTCAAGGCAGCGGACGCGCTCGCACAGGAGGGGGTCGAGGCCCGCGTCATCGACCTCTACTCGATCAAGCCGCTCGACGCGGAGACCCTGCGCTCGCTCACGAGCCCGATCGTCACGGTCGAGGATCACTGGGCCGAGGGCGGGCTCGGCGAGGCCGTCCTGGCAGCGCTCGCGGACGCCGACGAGCGTCCCCCGGTCGTCCGGCTCGCCGTGCACGGGATGCCGCACTCCGGCAAGCCGGCGGAGCTGCTCGCGGAGGCCGGCATCGACGCCGACGGCATCGCCGCCGCCGCGCGCAGCCTGGCGCGGGCTCACGCCGGCGCGTCGTAGAGCTTCTAGCGGAACGATCGCGCGCCCAGGCGGCCCGCGCCTCGTTTCGTTAGGAGCTCTCGTAAAGCAGGTCGTACAGGCGCTGCTGCTCTTCCCGCGCGGCGCGGTACGCCTCGGCGCGGTCCTCGCGAGGGTGGACGACGCCGGAGGTGGACGCCTCTCCGGCGTCGTGCCCCTGTCGCTCGAGCGCGAAGACCGCGGCGCCGCGGAGTGAGGCCTCGGGCACTGCCGAGATCGTGACCGGACGGGCGAGCGCGTCGGCCATGATCTGGGCCCAACCGCGATCGTGCAGGAGGCCGCCGCCGGTCGCGACGACCTCGTGCACGTCCGGGAGCAGGTCGGCGATCGCCGCGAAGCGGAAGGCGACGCCCTCGTAGGCGGCCTGCCGGATGTCGAGCGGCGTCGTGGCGAAGGTGAGACCCTGGATCGTCCCTCGCGCCTCCGGGTTCCAGCCCGTCGAGCGCTCGCCGCCGAGGAACGGGAGAAACGTCAGCCCGTGGTCGCGCGGGTCGCGCTCGGCCAGCGAGCCCTCGGCCTGCGGCAGCGTCTGCTCGAGCCACGCGTGGAGGTTTCCGCCGTCGGACAGCGCGCCGCCCTCGACGACGCGGCGCCCGTCGGCGAGGTAGAGGAAGAGTCCCGGCTTCGGCTGCGGGCGTCCGCTCTCGTAGAGGACGCGCAGGGCGCCGGAGGTACCGACCATGAGCGCCGCGCGCTCCCGGGTCGTGCAGCCGGCGCCGGCGTTCGAACACGCGGCGTCGGGCCACAGCGGCGCGTCCGCGATCCGCGGCAGCCGCTCGCGGTCGAGTCCGAGCGCCGTGAGCAGTTCCTCGTCCCACTCGAGCGTCGTCAGGTCGAGCAGGCCGCTCGTCGACGCCATCCCGACGCTCGTCTCCGGCTCGCCGCGCAGGTAGTCCGCGAAGGAGACGAACGACGCCGCGTTGCGGAAGACCTCCGGCTCCGTCTCTGCGAGCCAGGCGAGCTTCGCGGGCCAGAAAGACGGGTGGAGGAACGCGCCCGTGCGTGCGTGCACGGCCTCCGCGTCGAGCCTGCGCGCGAGCCACTCCGCCGCGGCTGCGCTGCGCGTGTCGCGCCAGCCGAGAATCGGCGTCAGGGGGCGGAAGTCCGCGTCGACCGCGACGAGGCTGTGCGCGAAGCACGAGGTCGCGTCCGGCTCGTCGTCCGCGAGCACGCGCCGGACGAGCGCTGCGACCTCGGCGGGATCGTCCGTCCGGTACCCCTCCTGCCGCAGCTCGCCGGCTGGCTCGCCGCGCTCGTCGAACGGCTGGGCCCGCACGGAGGAGGAGCCGACGTCGAGAGCGAGGACGCTCACCGCAGCAGCGCCAGACCCTCGGCGAGCCATGCGCGCGCCCGGTCGACGTTCGGCCCGCTCGGCGCGAGCCGGACCGTGTCCAGCTGGAGCTCGGCCATCAGCCGCACGGCGGTGCGGGGATCCGGCTCGGCGAGCGTCTCCTCGATCCGCTCCGCCAGGCGCTCGGGCTTGGTGGCGAGCTGCTCCACGCGCGCGGCGAGGCGCTTCGCCGTCGGCAGCGGGAGTCGGTTGAGCGCGAAGACGATCGCGAGCACGCGCTGCGCGGACTCGACCAGCCACTCCATGCGGACGAGCGCGACGTCGTCGCGGACGAGCGTGAGCAGCCCGGCCGGAGCGAAGCCGCCCCAGCGCTCGGCGGCCTTCTCGATCCGCTCCGCCGCGAGCTCGTCCGGATAGTCGGCGAGTCGCTCCTGCCAGTCCGCGAGCAGGCCGCTCGTCCGCAGCGCGACGCCGCTCGCCATCGCCTCCGCCGAGCCGCCGGTGGCGAACAGCTCCTCCGCGAGCTCGCGTGACCACCAGATCGTCTCGACCGGCTGCCCGTCGAGATAGCCGAAGACCCGCCGCGTCGGCGTCGAGGGATCGCCCCAGCTGTCGCGTCCCACGAGCCCGGCGCCGCGCGCGAGCTCGAACGCGGCGTCGAGCGAGAGCTGCTCCTCGGTGACGACGAGCAGCTCGATGTCCGAGACGTCGTCCGCGACGCCGCGCGAGACGCTGCCGGTGAGGACGACCTCGATCGCTTCGGGAGGAAGCGTGTCGGCGATGCGCTGCGCGAGCGCCCGCAGCTCCTCGCTTCTGGCCGTCGCCACCCGGCGAATCTAGCCGCCCGTCGCGCCCCCGGGAACCGTCAGCCCGGGGATGTGGCCGGGCGCCGTGAGGAGCAGCAGCCCGAGCGCCACGAGCAGCGCCGTCGTCACCGTCGTGGCCACGCGACGCCAGGGGAGGATCTTCTCGAACGCGACGAGCCCGGCGACGAGCGCCGTCCACGCGATGCTCATCACGCCGAGCGCGAAGAGGGACGCCATCAGCGCCCAGCAGCATCCCGCGCACCACGTACCGCTCCAAAGGCCGAGCCGGAACCCGCCGAGGACTCCGGGCCGCCACGAGCCGAGCAGGAGGGCGAACGGCGCGCGGCACTTGGCGAGGCACGCGTCCTTGAGCGAGGTGACCTGATACGCGGCCGCGAGCAGGAGCGTCGCTCCCGCCGCCCAGCGGCCCGCGTGGTCCCACGCGAGAGCGCCGCCCGCGAGGCGCCCGCCGACGGCGGCGACACCGAACGCCGCGAGCCCGGCCGCGGCCCAGACGGCGAGGTAGCCGGCGACGAAGAGAAGGGCGCCCAGCCCAGCCCGCTCCCGCGCGAGCGTCACGTACAGCGCCACCGTCGGGATCGCCGACGGCAGCATCATCGCCGCCATCATCACGATCCAGACGCCGAGGAACCAGCCGAGCGTGCCGAGCGCGGTCCACGGGCCCGCGTCCATCCCCTCCATGCGCGCGGACATCGACCACCAGCTTGCCGCCGCGAGCGCCACGAGCACGGCCACGAGACCGCGCTGGGTGCCGGCGGCGCTCATCAGCCGGCGTAGGCGAACGACGATCCGTAGCCGCACGTGCCGCTGTAGAAGAACGCGAGCGGCGCGTCGTTCACCAGGAGCTCGTCGGCGACGAGCTCCTCGCCCTCCCGGTCGTGACCCGGGATCACGCAGGTCACCGCTTCAGTGCCGTAATGGCGGTCGCGGATCCGGACGGTGACGTGGTTGCGGATGCGGAGCCACTGCCGGCGGCGGGTGTGGTCGACCTCGATCGCGACCCGGTGCACCGCCAGCAGCTCGCTCGACTTCCAGGCCCACGGAAAGTGCGTGAGCGCGTCGCCGCCGAGCTGTCCCCTGAAGATCGCCTCGAGAGCCGCGTGCTGCTCCTCGCTCGCGGCGTCGTCGACGTAGAGGATCCACGACCACGGGGAGCCCGGCTCGTCGTCGTCGTACCGGATCGCCAGGGCGACCGCCAGGCCGGACAGGTCCGTGTCGCCGACGCTTCCGTCCTCGATCAGCCACGACAGGACCCCGGTGCAGATGCCGTGGGTCGAGCGGCCGCCGCCGACGCCGTCGACGGTGCGGCAGGGGCAGATCGGGTCGCAGTTGCACGACTCGAAGTAGCTGCCGCGGATGTCCCACGCCGTAGCCGTCTCCACGCCGCGAATCTACAGTGGCTCCCCGATGGCCGTTGTGATCGCCTCCAACCTCCGCAAGGAGCTCGCGGGCTCGGTCCTCTTCGACGGAGTGTCCTTCTCCGTCGAGCGACGCGACCGCGTCGCGCTCTCCGGGCCGAACGGCGCGGGGAAGACGACGCTGCTCCGGATCCTCGCGGGCGAGACCGAGAAGCACGGCGGCGAGCTCGCGTTCGCCAAGGGCACGCGGGTGGCGCTGCACGACCAGCGCCCACCGCTCGAGCAGGAGCTGACGCTGCGGGAGTACGTGCTCGCCGGTGCGCGCGACCTCGTCGAGCTCGAGGGAGAGCTGTCGCGGCTCGAGCAGGCGATGGCGGAGGGTGACCATGCGCAGGCGACGCTGAACCGCTACGCCGAGGCGCAGGCCCGGCTCGAGCACGCCGGCGGCTACGCGTGGCGCGACCGCGCGTCCTCGGTCGTGCGCGGGCTCGGCTTCGCGGAGGACGACCTCGATCGTCCGCTCCGCACCTTCTCGGGCGGCGAGCTGACGCGCGCCTCGCTCGCTCGCGCGCTCGGCGGCGACCCCGACCTGCTCCTCCTCGACGAGCCGACCAACCACCTCGACGTGGCGAACCTCGAGTGGCTCGAGCGCGAGCTCGCCTCGCTCGACGCGGCCGTGATCCTCGTCGCCCACGACCGCTGGTTCCTCGAGGCGGTCACGACCGCGACGATGGAGCTCGAGGCCGGCCGCTCGACCTTCTTCCCCGGACCCTGGCATGCGTGGCGGCGCGAGAAGGCGGCGCGGGCGCTGCATGCTCAGAAGGAGGTGGAGCGCGTGCAGGCGGACATCGTCCGGCTCGAGCGTTTCGTCGAGCGGTTCCGCTACAAGAAGAGCAAGGCGAAGCAGGCACAGGCCAAGCTCACGCACATCGGCCGCCTCGAGCAGGAGCGCGCCGCCGCGGCAAGCGAGGTGTCGCTCCTCTCGCGCCGCACGCGCGGGCTCGGCTTCGAGTTCCTCAAACCGGCGCGCACCGGCCGCGTCGTCGTCGAGGCCGAGGGGATCGAGGTCGCGATCGGCGACCGCGTCCTCCTGCGCGACGCGACCTTCGCGGTCGAGCGCGGCGAGCACGTCGCCCTCGTCGGCCCGAACGGCTCGGGCAAGACGACGCTGCTCGAAAGGCTCGTTCGCGGAGAAGGAGTTCGCATCGGGCACGGCGTTCAGATCGGCTACTTCTCGCAGCAGGAGCTGGAGCTCGACACGCGCGGCTCCGTGTTGCAGTGCGTCCAGTCGATGACCGGCCTCTCGCGGCCCGACGCGCAGAATCTGCTCGGACGTTTTCTCTTCTCCGGCTGGGACGCGCACGAGAAGCAGGTCTCCGTGCTCTCGGGCGGCGAGCGGCGACGGCTCGCGCTCGCGGTCACCGTCGCCGGCGGCGCGAACTTCCTCGTCCTCGACGAGCCCACGAACCACCTCGACCTCGAGAGCCGCGAGGCGCTCGAGGCCGCGCTGGACGCGTTCCCCGGGACGGTGCTGCTCGTCTCGCACGATCGCGCCCTGCTCGACGCGATCGCCGAGCGGACGCTCGCGATCGAGGACGGCGAGCTGCGCGCGTACGACGGCGGCTGGGCCGAGCTGCTGCGCGTACGCGAGGAGCGGGAGGCCCGCGAGAAGCCCGAGCCGCCGGTCGAGCGTGCGAAGCGTGCCCCGAAGGCGCCCGCTCCGAAGCCGAAGCGCAAGCCCCGACGTCCCTCTGCGCTCGAGCGGATCGAGGCCGAGATCGCCGTGCGGGAGGCGGAGGTCGCCGAGCTCGAGACGAAGCTCGCGGAGAACTGGACGGACGTCGACGTCCTCGCCGCCCACAAGCGCAGCCGGGACGCGCTCACCGCGCTGCTCGAGCGCTGGGAGCAGCTCTTCGACCAGGCGCAGGCCTAGTGACCGTCGACGAGGTCGCGCGCAGGGTGGACGAGGCGGGCCTCCGCTTCGTCCGCTTCCTCTGGTGCGGCAACGACGGGACGATCCGCGCCAAGGCCTCGTCGCGGCGCGGGCTCGAGGGACGCCTGCGCGCCGGGATCGGGCTGACCGTGGGAATGCAGGCGATGAACTCGCTCGACCAGCTCCAGCCGGTCGAGGGGATGGGTGCGATCGGCGAGGTCAGGCTCGTCCCCGACCTCGAGACGTTCCGCGTCCTGCCGTACGCGCCCGCGAGCGGCGCCGTGCTCGTCGACCACGTCGCGCTCGACGGGGAGCCGGCCGCGGTCTGCCAGCGCTCGTTCCTCAAGCGGCAGGCTGCGAGGCTCGCCGAGGACGGCGCGGTGCTCGAGGCGTCCTTCGAGAACGAGTTCACGCTCGCGGTCGTCGCCGACGGCGGCTGCCGGCCGGTCGACGAGAGCCTCTGCTTCTCCACGATCGGGATGGCGGCGTCGCAGGAGTACGTCGAGGCGCTCGCCGACGCGCTCGAGCGGCAGGAGATCGTCCTCGAGCAGTACTACGCCGAGCTCGGGCACGGTCAGCAGGAGATCTCGACCGGCCACGCGCCGGCGCTGCGCGCCGCGGACGAGCAGGTCCTCGTGCGCGAGACGATCCGCGGCGTCGCCGCCCGGCTCGGCTACGTCGCCTCGCTCGCACCGAAGCCGTGGCCCGAGGCGGCGGGGAACGGCGCCCACATCCACTTCTCGCTCTGGTCGGAGGACGGCTCGCGCAACCTCTTCCACGACTCGTCGCGCGCGGACCGGCTCTCGGACACCGCGCGGCAGTTCATCGCCGGCGTGCTCGCCCATCTGCCCGGCCTCTGCGGGCTCACGGCGCCGAGCTTCAACTCGTACCACCGCCTCGTGCCGCAGTACTGGGCGGGCGCCTTCACCGCCTGGGGCCACGACAACCGGGAGGCGCCGCTGCGGGTGCCGTCCGTCTTCGCCGGGATGGAGGAGACCTCGACGAACGCCGAGCTGAAGTCGGCGGACGCGACCTGCAACCCGTACCTCGCGGTGGGTGGGCTGATCGCGGCGGGCCTCGACGGGCTCGAACGGAGCCTCGAGCCGCCCGAGCCGGTCGAGGTCGATCCGGCGACGCTGCCGGACTCCGAGCGTGAGGCGCGCGGCATCCACCGCCTGCCGGAGACCCAGGAGGAGGCGCTCGCCGCGCTCGAGTCCGACGACGTGCTCACGGCCGCCCTCGGCCCCGTGCTGACCCAGTCCTACCTCGCCGTGCGCAGCTCGGAGTGGAGCGCGTACTCCGTCGAGGACGCCGAGTTCGAGCACCGCGGCCACTTCCTCAAGTACTGATGGCGCTCGATCTCGACGGCATCCCGCTCGTCGACCAACATGCGCACGGGATCCTGCGCGCGCAGCCGGCGCTCGACGAGTTCCGCGGCCTCTTCAGCGAGAGCACCGATCCGAGGCAGTGGCCGCACGTCGCGAGCGGGATCGCGTACCGCCGCGCGATCCGCGAGCTCGCGGAGTTGTTCGGCCTCGAGCCGAGCGAGGAGGCCGTCCTCGCGCACCGGCTCGCGACGGAGCCGCGCGAGTACGCGCGCCGGCTGCTCGCGGAGACGAACACCGAGCTCCTCCTCATCGACGACGGCTTCCCGCCCACCGACGTCGGCACGTCCTGGGACGAGCTCGCCGGCTGGGTCGGCATTCCGGCGCGTCCGGTGCTCCGCATCGAGAGCCATCCGCCCGAGGACGTTCTCGGCGCGCGCGCGGCCGGCTACGTCGCCCTGAAGACGATCGCCGCCTATCGCGGCGGTCTCGATCGTCCGGCGGAGGACGTGGTCGCCGCGCTCGCGGCGAACGAGGCCACCGGCGATCCGCTGCCCGTGCAGGTGCACTGCGGCTTCGGGGACGCCGACCTGCATCTCTGGCGCTCCGATCCCTCGTACCTGAAGCCGCTCGTCGAGCGGTTCCGCGAGACGCCCTTCGTGCTGCTCCACTGCTACCCCTACGTCCGTGAGGCGGGCTGGCTCGCCCACGTCTACGGCAACGTCTGGTTCGACCTGTCGCTGACGATCCCGCACGTCTCGCAGCCGTCGCAGGCGGTTCGCGAGGCGCTCGACCTCGCGCCGGTGTCGAAGCTCCTCTACGCCTCCGACGCCGCGCGGACGCCCGAGCTGTACTACCTCGCGGCGCGCCGGTGGCGGCAGGCGCTCGCCGGGGTGCTGCCCGAGCTGCTGCCGGAGGAAGAGGCAGGGGAAGCCGCACGGCTGATCCTGCGAGAGAATGCGCGGCGGCTCTATCGCCTCTAGGAAGGAGCGACCATGTCTGCGCTTCGCGGCTTCAAGAACTTCCTCATGCAGGGCGACCTCATCGTCGTCGCGGTCGGCCTGTCGATCGCGCTCGCGTTCAGCACGCTCGTCCAGGAGTTCACGTTCGCGGTGATCACGCCGCTCGTCAACGCGGCAGGCGGGGGTGCGGGGCAGGGGCTCGGCTTCACCGTCAACGGTCAGCGCGTCGAAATCGGCGTGCTCATCTCGGCCGTCATCTACTTCATCGTCTTCGTCGCGGTCGTCTACTTCGCGATCGTCGTGCCGTACCGGATCTACCAGCACCGTCGCGGCGTGGCCGTCTTCACGGAGCCGCCGCCCACGAAGGCGTGTCCGGCCTGCCTGTCGGACGGTCTCCCGCTCGAGGCCACGAAGTGCCGCTACTGCGGGACCTCGCTGACCGCCTCCGAGAGCGGAGGGCTCGCCGCGCCGGCCTAGGTCACGCCCAGAACCGCTCGAACGCGGAGTCGAGCGGCACGGCCGTCACGTCCTGCAGCAGTCCGTCCACGATGCGGATCACGAGCGCCTGGTCGACGTCGAGGTCGATCCCGTTGCGACTGCCCGTCGCGCGGTAGATCGCGACGGCCCAGTCGTCGTCGGCGAACACGGTGTGGAGGCGGCTGCGGTAGGTGCCGCCCGTCTCGAGCCCCGTCCGGCGGAGGAACTCGACCACGTCGCGCCGGCCGCGGTACTCGCCGCTCATGACGGTGTTCCCCGGCACCCGCCACACGACGTCGCGCGCGAGCGTCGCCGCGACGGCCATGGCGTTGTTGCCGAAGGCCGCGAACAGGCGCCTCACGAGAGCGGCGTTCGGGTGCTCGTCGCTCACTCTTCTCCGGCGAGCGTCGCGACGACGGCTTCGGCGATCACCTTGAGCGGCCTGCCCGACGCCTGGCTCGCCTTGCGCAGGCGCGCGAACGCCTCCTGCTCGTCGAGCTGCTCCTTCGCCATAAGAAGTCCCTTCGCGCGCTCGATCACCTTTCGCGCGGCGAGCGCGTCGGCAAGCGACTCCGCCTCGGCGCGCAGCGTCTGCAGCTCGTCGTGCCGCGCCCGCGCGGCGGCGATCGCGGGCAGGAGGTCCTGCTCGCGGAACGGCTTCACGAGGTAGCCGAAGACGCCGGCCTCGACCGCGCGCGAGACGAGCTCCTCCAGGCCGTAGGCGGTCAGCATCACGATCGGGATCGGCCGCTCCTCGAGGATCCGCCTCGCCGCCTCGATCCCGTCCAGCTTCGGCATCTTCACGTCGAGCACCGCGAGGTCGGGCTGCTCGGAGCGCGCGAGCTCGACCGCCTCCTCGCCGTCTTTCGCCTCGGCGCACACTTCGAAGCCGGCGCTCTCGAGCAGCGCGCGCAGGTCGAGCCGGATGATCGTCTCGTCCTCGGCGACGAGGATCCTCATGGGTGGACGGCTCCCTCACGCGGGGCGAAGCGGCCGGGCGCCGGATCCTCGCTGATGCGCGAGGGCTCGCTCACGGCAGCGACCCGAGCAGCGCCGCCGGCTCCGGCCAGAAGAGGAGCTCCATCGCATCCTCGCGCGAGCACCAGCGGTAGTCGTCGTGCTCGTGGTCGAGGTCGGGTTCCCAGCCGGCGTCGACGTCGACGAGGAACGCGTGGACGTCGATCCGGGCGCCGCGCGCGTTCTCCCACGCCTCCGGCACGTACGAGAACTCGCCGAGGGCCTCTAGTGCAGGCGTGTCGAGGCCCGTCTCCTCCAGCAGCTCGCGCCGCGCCGCGGTCTCCCAGTCCTCGCCCTCCTCCACGCCGCCCGCGATCGCGTGCCAGTACCCGCCGCCGTCGGGCGCGCGATGCGCCACCAGGAACTCGTCGCCGCGGCGCACGTGGATCAGCACCTCGCGGCTCACCGGACGGCGATCCGGTAGGGCCTGATCTCGGCGGTCATGACCCCGCCTGTCACCGCAGGGTCGGCGGCGACGATCGCCTCGACCTCCGAGCGGTCGTCCTGGTCGAAGATCCCGAGCCCGAAGGTGTCGCCCGGCAGCGCCGAAGGCCCCGCGAGGACGAGGCGTCCCTCCCCATGCAACTGCTTGAGGTACTCGTAGTGCTCGGAGACGATCCGCGACTCCTCCTCGGTCGGCTCGAACGGCATCTCCTCCCGCACCGGCCTGAGGACGACGAGCCAGCTCACGCCGGGAACACCACCTCGGCGCGCGCGCCGGCGAGGGCGAAGCTGCCCTGGAGCTCGTCGGCCACGAGGGCGCGGACGATCGAGAGGCCCGTGCCGCTCGGAGCGCCGTCGGCGCCCCTGCCCTCGTCCGCGATCGCGAGCACGACGTCGCCGTTGCGGCGCGCGAGCTCGATGCGCACCGTCCCGGCGCCGTGCTCGAGCGCGTTCTGGAGCAGCTCCGAGAAGACGAGCGCAAGGGCCGTGGCGCGGCTCCCCGCGAGCGAGACCGGCTCGAGCCGCGCCTGGACGTCGCGCCCGGCGCCGAGCCCCTGGACGAGCATCGCCCGCAGCCGGTCGATCAGCTCCGCGAGCTCGACGTCCTCCTCCCGCTGCTCGGTCAGCGACTCGTGCACGGCGGCGATGGCGAGGATCCGGTTGACGGAGTGCTCGAGCGCCTCGCGCGGGTCGACCTCCTCGGCGCGGGCCTGCAGGCGCAGCAGCGAGGCGACGGTCTGGAGGTTGTTCTTGACGCGGTGATGGATCTCCTGGGCGAGGACGCCGCGCATCACCGCGCGTCCGTGCTCGAGCGCGACGGCGGCGTGGTGGGCGATCGCCTCGAGCAGCGCGCGCTCCTCGTCGGTGAACGGCGTGTCGCGGTCGGCGACGAGCTCGCCGATCTCGCGCCGCTTCCAGCGCAGCGGCGTCCGGACGGCATAGGCGCCGGCCTGACCATCGGGCCACGCGATCCGGCCGTCCTCGAGCACGAGCGCGGCGCCTGTCGCATGCACGGCGTCCATGGTCGTCCTCACGATCGCCTCGAGTGACTCCTCGAGGTACAGCGACTCCGACACTGCCTCCGAGATGCGGGCGAGCGCCTCGAGCTCGGCGACGCGCTGCTGCGCCTCGGCGTAGAGCCGCGCGTGGACGATCGACTGGGCGACCTGACCCGCAATGGCCTGCAGCAGCTCGATCTCGTCGGGCCGGAACTCGCGCGGCTCGCGCGTCCGGACGTTGAGCGCGCCCGCGAGCTGCTCGCGCGCGAGGATCGGGACGGCGAGGATCGACTCGTACTCCGACTCTGGCAGGTTCGGGAACTCCTTCCAGCGCGGGTCGAGGTCGGCGTTGGCGGCGATCGCGACGGGACGGCGCTCGGCGGCGGCGGTGCCGGTGATCCCCTCGCCGGGACGCAGGCGAGGGCGGCGCGTCATCTCGTCGAGCGGCGTGCCGTGCGTGGCGCGCAGGACGAGCTCGCCGACGGCCTCGTCGTAGAGGTAGACGAAGCACGCGTCGGCGTCGAGAGCGGCCGCCACCTCGTTGGCCACGAGGTGCAGAACCTCCTCGAGGTCGAGCGTGGAGTTGACGGCCGCGATCGTCTCGGTCAGCAGCCGCAGGTGCCGGTCGGTCGTCTCCACCCGCCTATCGTAGGAGTGTCGTGGCGCTGACCAACGTCCTGCTCTTCTTCCACTTGCTCGGCGCCGTGAGCTTCTTCGCCGGAGCCGCCGTCGTCGGGACGCTGCAGCACGCCGCGATCCGGCGCGAGCGGCCGAGCGAGGTCCATGCGCTGCTGCGGCTGGCTCCCGTCGGCGCCGCGCTCGTGGGGCTCGGCGCGCTCCTGACGCTCGGCTTCGGGATCGCGCTCGCCGAGCACGAGGGCTTCGGCCTCTCGCCGGCGTGGATCCAGGCTGCGCTCGGCCTCTGGGTGGCGAGCATGGTCGTCGGCGGCTACGGCGGCCGGACGGCACGGCACGCACGACACCTCGCGGAGAAGCTGGCGGCCGAGGGCGACGCGCCCAGCCCAGAGCTGCACGCGCTCCTCGCAGCTCGCGTGCCGCTCGCGGCGAGCTACGCGAGCGGGCTGATGCTGCTCGCGATCCTCGGCCTCATGGTGTGGAAGTGAGGATCCGCTCGACGACGAGCCGGTCGCTCAGCTCGTGGGCGTCGCGGCGGCCGAAGTTCGCGGTCGTGATCACGGCGACGAGCTCCTGTCCCGGGAAGACGTGGACGCGGTTTCCGCCCATGCCGGTCATGAAGTAGCCGGGCTCCCCGGCGTAGGTCCGCAGCCACCACAGGTAGCCGTACTCGATCTCGTCGTCGATGCGCGCGTGCGGCTGGAGCGACTCCTCCACCCACGCATGCGGCACGAGTCCGCGGCCGCCGTCGAGATAGAGCCGGCCGAGGGAGAGGAGCGCCCGGCTCGTCAGGAGCAGCCCGCCCGCGGTGGACGTCTGGCCGCGCGGCGTCCGCTGCCACTCGGCCCGGTCGATTCCGAGCGGCTCGAACAGCTCCCGCCGTGCGAACGCGGGCAGCGGCTCGGCGAGCGCGCGCTCGAGCCCGATCCCGAGCGCCACGACGCCGGCGGTGCAGTAGCTGAACGTCCGCTCCTCGCGCAGCGGCAGGCCGAGCGCGAACGCGAGCCAGTCCTCCTGCGGGTACATGAGCTCCTCGTTGCCGGGCGAGCCGTCGTCCCAGTCGTTGCAGTCGAGGCACGAGCTCATGGTGAGGAGATCGCGGAGCGTGATCGGAGGGGCAGGCTCGCCGAGCAGGTCGGCGAGCGGCGTCTCGACGCCCCGCTCGATGCCGCGCTCGATCGCGATCCCGAGCAGCATCCCCGCGACCGTCTTCGTGCAGGAGCGGGTGTTGCGGAGCGTGTCGGCGTCGCCCTCGAAGTACTCCTCGCAGACGATCTCGCCGCCACGGGCCACGACGACGCTCGTGATCTCGCCGTACGGACAGAGGTCCACGGCGAGGAGTCTGCCTCAGTGCGGGACGACGAAGAGGCCTGCGACGCCGAGGCCGAAGACGGCCAGTGCCAGGAGCGAGTCCGGCCCGAGGCGTGCGTGGGTGTGCTGGGGGCGCCCGATGACGCCGAAGCCGTAGACCGCCGTCAGCGCGACACCGAGCGCCGCCAGCCAGGCGTTGAGGTGTCCGGACGCAGGCAGTACCGGCCTGCCCGCGACGAGGTCGGCGACGAGGAAGAGGCAGACCTGGAACGCGTTGCCCCCGAAGATGTCGCCGATCGCGAGCGCGTGGTCGCCGAGCCGCACGGCCGCGATTCCGGACGAGATCTCCGGCAGGGCCGTCGCGGCCGCGAGCGCGGTCGCGCCGAAGATGACGCCGTTGACCCCGAGCCGGTTGGCGAGGTCGTTGCCGCTCGCCTCGAGGGCGACGCCGGCTCCCAGCGTCACGGCGCATCCGATCCCGAAGATCAGCGCGACGCGGGCGGTCGAGGCGCCGGCATAGGGACGCGGCTGCTCGGGATGCTTCTCGCGCCGGTGTCGGCGGCCGGGCCGGCTGCCGGGCATCGAGACGCTCCAGCGCGGGTCCTTGCGCGCGCGGTTGATCACGTAGAGGCCGACGACCCAGACGACCACGATCCCGAGCGAGGCGGGACTGACGCGGCCGCCGATCGCCGTCGACTGCTTCAGGAGAGCGCCCATCTCCACACCGGCCACCACCAGGATCACGAGCAGCGCCTCGAGCACCGGCGTCAGCGCGCCGACGAGGTACGTCAGCGGTCTCGACGGCCCGACGGCGAAGTCGCAGACGAGAAGCACCATCGTCTGGATCGCGATGCCGCCGATCAGGTTCCCGGCGGCGAGCTGGAGGTTCCCCTGCGCCGCGGCCGAGATCGTGATCGCCAGCTCCGGCAGGCTGCCCGCGACGGAGAGGAGGATCAGCCCGCCGAGCTCGTCGCCGAGCCCGAGCCGCGCGTCGAGCGCGTCCGTCGTCTTCGAGAGCGCGACGCCGGCCGTCCACGTCGCCCCCGAGGCGGCGAGGAAGACGAGGAGGAGGAGCGGCGAGCCGAGCCCGGCCACACCCGGAACGATGCGGGCCGCGGCGGACGGAGCAGGCCGCCCGCCGCAGCCGTCGTCTCAGCTCGGGCGGCTCAGCCCTCGCGGTGCCGGTCGGCCCCGAGCGCCTCGAGCTCGGGCTCTCCGAGGAAGCCGGGCGGGACGACCGCGACCCGGCACGGCGTGATGGCGCGGAGGGTCGCCGTGCGGACGCCGCCCTCGAGCGAGGCGCGTTCGCCGAGCATCGTTCCCGGCCCCATCTCCGCGACCTGCTCCCCGTTGACCTCGACGCCAAGCACGCCGTCGAGGAGGAGATAGAGGTCGTGGCCCTCCGTGCCCTGCTCGACGAGCACCTCGTCCTCGTCGAGCTTGCGCCGCTCGAAGTCGACCTCGCCGGAGAGGAGCGTCTGCGACAGCTGACGCTCGAGCGCGCTCTCCGCCGCCGCGACGACCGCCGGCGACTCCTCGTTGCCCCACGGCGTGTTGTCGCCGTGCGACTCGCGGTACCACGTCTTGAAGTCGACGACGCCGCTCTTCTCCGCGAGGACGCCCTCGTTGTCGTAGATCCAGTGGCGAGGGAACGGGCTCGCGCCGACGAGCTCGTGCTCCACCTTGCCGTCTGCGTGGAGGGTGAGCGCGAGCGTCGTCCACGCCGTCGCCGAGTGGATCCGGAACCGGGGCCCGCCCTTGACCGGCCGGGGCGCCGGGAACCCCGCGCGTCCGCCGACCGTCTGCACGAACCGGGCCCGGTCTCCACGGATCTCGGGGTCGGCGCGAAGCACCTCGAACGCCACACCCGGGACGACGATCGTCCTCGATCCGAGGCGGAACGTCGTCGAGCCGACGAGGCCGCCGCCCCAGTAGCCGGCGTCGACGACCTTGCCGTCCTCGACCTCGATCCAGGCGTGCAGCAGGTTCGCCTCGCGAAACCGGTCGAGGTCGCGCAGCTGCTCCAGAACCTCAGCGCCGCCGATCCGATCGGGCGGCGGCTCGTCGTAGTGGCCGACGCCGAGCTCGAACGGCAGCTTCGGCAAGCCCTCGATCGCCTCGGACGGGATCCACGAGATCGCGGTGACAGATCCTTCGATGCGCATTGCGTGCTCCTCTCCCTGTTGGCCGCCGCCCGATCTAATCGCGACAGGCGTCCCGATTCAAGGAGGGGCGGCGGGCGGAGGCACGTCCGCCCGCCGCTGTCTGGCTCGGAGACCTACAGGACCGCGAGGTACTTCTTCATCTCCCAGTCGGTCAGCTGGACGCGGTACTCGTCCCACTCCTTGCGCTTCAGCTCGACGTAGCGGTCGAAGATGTGCGGGCCGAGCGCCTTGCGCATGAGCTGCGACTGCGAGAGCTCGTCGATCGCCTCGCCGAGCGTCTCGGGGAGGGAGACGATGCCGCGCTCGCGCCGCTGCTCGGCGGTGAGGTGGTAGAGGTTCGTCTCCATCGGCTCGGGCAGCTCGTAGCCCTGCTCGATCCCCTCGAGCCCCGCGTGCAGCAGCGCCGCGAACGTGAGGTACGGGTTGCACGCCGGATCGGGGCAGCGGATCTCGGCGCGGGTCGCCTGCTCGGAGCCCGGCTTGTAGAGCGGGATCCGGATCAGCGCGGAGCGGTTCCGCTGCGACCACGCGACGTAGACCGGCGCCTCGAAGCCCGGTACGAGCCGCTTGTACGAGTTGACCCACTGCGCGAAGACCGCGGACAGCTCGCGGGCGTGGCGGAGCTGGCCGGCGATGAACGCCTTCGCGACGTCCGAGAGGTGCCACTTGTCGTCCTCGTCGAAGAACGTGTTGCGGCCGTCGGTGAACAGCGACATGTGCGTGTGCATGCCCGAGCCGTTCTCGCCGAAGAGCGGCTTCGGCATGAAGGTCGCGTGGTAGCCGTGCTGCTTCGCGATCTCCTTCACGACGAGCCGGTACGTGAGCATGTAGTCGGCCATGTCGAGCGCGCCCGCGTAGCGGATGTCGATCTCGTGCTGCGAGGGCCCGACCTCGTGGTGGTGGTACTCGACCGGGATGCCCATCGACTCGAGCGCGCGGATCGTGTCGCGGCGGACGCCGGTCGCCGCGTCCATCGTCGTCTGCGCGAAATAGCCGCCCTCGTCGAGGGTCTCGGTGCCGGTCTCGTCCTTGAACAGGAAGTACTCCGCCTCCGGGCCGACGTTGAACGTGTCGAAGCCCATCGACTCCATCCGCTCGAGCGCACGCCGCAGCGCGTAGCGCGGGTCGCCGGCGTACGGCTCGCCGTCGGGCGTCACGACGTCGCAGATCATCCGCGCCGTCTGGCCCTCGGGCAGCACGCGGAACGTCTCGGGATCGGGGATCGCGACCATGTCCGACTCCTCGATCGCGTTGAAGCCGGTGATCGACGAGCCGTCGAAGCCCATCCCGTCGTCGAGCGC